>NZ_JBVHMF010000002.1:544322-553922 GCF_055558595.1 Streptomyces sp. NPDC025721 | reverse complement strand
TAGGGAAAGAGGCCCACACCTTCTTGCTGGGAACTTTTGGGTGCGCCCCACCCCGGTGGGGGGGACGGAGGGGTTCCCCCCCCCCCCCCCTTTGCGGCCCCCCCCCGCTTTTTTGTTCCGGGTCGCCCGGGCGGGGCCCCGCCCGCGGACCGGTTAGCTGAACGAGTCGCCGCAGGCGCAGGAGCCGGTGGCGTTCGGGTTGTCGATCGTGAAGCCCTGCTTCTCGATGGTGTCGACGAAGTCGATCGAGGCGCCGCCCAGGTACGGGGCGCTCATCCGGTCGGTGACGACCTTGACGCCGCCGAAGTCCTTGACCACGTCGCCGTCGAGCGAGCGCTCGTCGAAGAAGAGCTGGTAGCGCAGTCCCGAGCAGCCACCGGGCTGGACGGCGACGCGCAGAGCGAGGTCCTCACGGCCCTCCTGCTCCAGCAGGGTCTTCACCTTGATGGCGGCAGCGTCGGACAGGAGGATGCCGTCCGTCGTGGTGGTCTCGTCCTGAACCGTCATGTGCTTCTCTCCCGGGTTGTACGGACTGCTGGCTACCGACTGCTAACCGGCAACCGCGCGGATTCATTCCGTGCGTGTCGAGGTCCGCTACGACTTATTCCCCTCCATGCTCGCACACCGCGGCGGCGGCGAGGGAGGGCGCCGGGAGCGGTGAGAGCGAATGCGTCACATTGACGAAACCGGCATCGTCAATCTGACACGAACGGGCTATCATAGATAACGTCAAGTAGACGAAAAGGTCTGCGCTGCAAAGAAAGGGCTACGGGCCCGTGACCACGACGCAACCGCTGGACGTACAGCCCACGCCTCTCGCACTCCTCCTGCTCGGCCGGGAGTCCGACCCCCGCAGCGAGCGCGGAGTCGAGTGCCCCGGGGACCTGCCCGCACCGTCCGACCCGGACCTGGTGGAGCGCGCCCGCGCCGCCAAGGCCCGCCTCGGCGACAAGGTCTTCATCCTCGGCCACCACTACCAGCGCGACGAGGTGATCGAGTTCGCGGACGTCACCGGCGACTCCTTCAAGCTCGCGCGGGACGCCGCCGCCAGGCCGGAGGCCGAGTACATCGTCTTCTGCGGTGTGCACTTCATGGCCGAGTCGGCCGACATCCTCACCTCGGAGCGGCAGCAGGTCATCCTGCCCGACCTCGCCGCGGGCTGCTCGATGGCCGACATGGCCAGCGCCGAGCAGGTCGCGGAGTGCTGGGACGTGCTCGCCGAGGCGGGCGTCGCCGACGTCACCGTGCCGGTGTCGTACATGAACTCCTCCGCCGACATCAAGTCCTTCACCGGCCGCCACGGCGGCACCATCTGCACCTCGTCCAACGCCCGGCGCGCGCTGGAGTGGGCCTTCTCGCGGGGCGAGAAGGTGCTCTTCCTCCCCGACCAGCACCTCGGCCGCAACACCGCCGTACGCGACATGGGCTTCTCGCTGGACGACTGCGTCGTCTACAACCCGCACAAGCCGAACGGCGGTCTGACCGTCGAGCAGCTCCGCGCGGCCAAGATGATCCTGTGGCGCGGCCACTGCTCGGTGCACGGCCGCTTCTCGCTGGAGTCGGTCGAGGACGTCCGCGCCCGGATTCCCGGCGTCAACGTCCTGGTGCACCCCGAGTGCAAGCACGAGGTGGTCGCGGCGGCGGACTACGTCGGCTCGACCGAGCACATCATCACGATGCTGGACGAGGCCCCCGCCGGTTCCGCGTGGGCGCTGGGCACCGAGCTGAACCTGGTGCGCAGGCTCGCCAACTCCCACCCCGACAAGCAGATCGTCTTCCTCGACAAGACCGTCTGCTTCTGCTCGACGATGAACCGGATCGACCTGCCGCACCTGGTGTGGACGCTGGAGTCGCTGGCCGACGGCAAGCTCGTCAACCGCATCCAGGTCGACGCGGAGACCGAGCACTTCGCGAAGCTGGCACTGGAGCAGATGCTGGCCCTGCCGTAACGCGCGGCGCGATGATGGACGCGTGATCCTTCGACCGGTACGTGACGACGAGGAGGACGCCGAAGTCGTGCGGGTGATCTCGTCCGCCGCCTTCGGCGCCTCGCACGTGCTGAAGGGCGAGGCGCCGCAAGGGCCGTTACCGGCCGCGGAGATCGCCAGACAGCACAGCACCACCCGGCACCTGGCGCGCAGCGACCCCGGCGGCTGCTGGCTGATCGAGGACGGGACGGCGGGCCCGGTCGGGGTCGCGCTGTCCACCCGGCGCGAGGGCACCTGGGGCCTGTCGCTGCTGGCCGTGGTGCCCGGCGCGCAGGGCAAGGGCGTCGGAAAGGCGCTGCTCGCGCGGGCGTTGGTGCACGGCAGGGCGTGCCTGCGCGGCATCATCTGCGGCTCGCGGCACCCGGTGGCGGCCCGTACGTACCGCAGGGCCGGTTTCACGCTGCACCCCGCGATGCGGCTCACGGGCCCGGTGGACGCGGCCGGTCTCAAGCCGCCGGACGGCGCGGTGCACGAGGGCACCGCCCGCCACCGCGACCTGCTGGACTCCCTCGACCGCAGGACCCGGGGCGGCGCGCACGGCGCCGACCACGAGGAACTGCTGCGCCACCACCGGCTGTTCGTGGTCGACGACCTCGCGGGCAGCGGCTACTGCTACCTGCGCGGCGGCAGCGTCGAGCTGATCGCCGCCACCTCGCGGCGTCTTGCCTCCCGCCTCCTGACCGCCGCGCTGCTGAGCGTCCCCGAGGGCGAGACCGCCCGCGTCGACCGGCTGACCGCCGAGCAGGACTGGGCCCTGGACGTCGGGATCGCCGCCGGCCTGGAGATCGCCAACGCCGGATTCGTCTGCCTGCGCGGCATGCGCCCGCCGATGCCGTACATCCCCTCGGAGACCTTCCTCTGAGGAGTCTGACGAGGCGGCTCCGCTGCGGGCGGGCGGGCGGTGGCGGGGCGGGCGACGGGCCCGGCCGGGGGGCGCGGTCAGCGGGGGTGGGGGCGGACCAGGCCCGACTCGTAGGCGGCGACGACCAGTTGGGCGCGGTCGCGGGCGGCGAGCTTGGCCATGGTGTGGTTGATGTGGGTCTTGACGGTGAGCGGGCTGACGCCGAGGCGCGCCGCGATGGCCGCGTTGGACAGCCCGCCCGCCACCTCGATCAGCACCTCCCGCTCCCGGACGGTCAGCGCGTCGAGACCGGCGACCGTACGGACCCCGGCGTCGATCTGCTGCGACACGAAACGCGCGATCAGGCTCTTGGTCGCGGACGGCGACAGCAGCGCGTCGCCCGCCGCCACCGTCCTGATGCCGCCGAGCAGTTCCTCGGGCTCCGCGCCCTTGCCGAGGAAGCCCGCGGCCCCCGCGAGGATCGCCTGCACCACGTACTCGTCGGCCTCGAAGGTGGTCAGCACCAGCACCGCGACCCCGGTCAGCTCCGGGTCGGCGGTGATCTCGCGGGTGGCGGCGAGGCCGTCGGTACGGGGCATCCGGATGTCCATCAGCACCACGTCGGGGCTTGCGGTCCTGGCCAGTGCGACCGCCTCCGCGCCGTCGGTGGCCTCCCCGACCACCTCCATGTCGGGCTCGGACTCCACCAGGACGCGCAGCGCGCCGCGCAGCAGGGCCTGGTCGTCGGCGAGGACGACGCGCAGCGGTCCCCGCTCGCGCTCGTCGGCGAGGCGGCCGGTGCCGATCATCCGGCGCTCCCCTGGGCGCGCGGCGGGACGGCCGGGGCGGCGGCCGGGTGCGGGGGCGTGGAGAGCGGGAGCCGGACCCAGACGCGGAAGCCGCCGCCGGGGCGGGCACCGGTGCGGCACATGCCGCCGAGCGCGCTGGCCCGTTCGTGCATGCCGAGCAGGCCGTGGCCGCCGGGGGCGCCGTCGCGCGGATCGGCGGGACACGGCGGGCCGCCGTCCCCCGTACCGCCCGCGCCACCCGTACCGCCCGTACCGCCTGCACCGCTGCCGCGCCGGGGCCCCGGCAGCGCGCCGGACGGCAGCAGCGAGGCGGCCTCGCCGGGCGCGCCGTCGTCGTCCACCACGACTTCGAGCACGCCCGGCTCACGGCGGATGCGGACGACGGCGCCCGCGCCGGGGCCCGCGTGCTTCTGCACGTTCGTGAGGGACTCCTGGATCACGCGGTACGCGGTGAGGTCGACGCTGGCGGGCAGCGGCGGCACGGCCGGGTCGTCCGCCGCGCCCCCGCCCCGCTCCCCCGGCCCGGCACGCGCGTCCTCGCGCACCTCGTGGCCGTCGACCGCGCATTCGACGGTGACGCGCAGCCCGGCGCGCAGGAAGCCGTCGAGGAGCTGATCGAGGACGGCGAGGCCCGGCGCCGGTTCCATCGGCGCCTCGGGCTCTCCCGACTGGCGCAACAGGCCGACGGTGGCGCGCAGTTCGTGCAGGGCGGACCGGCTCGCCTCGCGGACGTGCGCGAGGGCCTGCTTGGCCTGGTCGGGCCTGCTGTCCATGACGTGCGCGGCGACCCCGGCCTGCACATTGACCAGGGCGATGTGGTGGGCGACCACGTCGTGCAGCTCGCGGGCGATCCGCATCCGTTCCTCCGCCACCCGCCGCCTGGCCTCCTCCTCGCGGCTGCGTTCCGCGCGCAGCGCCCGTTCCTCGACGGCGGCGACGTACGCGCGGCGGCTGCGGGCCGCGTCACCGGCCGCCGCGGCCATGCCCGTCCAGGCGAAGACGCCGAAGTTGGACTGCCCGTACCAGGGCCCCGGACCGCAGGACATGGCCAGCGCGGTCAGTCCGACGCTGACCAGCAGGCCGGTCACCCAGGTGGTGTGCCGGTCGGTGCGGGCGGCGACGGTGCACAGGGCGAGGGCCACCGCGAAGATCACCGGGATCCGGCCGTCCACCGGGCGCAGCGCGATGAAGACCGCGGAGAGCACACAGGTGAAGACCAGCACCGCCCACGGGACGCGGCGGCGCAGGACGAGCGACCCGCAGGCCAGCGCCGCGAGCGCGGTGTCGACCAGGCCGAGCCGGTACGTCTGGATCCCGGCCACCGTGCCGGCCAGGATCACCGCGAAGACGAGGGCGGCGAGACCCGCGTCAGCCGTCCCCTGATGCGCCCGCAGCCAGCGGCTGGGGCCCACGAGAGGATTCCTCGGCGGAAGCGGATACTGCACGGTAGGCAACGGTACGGGAAGCCCGGCGCGCCCCGTACCCGCCCGGTGCCCCGCCCTCAGCCCGGGATCAGTCCGTCGTCGTTGAGCAGTTCACGGACCTCTTCGAGGCTCGCGTCCGGCGACGGCAGGATCAGTGTCGACGGCTCCAGGGAGTCGTCGGGCACCGGCTCGCCGAAGCGGCGGACCGCGTCGAGCAGGGCGCCCAGCGTGCGCCGGAAGCCCTCCTCGTCCCCGTTCCTGACCTCGGCGAGCAGCTCGTCGTCCAGCTTGTTCAGCTCGCCGAGATGGCTCTCGTCGAGCCCGACCTGGCCCTCCCCCATGATCCGTACGATCATGACGGCCTCCTCCGTAACCCTGCTGACGTGCCGCCCGGCGGCCGAGCCTGCCTGTCCTGCGTACCCCTGCGGCGCGCGTCCTGTCCACGTCCACCGCAGTCCACATCCACCGCTGGTCACGACCTACCGCCGGTCATGACCTCCTGCCGGTGAGACCTACTGCTTGTCGAACCGCGGGGTGTCCTGCGGCTCGGGCTTGGCGGCCTGACCGCCCTGCCCTCCCTCGATCGCCTGCGGCGCGCTGCCGCCGGCCAGCTCGGCCTTCATCCGCTGGAGCTCCAGCTCGACGTCGCTGCCGCCGGAGAGACGGTCGAGCTCGGACTGGATGTCGTCCTTGGCCAGACCGCTCGGGTCGTCGAGCGCGCCCGAGGCCAGCAGCTCGTCGAGAGCGCCCGCGCGGGCCCTGAGCTGCTCGGTCTTGTCCTCGGCACGCTGGATCGCCATGCCGACGTCGCCCATCTCCTCGGAGATGCCGGAGAACGCCTCGCCGATCTGGGTCTGCGCCTGGGCCGCGGTGTACGTGGCCTTGATGGTCTCCTTCTTGGTGCGGAAGGCGTCCACCTTGGCCTGGAGCCGCTGGGAGGCGAGCGTGAGCTTCTCCTCCTCGCCCTGGAGCGTGGTGTGCTGCGTCTCCAGGTCGGCGACCTGCTGCTGGAGGGCGGCCCGGCGCGACAGCGCCTCGCGGGCCAGGTCCTCACGGCCCAGCGCCAGCGCCTTGCGCCCCTGGTCCTCGTAGGTCGACGACTTCTTCTGCAACTCCGTGAGCTGCAATTCGAGCCGCTTACGGGAGGTGGCGACGTCCGCCACGCCCCGCCGTACCTTCTGCAGCAGTTCGAGCTGCTTCTGGTACGAGTAGTCGAGCGTCTCGCGCGGGTCCTCGGCCCTGTCCAGGGCCTTGTTGGCCTTCGCGCGGAAAATCAGTCCCATCCGCTTCATGACACCGCTCATGGGCCTCGCGCGCCCCCTTCTCCGGCAACTGCTCCAGCATGCCTCAGCACCTCTACAGACCCCAGCCTACGGGCCCTGGTTCCATTACCGCACTGTTCGGGTGCGGATGCGGTCATCCGTAGGGACGATCACGGTTCGGTGACCTCAGGCCCAAGGAGTAGGTGAGGGGCTGGGGCCGGGCCCGGGAACCACGTAACCTGGAGGTGTGTTCCGACGTCGTTCCGAAGATGAGCAGGTCTCGACCACCGCGGTGATCGAGGACCAGGTACGTGACCCGCAGGCTCCCAAGGGTCGCCCCACTCCGAAGCGCAGTGAGGCCCAGAGCCAGCGCCGCAAGGCCGTCACCGCGCCGACCGACCGCAAGGCGGCCACGCGGCAGGCCCGCGACGCCCGCCGCACCGAGATGGCCAAGCAGCGCCAGGCGCTGGCCGGTGGCGACGAGCGGTATCTGCCGGTCAGGGACAAGGGGCCGGTGCGCAAATTCACCCGCGACTACGTCGACTCGCGGTTCCGGGTGGCCGAGTTCTTCCTGCCGGTCGCGGTCCTGATCCTCGTGATGAGCATCATCGGCTCCCTCCAGAGCCTGTCGCTGCTGCTGTGGCTGGTCGTGATCGTGGCGATCGTGGTCGACTCGTTCGTCACCGCGTTCCGGCTGCGCCAGCAGCTGCGCAAGCGGCTCCCCGACAAGAGCCACAAGGGCGCCGTCGCCTACGGGCTGATGCGCACCCTCCAGATGCGCCGTCTGCGGCTGCCCAAGCCGCAGGTGCAGCGCGGCGACCAGCTCTGAACGGCGGCGGATCCTGAACGACGCGAGGGCGGCCGACGCCGCCGGTTTCGGTCCGCCCGCTCCGGGCGGGGACGACCCGTCCGCCGGGTCCTTCGGCGCGGTGACGCCGTACGGGTCGGCGTATCCGGCCGGCGCGTACGGCTTCGGGACTCCGGCCGCCGGTGTGCCCGTCCCGCCCCCGGCTCCCGCCGCGGAGCCGCCCGGCGCGGGCGGCTTCTCCGGCGGCGCGGGCAACTGGCTGGCCGGGCTCGACGGCCTGCGCAACACCGTCAGGCAGGAGCTGGTCTCGCGCCAGCTCGACGAGCGCCTCACCGCGCACTTCCCGCCCAGCGGCGGCGCCCACGCCCGGCACCAGCGGTCGCTGCGCGTGCTGGACATCGGCCCCGGCCAGGGCACCCAGGCGCTGCGGCTGGCCCGCGCGGGCCACATCGTGACGGGTCTGGAGTCCGACCCGGCGATGCTCACCGCCCTGCGGGCCGCGGTCGCCGCCGAGCCGCAGGACGTACGCGACCGGATGGCGCTGCTGCGCGGCGACGGCCGCCAGACCGGCCGCCACTTCGGGCCCGCCTGCTTCGACGTCGTGCTCTGCCACGGCGTGCTCATGTACGTGCCCGACCCCGAGCCGCTGCTCGCCGCGCTCGCCAGGGTGCTGGCCCCCGGCGGCCTGCTCTCGCTGCTCGTGCGGAACGGCGACGCGCTGGCCATGCGGCCGGGGCTGCTCGGCGACTGGTCGGGCGCCCTGGGCGCGGTCGGCGCCACCGGCTACACGAACCGGCTCGGCCTGACCACCCGCGCCGACCGGCGCGAACGCCTCACGGCGACGCTCGCCGGGATCGGTGTGCCCCTCCAGGAGTGGTACGGGGTGCGGGTCTTCACCGACACCGCGCCGGACGGCGCGCGCCCTCCGCAGGACCCGCACGAGCTGGCCCAGCTGCTCGACGCGGAGGAGGCCGCCGGGCGGACCGATCCGTACCGCGCGGTGGCCGCGCTGCTGCACCTGTGCGGCGTGCGCCGCTGACCGCGCCTGCGTGAAGGTGTCCGTACGGAGGTCCGCGGGAAGGCCGCGTGGAGGCCAGTACGGAGATCCGCGCTATGGCTGCGGGGAGGCCCCGGGTGGGGCCCGAGTGAGGTCCCGCGGGAAGGCCCGGGCGGAGGACGGTGTCCCGGCGGGGGCGAGACCCGTTTGGCCGTGCGGGCCGGGTCAGGGGCAGCCGCAAACGCGACAATTCAGGCATGAGTGGATCGCGTACCCCTTGGCACCGCACCCGGTTCCTGCTACCCGGCGCCGCCGCCGTCTGCGCGACGGCGATGTTGGCCTCCGGTTGCAGCTCCGACTCCGGCTCGGCGGCGAGGTCGGCCCCCGCCACGGTGGCGCCCGCGGCTGACACGTCCTCGTCGGGGAGCAACGACCTCCAGACGTCGTACGAGAACACCGTGAAGAACGTGCTGCCGTCGGTCGTGCAGATCACGACGAACTCCGACCTCGGCTCCGGGGTCGTGTACGACGACAAGGGCGACATCGTCACGAACGCCCATGTGGTCGGCACCGCGAAGAGCTTCCAGGTCAATCTGGCCACCGGCGGCAAGGCGCTGGCCGCGACCCTGGTGGCGACCTACCCGGCCGAGGACCTGGCCGTGATCAGGCTGTCGTCGCCGCCGAGCGGTCTGCACCCGGCGAGCTTCGCGGACTCCTCGAAGGTGGCGGTCGGCCAGATCGTGCTGGCGATGGGCAATCCGCTGGGGCTGTCGAGCAGCGTCACCGAGGGCATCGTGTCGGCGACCGGCCGCACCGTCAGCGAGGGCGCCACGGGCGGCGGGACCGGCGCGACCATCCCCGACATGGTGCAGACCTCGGCGTCGATCAATCCGGGCAACAGCGGCGGCGCGCTGGTGAACCTCGCCAACCAGGTCATCGGCATCCCGACGCTGGCCGCGACCGACCCGCAGCTCGGCAGCGGCTCGGCGCCCGGCATCGGCTTCGCGATCCCGTCCTCGACGGTCACCCGGATCGCCGGCCAGATCATCAAGGACGGCAAGGTCGTGGACTCCGGCCGGGCGGCGCTCGGCATCACCGTGCGCGGCGTCGTGGACAACGGGCTCCAGCCCGCGGGCGCCGCGATCGTCTCGGTGACCAAAGGGGGCGCCGCCGAGAAGGCCGGGCTCAAAACTGGCGACGTGATCACCAAACTGGGCTCGACGCCGATCACCACGGCGCAGACGCTGACCGAGGCGCTGGCCTCGTACAAGCCGGGCGACAAGGTGCGGGTCGGCTACGAGCAGGACGGGGCGGCGAAGACCGTGGAGGTCACGCTGGGCTCGCTGTGAGCGCGGTACGGCATGACGACGGCGGGGGGGGGGGGGGGGGGGGGGGGGGGGGGGGGGGGGGGGGGGGGGGGGGGGGGGGAGGGGGGGGCCCTCTCCCGTGGGGGGAGGCGCGGTCGGGTGTG
>NZ_JBVHMF010000002.1:496557-544312 GCF_055558595.1 Streptomyces sp. NPDC025721 | reverse complement strand
GGAGGTCACGCTGGGCTCGCTGTGAGCGCGGTACGGCATGACGACGGCGGTGCCGCACCCCGTGCGCGGGTGCGGCACCGCCGTCGTTCCGGACAGGCCCCGAGGTCAGTCCTCGTCGCCGTGCAGGCTCATCGGGCCGTAGATCTTGGTGTCGCCGTCGAAGAGGTGGACCTGGTCGGTGCCGCCTTCCAGCAGTTCCTTCCAGACCTCGCCCACCCAGGACTCCGCGTCGCCCTGTGTGGTGAACTCCTCGGGCTGCACCGCGGGCTGCACCTCGGTGCCGTCGGCCTTCTCGAACCGCCACGTCCACGCCATGTGTGTCTCTCCTCGGTCCCGTCGGTCCACCGTGCCGCCCGCACTCCCGTTCCCGCCGCCGCGAGCTGCGGGGATCACCGGGCGCGTGCCGCCTGCACCGCAGCGTATCGGGAGTCCTCGCCGTATCGGGAGTCTCCGCATGGCGGACCCCGCGCGCCCGGCGCGGCAGGACGCGAGACGATCGTCCCGTGGAACTGACTCTGCTCGGCACCGGCGGCCCCGAGGGGCTGCCGCTGCCCGACTGCCCCTGCGCGGCGTGCGCGCTCGCCGTCGGCGCGGGCGCGCGCGGCGCGACCGCCGTTCTGGTGGACGGTGTGGTGCTGCTCGACCTGACGCCCGGGGTGGCGCTGGCCGCGGCGCGGGCCGGGCACACGCTCGGCGGGCTGCGCCTGGTGCTGCTCTCGCACCCGCACGACGGCCCGGCCGTGGAGATCCCGCCGGGGCTGCCCGCCCCGACCCGCGTCCCCGACGGGCAGCGGCTCGCGCTGATCACCGGGCACCATGTGCAGGCCGTCGCCATGGACGCGCCCGGCACCGGGTACGCCGTCGAGTCCCCCGACGGGCTGCGCGTGCTCTACCTCCCGCCGGGCGGCGCGCCCGCCGGGACGCCGGACGGGCAGGTGCCGTACGACCTCGTCCTGCTCGACGCCGTCGGACGGCCGGACGCCCTCGCCCGGCTGCGCGCCGCGGGCGCCGTCGGGCCGACGACCGACGTGGTCGCCGTCCACCTCGACCACGGGGCGCCGCCGCGGCCGGAGCTGGGCCGACGGCTGGCGGCCCTCGGGGCCCGCGCGGTCCCCGACGGTACGACGCTGACCGTCGGGGACTACCAGGAGGTGCCGGACATCCCGCGCCGGACGCTCGTGCTGGGCGGGGCCCGCTCGGGCAAGTCCGCCGAGGCCGAGCGGCGGCTGGCCGGTTTCCCCGGGGTCCTCTACGTCGCCACCGGGGGGTCTCGCGACGGCGACGACGAGTGGGCCCGCCGGGTGGCCGCCCACCGCGAGCGCCGGCCCGCCTCGTGGCGCACCGAGGAGACCTGCGACCTCGTCCCCCTGCTGACCGCCCCCGGCCCGCCCCTGCTCATCGACTGCCTCGGCCTCTGGCTCACGTCCGTCCTCGACAAGGCCGACGCCTGGGCGCCGGGGGCTTCCCTCGACGAGGTCCGCGGCCGTACCGCCGAGCTCGTCGCCGCCTTTCGCCGCACCCCGCGCACCGTCGTCGCCGTCTCCAACGAAGTCGGCTCCGGCGTCGTCCCCTCCCACCCCTCCGGCCGCCTCTTCCGCGACGAGCTCGGCCGTCTCAACGCCGCCGTCGCCGCCGAATCCGAATCCGTCCTCCTCCTCGTATCCGGCCTCCCCCTCCCCCTCCGCTGACCCCTTCGCCCGGACGGCGAACCGACCTTCAAGCGGCGCGGGGAACGCTCCCGCACGACACCACCCGCCCCGGCGGGGCAGATCGGTCGTCCCCGGACCACCGGCCGGTGGGGGCCGGCCGCGCAGTTCCCCGCGCCCCCCACGGGGCGCACCGTCTCTTGTCCGGGCGCCAGCCACGTGTCTTTAGGGGCGCGGGGAACTGCGCCACCAGCCACCACGCTCCCGCACGTCACCACCCGCCCCGGCGGGGCAATTCGACTGTCTCCGGACCACCCGCCGATGGGGTTGCCCGCGCAGTTCCCCGCGCCCCTGACGGGGCGGGCCGTCCTTCGCCCGGACGGCGAACCGACCTTCTAGCGGCGCGGGGAACGCTCCCGCACGACACCGCCCGCCCCGGCGGGGCAATGCGGCCGTCCCCGGACCACCCGCCGATGGTGGGTCGCCCGCGCAGTTCCCCGCGCCCCCCACGGGGCGGGCCGCCCCTTGTCCGGGCGCCAGCCACGTGTCTTTAGGGGCGCGCGGAACTGCGCCACCAGCCACCACGCTCCCGCACGACACCACCCGCCCCGGCGGGGCAGATCGGATGTATCCCGACCACCGGCCGGTGGGGGCCGCCCGCGCAGTTCCCCGCGCCCCTGACGGGGCGGGCCGTCCTTCGCGCGGACGGCGAACCGACCTTCTAGCGGCGCGGTGAACCCGTGAGGCCACGCCGGCGAGGCGACCGGTAGGGTTCCACGGGTGAGCGGCATCGACTTGGACGACTTCGGCTCCCTCGTGGAGCGGCCCGACGCTGGGGTTCGACGCGACTCGCAGGAGCGCTGGCAGAAGCTGGTGCGTCCGGCGGGAGGGCTGGGGAAACCGGCCGAGCTGGCGGACTGGCTGGCGGCGGTGCGCGGCGAGGTGCCGACCGGGCCGATCGCGGCGCCGCGCGCGCTGATCTTCGCGGCCGACCACGGCGTGGCCTCGCTGGAGGTGTCGGCGCGGAAGGCCGGTACGGCCACCGAGTTGGTGAAGGCGGTGCTGGACGGCACCGCACCGGCCAGCGTGCTGGCGCGCCAGTACGGCGCGCACGTCGACGTCATCGACATGGCGCTGGACTGCGACCCGTCCGAGCTGCCGGACTACGTGACGGCGCACCGCGTGCGCCGCGGCTCCGGCCGGATCGACATCGAGGACGCGCTGACGCGGGAAGAGGCCGAGCAGGCGTTCCGGGTCGGCATGACCGTCGCGGACGAGCAGGCGGACTCCGGCACGGACCTCGTACTCCTCGGCGACCTGAGCGTCGGCGGCACGACGCCCGCCGCCGTACTGATCGCGGCGCTGTGCGGCACGGACGCCTCCGTCGTCACCGGCCGCGGCTCCGGCATCGACGACCTCGCGTGGATGCGCAAGTGCGCCGCGATCCGTGACGCGCTGCGCCGGGCCCGCCCGGTCCTCGGCGACCAGCTCGCGCTGCTGGCCGCGGTCGGCGGCGCCGACTTCGCCGCGATGACCGGCTTCCTGCTCCAGGCGGCGGTCCGCAAGCTCCCGGTGGTCCTCGACGGAGTCGTCAGCGCCGCGTGCGCGCTGGTCGCCCAGCGGATCGCCTTCCGGGCGCCGGACTGGTGGCTGGCGGGTCACGCCAGCGGCGAGCCGGGCCAGGCGAAGGCGCTGGACCGGATCTCCCTCGAACCGCTGCTCGACCAGGGCGTGCACCTCGGCGGCGCGGCCGGCTCCCTGCTGGCCCTCCCCCTCCTCCAGGCCGCGGCGGCGCTGTCGGCCGAACTCCCGTACCCGGCGGAGAAGCCGGACTCGGAGCCGGAGAAGGACGCCGAGGACACCGAGGACACCGAGGACACCGAGGAAGCCAAGGACCCCGAAGAGGCAGAACCGCAGGCAAAGGCCGAGACGGAGCCGGCGCCGCGGCCGGAAGCCGACCCCGCCTCGTAACCGAAAAGCCCCTCGGCGGAACCGTCCCCGCCGAGGTGCGAGCGGCCCGGCGCGACCCCAAATCGGGCATTACGTCATAAAATCCCCTCCTATGGGAACGGGCAGCACCACCAGCACACAGCCGCGCCCTCACGCGTGTCCGGGACGCGCGGCCACCTTCGCCGTCCGCTACCTGCGCACCGTCGCGTGCGTGAATCTCCTCGGCGCCGTCTGGGTCTCCTTCGGCCAGGACATCCGCCGCCACAACGTCGAGGACTACTTCACCCCGTACCTGCTGAGCGCGGGCTTCACCTCCGGCGCCTTCGCCCTCTTCCTGGCCGTCACCATGCGCCGCCGCAAGCGCGCCGCGTGGATCCTCAACCTCGTGCTGTGCGGGCTGTTCCTGGCCGCGCTGTCGGTCAGCATGGTGTGGCCCGACATCCACCGGCACGCGCAGAACTGGATCTCGCTGGCACTCACCGCCGCCTTCCTGGCGGCGCTGCTCGTCGGCCGCGGCGAGTTCCGGGCGAAGGGCGACCCCGCCAACCCGCGGGACGCGGCCCTGGTGGCCGCCGCCGGTCTGCCGCTGGCCGCGCTGCTCGGCACCGCGCTGGTCACGGTCACCAACGACGACCAGGGCGCGGGTTTCGGCGACTGCCTCGGCTACGCGGTCCTGCGGCTGGTGTCCCTGGTGCCGGACGACAGCGGCTCGCTGACCATCTCCACGCCCGGCTGGGTGGACGTCGTCATCAACGCCATGAGCGCACTGCTCTTCCTGCTCGTGCTCTTCGTCGCCTTCCGCTCGCCGCGCGGCCGGGCGCTGCTGTGCCCGGCGGACGAGGAGCGGCTGCGCGGCCTGCTCGACCGGCACGGCGACCGCGACTCGCTCGGCTACTTCGCGCTGCGCCGCGACAAGAGCGTCATCTGGTCGCCCAGCGGCAAGTCGGCCATCGCCTACCGGGTGGTGGGCGGTGTCTCGCTGGCGTCCGGCGACCCGATCGGCGACCCCGAGGCATGGCCCGGCGCCATCGAGGCGTGGCTGGCGGAGGCGGCGGGGCACGCGTGGGTGCCCGCCGTGATGGGCGCGAGCGAGGAGGCCGGTACGGTCTACGCCCGGCACGGCCTGGACGCGCTGGAGCTGGGCGACGAAGCCATCGTGGACACCGCCGAGTTCACCCTTGAGGGCCGCGCGATGCGGACGGTCCGGCAGGCGTACAACCGGGTCGCGCGCTCCGGCTGCACCGTACGCATCCGCAGGCACGCCGACATCCCGGCCGCGGAGATGGCGGCGCTGCTGGAGCGGGCCGACCGGTGGCGGGACGGCGGCACCGAGCGCGGCTTCTCGATGGCGCTGGGGCGGCTGGGCGACGCGGGCGACGGGCAGTGCGTGATGGTCGAGTGCCACGACGGCGACGGCGTGCCCAGGGCGCTGCTGAGCCTGGTGCCGTGGGGTCCGCGCGGGCTGTCGCTTGACCTGATGCGGCGTGACCGGGGCGCGGACAACGGGCTGATCGAGTACATGGTGATCGAACTCGTCCAGCGGGCGGACGAGGTCGGCGTGGAGCAGATCTCGCTGAACTTCGCGATGTTCCGGTCGGTCTTCGAGCGCGGCTCACGGCTCGGCGCGGGGCCCGTCCTGCGGGTGTGGCGGTCGCTGCTGACGTTCTTCTCGCGCTGGTGGCAGATCGAGTCGTTGTACCGGGCGAACGCCAAATTCCGCCCGATCTGGGAGCCCCGCTATCTGCTCTTCGGCAAGTCCAGCGAACTGCCCCGGATCGGTATCGCGGGCGCCCGCGCCGAGGGTTTCCTCGAAGCGCCCAGAATGCCGTCGCCGCTGCGCCGCAGAGAACGGTTCACCGCCAAGTGAGGGGCCCCGCGCGGGCCGCCGGGGGGCCCGGCCCCGCGGAGGCGCGGTGAGCGCGTCCGACAAGGTGCGGGAGTTCGCGCGCGCCGAGTGGGGGCAGATGGCGTACGACGTACGCGACCGGCTCTGGGCGCGCGGGCTGCGGGCGATTCCGCTGACGCTGTGGTCCTGCGTGGGCATCCTCTGCCTCCAGCTCGTCCAGCACGCGCAGGGGCCGAGCGACTGGGTGGACCGGCTCGGCGGCATCTACTGCACCCTGCCGTGGTGGAAGGCGCTGCTGCGCACGCCCCTGTCGCTGTTCATCCCCGATCCGACGCTGCCGATCTGGGGTCTTGTCATCCAGGTCGTGGTGGTCTTCGGGATCGCCGAGACGACGCTGGGCGCGCGCCGGACGCTGGCCATCGCGCTGTACACGACGCTGGCCGGCACGACCTTCGCCCGCTACTCGTACTGGGTCGGCCCCGACGGCTTCCTCGGGCTGCCCGTCGTCGAACTCATCGGCCGCGACACCGGGCCCTCCGCCGCGGTCGTCGCGCTCGGGGTGTACGTCGCCTGCCGGTACCACGCCTGGTGGACGGCGGCGGCCGTGGCCATGTCCATGGTCATCGAGGTGCTCGCCCTCGCCAATCTCGCCGGTTACGAGCACCTGACCGCGATCATCGCCGTCCTGCTGCTCTTCGCCGTCGAGACCTGGTGGGCGCGGCGGCGGCGCCGTACCGATTCCTCCGGGGACGGCCCCTCGGGGGACGGCGACGACGACCACGCCGACCTGGTGCGCTGAGCCCGCGGCCACGCTGACCTGGCGCGATAGCCTCACGCGGTGACCGAACCCGAACCCGAACCCGTGTCCGGGCCCTTGCCCGAGCCTTTGCCCGAGCCCTTGCCCGAGCCCGGCGGCAGGGCGACCGTCGGCGACGCCCTGCGCTTCGCCTTCGGCACGCTCAGCGTGCTGCCGGTGACGGTGACGCGCTGGGACCGGGCGGCGGCGCGCGGCGGGATGCTGGCCGCGCCGCTGGTCGGCGCCGTCGTCGGTCTCGGCGCCGCGCTCGGCGGCGGCGTCCTGACCGCACTCGGCGCGAGCCCGCTGCTCGCCGCCGTCGGGGCGGTCGCCGTGCCCGCCGTCGCCACTCGCGGCCTGCACCTGGACGGGCTCGCCGACACCGCCGACGGTCTCGGCAGCGGGCTGCCCGCCGAGGGGGCGCTGCGCGTCATGAAGCAGTCCGACATCGGGCCCTTCGGCGTCCTCACCCTCGTGCTGGTCCTGCTCGCCCAGACCGCCGCCCTCGCCTCCTGCTACGCGCACGGCTGGCGTTACGGCTGCACCGCCGCCGTGCTGTCCGCCGTCCTCGGCCGCGCCGCCATGACGCTCGCCTGCCGTACGGGTGTACGCGCCGCCCGGCCCGGCGGCCTCGGCGCCGCCGTCGCCTCCGCCGTGTCCCCGCGGGGGGCCTGGTCGGCCGGCGTCCTCTGCTGCGCCCTCGCCTGCGCCGCCGGCCTCCCCTTCGGCGGCCTCACCCCCCTCCGCGCCGGCCTCTCCGCCGCACTCGCCCTCCTCTGCGCCGAACTCCTCCTCCGCCACGCCGTCCGCCGCCTCGGCGGCACCACCGGCGACGTTTTCGGCGCCCTCTGCGAAACCGCCACCACCACCTCCCTCCTCCTCCTGGCCCTCCGCTGACCCCCTCCGGGCCGTGCGGTGACCCGCGACAGCGTTCCCAGCGCCCCTGACCCAGGACGTGCCCCGAAGGGGCGCGAGGAACTGCGCGAGCAACCCACCACCGGCCGGTGGCCCGGCGACAACCGAACTGCCCCCCGGGGCGTGCGGTGACCCGCGGCAGCGTTCCCCGCGCCCCTGAAAAAACCGGCTCACCGCCCGGACGAAAGACGGTGCGCCCCGTCAGGGGCGCGAGGAACTGCGCGGGCAACCCACCACCGGCCGGTGGCCCGGGAACAACCGAACTGCCCCCCCGGGGCGGGTCATGACCTGCCGAAGCGTCGTGGGTGAGCGCGCGCACGCGGCGGCAGGTGGGGGGCGGGGAGGAGTGGCGGGAGAGGGGTGGGTGGGGGAGCGCGCCGCAGGCGTAGGGTCGGGGATTGGGCAACGGGCGCGTGCCGCCCCGCTGATGTGGCGGAATACGATGCCCGGGGCCGGGCCGGGCCAACCAACCGGCCGCAGCACAGGACCTCGACCGAATAGGACCCCCTCCACCGTGACTGCTCTGACACTCAGTACCTCCTCCGCCGCAGCGTTGCGTGCGGACGCCGTCGTCGTGGGCGTGACCAAAGGGGCCAAGGGCCCCAAGGTCGCACCGGGGGCGGAGGCGGTGGACAAGGCGTTCGACGGAAAGCTGGCCGCCGTACTGGAGACGCTGGGCGCCTCGGGTGCGGACGGCGAGGTGACCAAGCTCCCGGCACCCGCGGGCCTGAAGTCCGCGGTGGTGGTCGCGGTCGGCCTCGGCGACACCCCCGAGGACGGCACCGGCTTCGACGCCGAGGCGCTGCGCAGGGCCGCGGGCGTCGCCGCCCGCGCGCTCGGCGGCGCGAAGAAGGCGGCGTTCGCGCTGCCCGCCGCCGACCCGGCGGACCTGGAAGCGGTCGCCACCGGCGCGCTGCTGGGCGCGTACGCGTTCACCACGTACCAGGCCGAGAACGGCAAGGGCACGCTCGGCGAGGTCGCCGTGACCGGTGCCAAGCCGCGCGACAAGGCGCACAAGGCCGCGGCGGCCCGCGCCGTCGCGGTGGGCGCCGAGGTGAACCGGGCGCGCGACCTGATCAACACCCCGCCCAACGACCTGAACCCGAAGGCGTTCGCCGCCGCCGTACAGGCGGCGGGCAAGGAGCACGGCCTCAAGGTCGAGGTGCTGGACGAGAAGGCGCTGGCCAAGGGCGGCTACGGCGGCATCCTCGGCGTCGGCCAGGGCTCGGCGACGCCGCCACGGCTGGTCCGGGTGGCGTACACCCACGCCAAGGCGACCCGTACCCTCGCCTTCGTCGGCAAGGGCATCACGTACGACTCGGGCGGCATCTCGCTGAAGCCGCCGGGGCACAACGAGACGATGAAGTGCGACATGAGCGGCGCCGCCGCGGTGTTCGCCGCGGTCGTGGCGACCGCGAAGCTCGGCCTCGAGGTCAATGTGACCGGCTGGCTCGCGCTGGCCGAGAACATGCCGGGCGGCGGCGCCACGCGCCCCGGCGACGTGCTGAAGATGTACAGCGGCACGACGGTGGAGGTGCTGAACACCGACGCCGAGGGCCGTCTGGTGCTGGCCGACGCGCTGGCCCGCGCCTCCGAGGAGGCGCCGGACGCGATCGTCGACGTGGCGACGCTGACCGGCGCGATGGTGCTGGCGCTGGGCGAGGGCCGGTTCGGCATCATGTCGAACGACGACGGCTTCCGTACCCGGATCCACACCGCCGCGCTGGCCGCGGGCGAGGACTCCTGGCCGATGCCGCTCCCCAAGGAGCTGCGCAAGACCTTCGACTCCCCCACCGCCGACATCGCCAACATGGGTGTGCGGCCGGGCGGCGGCCTGATCGCGGGGCTGTTCCTGAAGGAGTTCGTCGGCGAGGGCATCACCTGGGCCCACCTCGACATCGCGGGCCCCGCCTTCCACGAGGGCGCGCCCTTCGGCTACACCCCCAAGGGCGGCACCGGCACCGCGGTCCGCACCCTGCTCAGCCTGGCCCACCAGGCCGCGGACGGCGATCTCCTCTGACCGCCGCGCCGCACCCTGCTCCGAACAGGTGAGATAGGTCACTTACGGCCCCGGACGGCGCGTCCGGGGCCGTATTCGACGGGTCTCACCCCACAGGCCGATGACCCGTCCGCCGCGAACAAGTGCGAAGATGTGGTTCGGCACGACAGGGCCCCCTTTTAGACAAAGCGGCCGAACCAAAGCCGCCGCCCGGTCATGGTGGACCGGCTCCGGCGAACCCATGCATGGAGGACGTGACGTGGCGAACGACGCCAGCACTGTTTTCGACCTAGTGATCCTCGGCGGCGGCAGTGGCGGCTACGCAGCCGCGCTGCGTGCCGCGCAACTGGGACTGGACGTCGCCCTGATCGAGAAGAACAAGCTCGGGGGCACCTGTCTGCACAACGGCTGCATTCCCACCAAGGCGCTGCTGCACGCCGGTGAGATCGCGGACCAGGCTCGCGAGAGCGAGCAGTTCGGCGTGAAGGCCACCTTCGAGGGCATCGACATCGCGGCCGTCCACAAGTACAAGGACGACGTGATCGCGGGCCTGTACAAGGGCCTCCAGGGCCTGGTGGCCTCGCGCAAGGTGACGTACATCGAGGGCGAGGGGAAGCTGTCCTCCCCCACCTCGGTGGATGTGAACGGCCAGCGGATCCAGGGCCGGCACGTCCTGCTCGCGACCGGTTCCGTACCGAAGTCGCTGCCGGGCCTGACCATCGACGGCGACCGGATCATCTCCTCCGACCACGCGCTGGTCCTGGACCGGGTGCCGCAGTCGGCGATCATCCTGGGCGGCGGCGTGATCGGCGTCGAGTTCGCCTCGGCGTGGAAGTCCTTCGGCACCGACGTGACCATCGTCGAGGGTCTGCCGCACCTGGTGCCGGTCGAGGAGGAGAACAGCTCCAAGCTGCTGGAGCGCGCCTTCCGCAAGCGCGGCATCAAGTTCAACCTGGGCACCTTCTTCCAGAGCGCCGAGTACACCGACGGCGGTGTGAAGGTCACCCTGGCGGACGGCAAGACCTTCGAGGCCGAGGTGCTGCTGGTCGCCATCGGCCGCGGCCCGGTCTCGCAGGGCCTGGGGTACGAGGAGCAGGGCGTCGCGATGGACCGCGGCTATGTCCTGGTCGACGAGTACATGCGCACCAACGTGCCGACGATCTCGGCCGTCGGCGACCTGGTCCCGACGCTCCAGCTCGCGCACGTCGGCTTCGCCGAGGGCATCCTCGTGGCGGAGCGGCTGGCCGGTCTCAAGACCGTGCCGATCGACTACGACGGTGTCCCGCGCGTCACGTACTGCCACCCGGAGGTCGCCTCCGTCGGCATCACCGAGGCGAAGGCCAAGGAGCTGTACGGCGCGGACAAGGTCGTCACGCTGAAGTACAACCTGGCGGGCAACGGCAAGAGCAAGATCCTCAAGACGTCCGGCGAGGTCAAGCTCGTCCAGGTGCGCGACGGCGCCGTCGTCGGCGTCCACATGGTCGGTGACCGGATGGGTGAGCAGGTGGGCGAGGCCCAGCTCATCTACAACTGGGAGGCGCTGCCCGCCGAGGTCGCGCAGCTCATCCACGCGCACCCGACCCAGAGCGAGGCGCTCGGCGAGGCCCACCTGGCCCTCGCGGGCAAGCCGCTGCACTCGCACGACTGACCCTCCTCCACGCCACCCCATCCGCACAGATCGTTAGGAGTAACCGCAACCATGGCGGTTTCCGTAACCCTGCCGGCGCTCGGCGAGAGCGTGACCGAGGGCACTGTCACCCGCTGGCTGAAGGCCGAGGGCGAGCGCGTCGAGGCCGACGAGCCGCTGCTCGAGGTCTCGACCGACAAGGTCGACACCGAGATCCCCTCCCCCGCGTCCGGCGTGCTCGCGTCCATCAAGGTCGCCGAGGACGAGACGGTCGAGGTCGGCGCCGAGCTGGCCGTCATCGACGACGGCAGCGGCGGCGGCGCGCCCGCGGCTGCCCCGGCTGCGGCGGCCGAGCCCGAGCCCGCCCAGGCACCCGCGGCTCCCGAGCCCGCCCAGGCACCTGCGGCTCCCGAGCCCGCTCAGGCGGCTCCGTCCACCGAGCAGGCGGCGCCCGCGCCCGCCCCGACCGCCGAGGCGGCCAGCGGTGGCGGCGGCGCGAGCGGCACCGACGTCGTCCTGCCCGCGCTCGGTGAGTCCGTCACCGAGGGCACCGTGACCCGTTGGCTGAAGGCCGTCGGCGAGAGCGTCGAGGCCGACGAACCGCTGCTGGAGGTCTCGACCGACAAGGTCGACACCGAGATCCCGTCGCCGGTGGCGGGCACCCTGCTGGAGATCCTGGTCCAGGAGGACGAGACCGCGGAGGTCGGCGCGAAGCTGGCCGTGGTCGGCGCCGCTGGTGCCGCCCCGGCCGCGGCGCCCGCGCCCGCGGCCCCGGCTCCCGCCGAGGCACCCGCCCCGGCTCCGGCTCCGGCCCCCGCGGCTCCCGCCCCCGCCGCACCGGCTCCCGCACCGGCCGCTCCGGCACCGGCCCCCGCGCCTGTCGCCGCCGCACCGGCTCCCGCGCCCGCCGCACCCGCGCCCGCCGCTCCGGCTCCGGCGCCCGCTCCGGTGGCCCCGGCCGCCCCGGCTCCCGTCGCCACCAGCGGTGACGACGGCGCCTACGTCACCCCGCTGGTCCGCAAGCTCGCCTCGGAGAGCGGCGTGGACCTCGGCTCGGTGCGCGGCACCGGCGTCGGCGGCCGCATCCGCAAGCAGGACGTCATCTCCGCCGCGGAGGCCGCCAAGGCCGCCGCGTCGAAGCCGGCGCCCGCCGCGGCCCAGAAGGCGGCGCCCTCGGTGTCGCCGCTGCGCGGCCAGACGGTCAAGATGACCCGGATGCGCAAGGTCATCGGCGACAACATGATGAAGGCCCTGCACTCGCAGGCGCAGCTCACCAGCGTCGTCGAGGTGGACCTGACCCGCGTGATGCGGCTGCGCAACGCGGCGAAGGACGCCTTCGCGGCCCGTGAGGGCGTGAAGCTGTCCCCGATGCCGTTCTTCGTCAAGGCGGCGGCCCAGGCGCTGAAGGCCCACCCGGTCATCAACGCCCGGATCAACGAGGACGAGGGCACGATCACCTACTTCGACTCCGAGAACATCGGGATCGCGGTGGACTCCGAGCGCGGTCTGATGACCCCGGTCATCAAGGGTGCGGGCGACCTCAACATCGCCGGTATCGCCAAGAAGACCGCGGAGCTCGCGGGCAACGTGCGGGCCAGCAAGATCACCCCGGACGACCTGGCGGGCGCGACCTTCACGATCAGCAACACCGGTTCGCGCGGCGCGCTGTTCGACACGGTCATCGTGCCGCCGAACCAGGCCGCCATCCTCGGTGTCGGCGCGACCGTCAAGCGCCCGGTGGTCGTCGAGACCCCCGACGGCACGGTCATCGGCGTCCGGGACATGACGTACCTGGCGCTCTCCTACGACCACCGGCTGGTGGACGGCGCGGACGCCGCCCGTTACCTGACGGCGGTCAAGGAGATCCTCGAAGCGGGCGAGTTCGAGGTCGAGCTGGGCCTGTAAGGCCGCACACGGGCCTGTACGGCGTGTACGAAGGAGCCCCCGTCCCTCTTCCGGGACGGGGGCTCCTTCGCGTACCGGCGGGCCCCCGCAGCGGCCTGCGGGGAGGCAGCGCCGCTTCCTGGTCGTATCGTCTATGTCACGCAAACCGTGAAGGAGCGCCCCATGGCCCCTGCCGTCGTCCAGCACCTGGTCGTCCACAGCCTGCGTGAGCAGATTCGGGAGCACATCCTCGAAGGCATCGTGAGCGGGCGCTGGAAGCCGGGCGAGCGGATCGTGGAGCGCCGGATCGCGGTGGAGCTCCAGGTCAGCCAGACGCCGGTGCGGGAGGCGCTGCGGGAGCTGGAGACGCTGCGGCTGATCGAGTCCGCGCCGAACAAGGGCGTACGCGTACGGAGCCTGACCGCCGCCGACCTCAAGGAGAGCTATCCGGTGCGCGCCGGGCTCGAACAGGTCGCCGCGGAACTGGCCGCGGCCCGGCTCGCCGCCGACCCCGCCGCCCTCGAACGCGAGGTGGCCGCCCTGCGCGACGCCGACGCCGCCCTGAACAGCGAGGCCCAGGTCAGACACACCGTCGCCTTCCACCACGAGCTGGTGCGCGCGGCCGACAACGCCGTATTGCTGCACGCCTGGGAGTCGCTGGGCATCGAGGTCTGGACGACGCTGTCCATCCGCTGGCTGAGCCCGGAGCCCCGCCCGTACGCGGCCGAGCACCAGGACATAGTCGACGCCTTCGTACGCCGCGACCCGGACATCTGCGGTCTCATCAAGTCCCACGTCCTGAGCTGCGCTCCCCAGGTCTGACGACATCCCCCGCGGCCCCGGCGGCCGGCGGTTTCCGTGACATGCAAGGCCACAAGGCCGAGGCACCCCGTGCCTTAAGGTCTGGCACCCCGTGCCGTCTTGGAATTACTGGCCCGGAAGCCATTGATCGATCATCGATCGTCGGCGTATCGTCGTCGGTGGGGAACAGCCCTGTCGTGCCGACAAGCGCATTCCCCACCCCCAACCTCCGTTCGAAGGCGGCACCCATGCCCGACGACGTACGCCCCCCGCGGGGCCAGCTCGACCAGATCCCG
Organism: Streptomyces sp. NPDC025721; assembly: GCF_055558595.1. Classification (NCBI taxonomy): domain Bacteria; kingdom Bacillati; phylum Actinomycetota; class Actinomycetes; order Kitasatosporales; family Streptomycetaceae; genus Streptomyces; species Streptomyces sp. NPDC025721. Next base: position 530,552 of record NZ_JBVHMF010000002.1, on the reverse strand, counting down.
GACCGCGACCCGGAAGAGACCTCGGAGTGGCTCGCGTCGCTGGAGGCGGTCGCCAAGGCGGCCGGTCCGCACCGGGCCGCGTATCTGATGCGTCGCACCCTGGAAAGCGCCGGGGCGGGCGTCGGGCTTCCGTCGCTGCTCGAAACCGAGTACATCAACACGATCCCGACCTCTGCCGAGCCCGCCTACCCGGGCGACGAGGCACTGGAGGCGCGGATCACCGCGTGGAACCGGTGGAACGCGGCGGCCATGGTCACCCGCGGCAGCCGCCTGGGCCTCGGCGGCCACATCGCGACCTTCGCCTCGGCGGCCTGGCTCTACGAGACCGGCTTCCAGCACTTCTTCAGGGGCAAGGAGGGCGCGGGCAGCGGGGACCAGCTCTACCTCCAGGGCCACGCCTCCCCCGGCATCTACGCCCGCGCGTTCCTCGACGGGCGGCTGACCGAGGGCCAGCTCGACCGCTTCCGCCAGGAGGCGAACGGCGACGGCCTGCCCTCGTACCCGCACCCGCGACGGCTGCCCTGGCTGTGGGAGTTCCCCACCGTCTCGATGGGCCTCGGCCCGCTGTCGGCGATCTACCAGGCGCGGTTCAACCGCTATCTGGAGCACCGCGGCATCAAGGACACCTCGGACTCCCACGTGTGGGCGTTCCTCGGTGACGGCGAGATGGACGAGCCCGAGTCGACCGCCGCCCTGGCGCTGGCCGGCCGCGAGGGCCTGGACAACCTCACCTTCGTCATCAACTGCAATCTCCAGCGGCTCGACGGCCCGGTCCGCCCCAACTTCAAGATCGTGCAGGAGCTGGAGTCCCAGTTCCGCGCGGCGGGCTGGAACGTGGTCAAGTCGCTGTGGGGCGCGGCCTGGGACGACGTGCTCGCCCAGGACGTGGACGGCGCGCTGCTCAAGCGGCTGCGCGAGGTCCCGGACGCGCAGTTCCAGACGTACGCCACGCGCGACGCGGCCTATCTGCGCGAGCACTTCTTCGGCGCGGACCCCTCGCTGCGCACCATCGGCGCCCGGCTGACCGACGCCAAGCTGACCGAGCTGTTCCAGAGCTCGCGCGCGGGGCACGAGCCGCGCAAGGTCTACGCGGCCTACCGCGCGGCCGTCGAGCACAAGGGCGCGCCGACGGTGATCCTGGCGCAGACCGTCAAGGGCTGGACGCTGGGCGCGGGCTTCGAGTCGCGCAACGCCAACCACCAGATGAAGAAGCTGACGGGCGCTCAGTTCCGTACGATGCGCGACCTGTTGGAGCTGCCGATCCCGGACAGCGCGCTGGACGCGGACGTGGTCCCGTACTGGCACCCCGGGGAGAACTCGCCCGAGGTGCGGTACCTGCGCGAGCGGCGGGCGGCGCTCGGGGGTCTCGCCCCGGCCCGCAAGGTGGTCGCCAAACCGCTGCCGCTGCCGCCGGACAAGGCGTACAAGGCACTGGAGAAGGGTTCGGGCACGCAGGAGATCGCCACCACGATGGCGTTCGTGCGGCTGGTCAAGGACCTGATGCGGGAGAAGGAGACCGGCCGCCGCTGGGTGCCGATCGTCCCCGACGAGGCCCGCACCTTCGGCATGGAGTCGCTGTTCCCCTCCGCGGGTCTGTACTCGCCCAAGGGGCAGACGTACGACCCGGTCGACCGCGACCAACTCCTGTACTACAAGGAGGCGAAGGACGGTCAGATCCTCAACGAGGGGATCACCGAGGCCGGTTCGCTCGCCGACTTCACGGCCGCCGCGACCGCGTACGCGACACACGGCGAGCCGATGATCCCGTTCTACATCTTCTACTCGATGTTCGGCTGGCAGCGGACCGCCGACCAGTTCTGGGCGCTGGCCGACCAGCTCGGCCGCGGCTTCGTGATCGGCGCCACCGCGGGCAAGACCACGATGACCGGCGAGGGCCTGCAACACGCCGACGGCCACTCGCACTTGATCGCCTCCACCAACCCGGCGGCGCTCTCGTACGACCCGGCGTTCGCGTACGAGGTCGCGGTGATCGTCCGCGAGGGTCTGCGGCGGATGTACGGGCCGGACGCCGAGGACGTCTTCTACTACCTGACGGTCTACAACGAGCCGAAGGTGCAGCCCGCGATGCCCGAGGGCGTCGAGGACGGCATCCTCAAGGGCCTCTACCGCTTCCAGCAGGCGCAGGACCCGGCGGCGGACGCGGCCAGGCTGCAACTGCTGGCCTCCGGCACCGCGATCCACTGGGCGCTGGACGCGCAGCGGATGCTGGCGCAGGAGTGGGGTGTGGCCGCCGACGTGTGGTCCGCGCCGTCCTGGACCGAGCTGCGGCGCGAGGCGCTGGAGTGCGACGCGGCCCGGCTGCGCGGCGAGGAGCGGGTGCCGTACGTGACGCGGGCGCTGGAAGGCGCGCCGGGTCCCGTGGTCGCGGTCAGCGACTGGATGCGGGCCGTGCCCGACCAGATCGCGCAGTGGGTGGAGCAGGACTGGACGTCGGTGGGCACCGACGGCTTCGGCCTGTCCGACACCCGCGACGCGGCCCGCCGCCACTTCGGGGTGGACCCGCGGTCGCTGGTGGTCGCGTCGCTCGCCGCGCTCGCCCGGCGCGGCGACATCAAGCCCGAGACGGTCAAGGAGGCCGCCGAGCGGTACGGCCTGTAAGGCCGATGGCGGACGGGCGCGGTACGCGCCCCGTCCGCGCCCCGAACAGCCCTGGTACGGCCGCGCGCGGACCTTCGCACCCCGCGCGGCCGTATCCGCCTCAGAGAATATTCATAGGTTTCAGCAGACGTTTCCGGCCACCCGCGAGTCACCCCGTGCCACCGGCCGCGGCGGCCCTCCGCAGAGCCCGCGAAACCGCGCGCGGCCCGTACCGTACGGGATGTGCGGCGGTACGGGTGCGGCCCGGTGGAACGCGAGAGGTGCGTGAATCGGCTACCGCCCGCTCCCGTCCTGGCCGGAAAGAGATTGCGGGCGCATACAGCTACCGGCTACGTTCCCTCGGATGCCACCAAATCCCAGCCCTCTGACGGCTCCGACCGCCGAGGATTTCCGCGCCTGGCACCGGGTGCAGTCGGCCGCTCTCGCACACGACCGGCCAGGTGAGCCCGTGCTGTCCGCCACCGCCCTCCAGGCGAAGCTGACGACGACGGGGAACCGCAGCAGGCTGCTGCTGTGGCTGGTGCGCAACGCGAACGAGGAGCCGGTGGCCACCGCGACCCTGCGGCTGTTCAGCGAACCGGGGCGCAGCCACCTCGCCGAGGTCAGGATGACCGTCCACCCCGCCTACCGGCGGCTGGGCACCGGCTCGCGGCTGCTGTCCACGGTGACCGAGGCCGCGGCCGAGGCGGGCTGCCGCAGCGTGGTCACCGAGGTCATGGCGGGTACCCCGCACGAGGGATTTCTGGCCACCCGCGACTTCCATCCGGTCCTGCGGCTGACCTGGCAGCGGCTCGCGCTCGACGACGTACCCGACCGTATCCACAAGCTCCCCGACGTCCCGCACCCCGGCTACCGGCTGACGTCCTGGGACGGGGTCGTCCCCGACGCGCTCGCCGAGAGCTTCGCGGACGCCCGGCGCGCCATGGACGACATGCCGACCGGCGCCATGGACTTCGGCGAGGTGCGCTGGGACGTGGCCGCGGTCCGCGAGGCCGCCGAGGTGATCGCCCGGCGCGGCGAGCAACTGCTGACGGTCGCCGCGGTGGACGCGCTCGACGGCTCCGTCGCCGGTTACACCGAGCTGGTGATCCCGGCGGAGGGCGCGGGCACCGCCCAGCAGTACGACACGGCCGTCCTCCCCGCGCACCGCGGCCACGGCCTCGGGCTGTGGGTGAAGGCCGAGATGCTGCGCCGGGTACGGGAGGAATTCCCGCAGCTCACCGCCGTGCAGACGGACAACGCCGACGACAACCGGCACATGCTGGCCCTCAACACCGCGCTCGGCTTCCGGCCGCTGCGCCGCACGGTCGAGTACCAGCTCACCCTCGGTCGGCGCTGACCCCCCGGACCTCGTACAGTGGGCGACCCACCCCGCACGGATGGAGTCCGTAACGACACGGGCGCATCCGGGGCACTCCGCGTGCGGGTGCGCGCGGCAACCGGGAAGCTGGACCAGTGATGGACGAGACGGAGTTCTGGGAGATCGTCGACCGTACGCGAGAGGCGGCGGACGGCGATCCGGAGGAGCATGCCGACCTGCTGATCGAGCGGCTGGCCCAGCTCGACCCGGACTCCGTGGTGGACTTCGCCCGGCACTTCGAGACCCGGTTCGTCCGGGCCTTCCGCTGGGACCTGTGGGGCGCCGCCGACATCATGCTGGGCGGCGCGGACGACGAGTCCTTCGACTACTTCCGCTGCTGGCTGATCGGCCAGGGCCGCCATGTCTTCGAGGGCGGTCTGGCCGCCCCCGACGACCTGGCCTTCCTCGTCACCGAGTTCGACCCGGAGACGGACGGCGACGCGGAGGATCTGGGCTACGCGGCGGACGAGGCGTACGAGCAGCTCACCGGGGTCCGGCTGCCGGACCTCGAACTTGCGCAGCCGGACCAGCCGGAGGGCGAGTCGCTGGACATGGACGACGAGCGGGCGATGGCGGAGCGGTATCCGCAGCTGTGGTCGCGCTTCGGCTGAGCCGGTTCTGGCGGCGCGGTTCTGTCGGTTCTGTCGCTCGGCTCGGCTTTGTCGGCGGGGCTCTGTCGGCTCGGTTCTGTCGACGGGGCTCTGGCGGCGCGGTTCTGTCGGCTCAGACCGCCGTGAGGTCGACCGCCCGGCCCATCAGGACGTCGTCCACGTAGGCGCCGTCCAGCAGGAACTCCCCCGGCAGCACGCCCTCCACGGCGAAGCCGACCGACTCGTAGAGCCGCCGGGCCGGGGCGTTGTTCCCCAGCACCCGCAGGGTGATCCGGACGGCGCCCTGCCGCCGCGCCTCGGCGACGGCGGCGTCCATCAGCGTGCGCGCGATGCCGCGCCCGCGCGCCCAGGTGTCGACGGCCAGACCCTGTATCTGCCGCACATGCGCGTTGCAGGCCAGGGCGGTCGGCGGGACCAGCTTGAGATATCCGGCCAGCCGGCCCTCGGCCTCGGCGACCAGGACGTACCGGTGTCCGTCGGGCGAGCCGTAGAAGGCGGCGCCGGGCGCCGGGGCTGGCTGTACGGAGTGCAGCGGGGACCAGGTACGGGCGTCGAGCGCCGCGAGGGCGGAGTCGTCGGCGCGGGTCGCGGGCCGGACGGTCGCTGAGGTCATGCCGGTCACTGTGCCATGGCGCGCCGCGCGCCGGCATCGGACGTCCCGGGCCGTCGGCGGGCACAATGCGACTATGCGTATCGCAGTCACGGGTTCCTCCGGTCTGATCGGCTCCGCCCTGTCCCGCTCGCTCGCCGCGGACGGCCACGATGTCGTACGGCTGGTGCGGCGCGCGCCCGTCGGTCCCGCCGAGGTGCGCTGGGATCCGGCGCGCGGCACGGTGGACACCGCGGGTCTCGAGGGCTGCGAGGCCGTCGTGCACCTTGCGGGCGCCGGGATCGGCGACCGCCGCTGGACCGACAGCCGCAAGAAGGAGCTGGTGGACAGCCGGGTGCTCGGCACCGGCGCCGTCGCCAAGGCCGCCGCCGCGCTCGACACCCCGCCTCGGGTCCTGGTCAGCGCGAGCGCGATCGGCATCTACGGCGACACCGGCGACACGGCCGTCGACGAGGACAGCCCGGTGGGCAGCGGCTTCCTGGCCGAGCTGTGCCAGGAGTGGGAGGCCGCGGCCGATCCCGCCCGCGCGGCCGGCATCCGTACCGTCCACCCCCGTACGGGCCTGGTCGTCGCCAAGGGCGGCGGCGCTTGGGCGCGGCTGTTCCCGCTGTTCAAGGCCGGGCTCGGCGGACGCCTGGGCGACGGGCGGCAGTTCTGGAGCTTCATCGCCCTGCACGACGAGGTGGCCGCCATTCGCCACGCGCTGGACACGGCCGATCTGTCCGGGCCGGTCAACCTCACCGCGCCCGAGCCGCTGACCAACCGTGAGATCACCGCCGAGATGGGGCGCGTCCTGCACCGCCCCACCGTGGCCGCGGTCCCGGAGTCCGTCCTGCGCCTGGTCCTCGGCGAACTGGCCCAGGACGTCACGGGCAGCCAACGCGTCCGCCCCAAGCGCCTCTTGGACTCCGGCTTCCGCTTCGCCTTTCCCGAATTCGCGCAGGCCGTGACGGCGGCTCTCGCCGAATAGCCGCTGCCACGGCGACTACGACGGCGGGGCGGGGCGGGGCGCGGCGCGAGCGGCGGGGCGTCGCGCGAGCGGCGGCCGGATTGGCGACCGGGCAGGAGAGGTGACCGGGCCGGAGAGGTGACCGGGCCGGAGACATTCGGCCGGGGGTGCCGAAAAGCGCTGGATAAGGGCTGGAATCGGCGGGTTGCCCCGGCATCAGATGGCTTTGATGAGGGCATGACCTTTACCAGCGTTCTGCGACGCCTCGGGCGTGACGCCGACGTGAGCGGGGATTCGAACCCGACCTCGGGGAGGGGCACAGTGCTCTCACCAGCACGCCGTGACGTCGCGGGAATCGTGGACGTCGTCGTGATCGGCGCAGGCATATCCGGGCTGTCCGCCGCGCATCAACTCATCGGCGGCGGCCTGTCGGTCACCGTCCTGGAGGCCGCCGACCACGTCGGCGGCCGCATGGCCACCGACGTGGTGGACGGCTTCCGGCTCGACCGCGGCGCTCACCTGCTCAACACGTCCTATCCGGAACTGCGCCGCACGCCGGGGCTGCGGGGGCTGCCGCTGGCGCCGCTCGCGCCCGGCGCCCTGGTCAGAGCCGACGGGCGCGGTTACCGGGTCGGTGACGCGCGCGGCTCCCGTACCGTTCGCGGCTCGGCCCGTGCTCCGATCGGCTCCACGCTGGACCGGGCCCGGCTCGGCACCACCCTCAACCGCCTTGCCGCGACGCCCGCCTCACGGCTCGCCAGCCGCCCCGAGACGACCGCCGCGCGGGCGCTGAGCGCACGCGGTTTCGCGCCGCGGACCGTCGAGGGCTTCGTACGGCCGCTGCTGGCCGCCCTGTTGTGCGACCCGGAGCTGCAAACCTCCAGCCGCTGCGCCGACTTGGTACTGCGCGGCTTCGCCCGCGGCCGTACGTGCCTGCCCGTGACGGGCGCGGCGTCCGTACCGCGGCGGCTCGCCGCGGGGCTCCCGCCGGGCGCGGTACGGCTCGGCACGCGCGCGGTGCGGGTCGCCGTCAACTGCGTGCAGACCGAGGACGGCACCGAACTGCCCTGCCGGGCCGTGCTGGTGGCCACCGGGGCGCGGGCCGCGGCCGAACTCCTGCCGGGGCTGCGGGTGCCGTCCTTCCACGAGGTCACCGTCCTGCACCACGCGGCGCCCGTCCCACCCGTACGCGAGCCGGTGCTCGTCCTCGACGCCGACCGCATGGGGCCCGTCTCACACACTCTCCCGGTCAGTGAGATCGACCCGAGCCGGGCGCCGGCCGGGCGCGCCCTCGTCACGTCCGTCGTCCTCGGGCCGCCGCCCGACGGGGCGGGCGACAAGACCGTCCGCGCTCACCTCGCCGAGCTGTACGAGACCTCCACCGACGCGTGGGAGCTGCTCGCCGTCCACAACGATCCCGAGGCCGTGCCGGCCATGCCCGCGCCCCACGATTTGCGGCGTCCCGCCCGGCTCCTCGACGGTCTCTACATCTGCGGTGCCCACCGCACCACCAGCACGCCCCAGGGCGCCCTTCTCTCCGCGCGCCGCGCCGCCCACAGCATCCTCCGCGACGCCGTCCCCCACCCCGCCGACACCCCCACCCCCCAGGCCGCCTAGCCCCTGCCCCACCGGGGCCGGTTCTTCGCCCGCGCCACCGTCGGTGGCCGAGCGCGCACTTCCCCGCGCCCCTAAAAGACCGGCTCACCGCCCCGACGAAAGACGGCCCGCCCCGCCAGGGGCGCGAGGAACTGCGCGGCCCGCCACCACCGGCCCGGTGGACCGAACACAACCGAGCTGCCCCGCCGGGGCCGGTGGTGACCCGCAGGAGCGTCGTGGCTGAGCGCGCAGTTCCCCGCGCCCCTAAAAGGATCGGCTCACCGCCCGGACGAAAGACGGTGCGCCCCGTCAGGGGCGCGAGGAACTGCGCGAGCAACCCACCACCGGCCCGGTGGACCGAACACCGCCGAGCTGCCCCGCCGGGGCCGGTGGTGACCCGCAGGAGCATCGTGGCTGAGCGCGCAGTTCCCCGCGCCCCTAAAAGACCGGCTCACCGCCCCGACGAATCACGGCACGCCCCGCCAGGGGCGCGAGGAACTGCGCGGCCCGCCCCCACCGGCCCGGTGGACCGAACACCACCGAACCGCCCCGGCGGGGCGGGGGGAACGTCAGGGGACCGCGCCCCTGGGGGGGACCCACTTGCGGGAGGTGGGTAAGGGACCGTGACCGGAGGTCGTCATGGGGCGACCAGCCCCAAGGCGACGGCGCGGTCGCGAAAGGCGCGAACGGCCGCGGCATCGCGATACGGCTCAAGGCGCCGCCCGAAGTCCCGCACGTACTCGACGGCGCGAGCCGACCGCATCTCGGTGGCCTGCTGCATGACCTCGATGCCGAGAGCACAGGCGACGTCCACCTCCCCGAGCCCGAGGCGAGCGGAAGCGAGCACGGTGCGGCAGAAGAGCCGGCTGCGGGCGTACGCGGGGGCGCGGAGCTGGAGGGAGCGCTCGGCGTGCTGCGCGGCGGCCCGGTGCAGTTGGAGGTCCCGGTGGCAGTGCCCGAACTCGTCGGCGAGCTGGGCCTCGTCGAAGAAGCGCGCCCAGGAGGGCACCTCGTCACCGGAGCGGGCCGCCCCGAGCGAGCGTTCGGCCCGCGCGAGCGCCGCGGAACACGCGCGGATCTCACCGAGCAGCCCGTGCCCGCGCGCCTCGGCACTGTGCAGCAGGGCCTGGACGACGGCGGGCGCGCCGGAGCCGACGCCCTGCTGGGCGACCCGGGCGAGCTGGACGGCCTCGCGGCCGTGCCCGAGGTAGACGGCCTGGCGGCTCATGGTGACGAGCACGTAGCCGCCGTAGACCCGGTCCCCCGCGGCCTGCGAGAGCCGTAGCGCCTGGACGAAATAGCGCTGCGCGAGCCCGTGCGCGCCGATGTCGTACGACGTCCATCCGGCGAGCCGGGTGAGGTCGGCGACGGAGGAGAACAGGCGGCGGCCGAGTGCCTCGCCGTAACTGCCGCGCAGCATCGGCTCGGCCTCGTGCTCCAGGTAACGGACGAGGGCCTGGCGGGCGTGGCCGCCGCCGTACGCGTGGTCGAGCCCCCGGAAGAGGTCGCCGACGGCGCGCAGGGCGGCGATGTCACCGGCCCCGACCTTGGCGCGGGGCGGCCCGGCCTTGGCCGCGAGCCCCGGCGCGGGTCCGGGCGCGGCGGACGGCGGGAGCCCCAGGGGGCCGGGGCCGCGGCTCTGCGCGGGCACCCGTACCGGCGCGGCGTCGGCGCCCCGCGCGACCCTCTCGTCGGCGCGGCCGATCAGCCAGTCGCGGCTGGGCACGACGAGCCCGGCCGCGGTGAAGGCGATCTTCCGCAGCTCCGTCTGGTTGCCGGTGTCCTTGCGCCACAGGCCGCTGACGATGTCCACCGCCTCGTCGGGCGACCCGGCGAATTCGAGGCCCGCGTAGACCGGCGCGCACGCGTCGAGCCCGAGGTCCTGGGCGGAGAGCCGGCGGCCGAGCCGTTGGGTGAAGACCTCGGCGATCAGCGCGGGTGTGGTGCCGCGTGGCTGCTGGCCGCGCAGCCAGCGGGTCACCGAGGTCTTGTCGTACCGCAGGTCGAGGCCGTGCTCTATGCCGAGCTGGTCGACCCGGCGGGCGAGCCCCGCGTTGGAGAAGCCTGCCTCCGCGATCAACGAGGCGAGTCTGCTGTTGGGACGGGTCGGGGTTCGCTGCGTGGAACGGTCCGTCATCGGCAGTGCGGTCCACTTCCTGGGACTGGGGAGGTAACCGGAACGGCGTGAATGTAACGGTCGGTACCGGGAAGCTCACCGTAAGACCTCGTTATTCGCCCGAATGGGCGATAAGGACCCTCAAGGGTCGGTAAACCGCCCCGGCGGGTCGGAGGCACCGTGCTATGGCGCCGCTCTCAAGCCCCGCCCCCACAGGACGGGAAGCTTCGGCCCCGCTCGGGCCCCACGGACCCGCCGCCGTACAGTGGCAGAGGCGCGAAACAAGCACCGCCGGGCACGCAGAGGAGTGGTCATGGGGTTTCCGCAGAACGCCGCGCGGACGGACGAGCTGCGCTTCGTCCACCTGGGGTTCGGGGCCGACGCCGTCGAGTACACCGAGGCGTGGCAGGAACAGCGCCGGGTGCACGCCGCACGCGTGGAGGACGAGATCCCCGACACCTGCCTGCTCCTCGAACACCCGCCGGTCTACACGGCGGGACGCCGTACGACCGACAGCGAGCGCCCGCTGGACGGCACCCCCGTGGTCGACGTGGACCGCGGCGGCAAGATCACCTGGCACGGCCCCGGCCAGCTCGTCGGCTACCCGATCCTGAAGCTGCCGCGCCCGGTCGACGTGGTCGCGCACGTACGCCGCCTGGAAGAGGCGCTGATCCGTACCTGCGCCGAATTCGGTCTGGAGACCACGCGCGTGGAGGGCCGCAGCGGGGTGTGGGTGCTCGGTGACCCGGTGGCGGACCGCCCGGCGGTCAACGGCCTGACCCTCGACCTCGACCCGCGGGTGGGAGCGGGCTCCTCGTCGAAGGGGGGCGAGGACAGCGAGTTCGACCCGCGGCTGAACGGCCCCGAGTACGCGCCCTCCAACGCCGGGCAGCGCCGCGAGGACCGCAAGCTCGCCGCCATCGGCATCCGCGTCGCCAAGGGCGTGACGATGCACGGCTTCGCGATGAACTGCGACCCGGACAACACGTGGTTCGACCGGATCGTGCCCTGCGGCATCCGCGACGCGGGCGTCACCTCGCTCTCCAACGAACTGGGCCGCGACATCGGCGTCACCGAGGTGCTGCCGGTGCTGGAACGGCACCTGGCGGACGTCCTGGGCGCGGTCGTGCCGCTGCCGCGGGCCGTATAGCCGGGGCGGTGGGCCGTACGACGGGGGCTCACGGGCCGTATCGCCGGCCGTACGACCGGGGGCTGACGGCCGGGGCTGGTGGCCGTACCGCCGGGCCTCGGCGCTAGCAGGTATCCGGCCGGGAATGCGGCTACGACACGGCTGGTTGCTTCCAGAGGAAGCCGCACGGATCAAGCCGTACGAATCACGGGCGTACTCTGGTGTTCGCCGAAGAATCGAAGCTTTAGGGAGCCGGTCGTGTCCGCAGTCGCACCCGACGGACGCAAGATGCTGCGCCTGGAGGTCCGCAACAGCCAGACCCCCATCGAGCGCAAGCCCGAGTGGATCAAGACCCGCGCCAAGATGGGCCCCGAGTACACCCAGATGCAGAAACTCGTGAAGAGCGAGGGGCTGCACACGGTGTGCCAGGAGGCCGGCTGTCCCAACATCTACGAATGCTGGGAGGACCGCGAGGCGACCTTCCTCATCGGCGGCGACCAGTGCACGCGGCGCTGCGACTTCTGCCAGATCGACACCGGCAAGCCGCAGGCGCTCGACCGTGACGAGCCGCGCCGCGTCGGCGAGTCCGTCGTCACGATGGACCTCAACTACGCCACGATCACCGGCGTCGCCCGCGACGACCTGGAGGACGGCGGCTCCTGGCTGTACGCGGAGACCGTCCGGCAGATCCACGCCATGACGGCGGCGCGCGAGGGCGGCCACACCAAGGTCGAGCTGCTCATCCCCGACTTCAACGCCGAGCCCGCGCAGCTCGCCGAGGTCTTCGGCTCCCGCCCCGAGGTGCTCGCGCACAACGTCGAGACGGTGCCGCGGATCTTCAAGCGGATCCGCCCCGGCTTCCGCTACGAGCGCTCGCTCGAAGTGATCACCCGCGCCCGCGAGGCCGGTCTGGTCACCAAGTCCAACCTGATCCTGGGCATGGGCGAGGAGCGCGAGGAGATCAGCCAGGCGCTCCAGGACCTGCACGACGCGGGCTGCGAGCTGATCACCATCACGCAGTACCTGCGGCCGTCCGTGCGGCACCACCCCGTGGAGCGCTGGGTGAAGCCCGCGGAGTTCGTGGAGCTGAAGGAGGAGGCCGAGGAGATCGGCTACGCGGGCGTCATGTCCGGGCCGCTGGTCCGTTCCTCGTACCGCGCCGGACGGCTCTTCCAGCAGGCCGTGGACAAGCGGCTGCGGGAGGGCGAGCGGCTGGCCGTGGGCCCGGTGGCGGCGCACTCCGTATGACCCCGGCCGTGCCCCCCGTCATGGCCCCGGCTGTGACCCCCGTCATGGCCCCGTTCCGACCCTCGGTTCCGACCCTCGTCGTGTGAGTCCGCTCACCGCCGACGACGCCCCGCCGGGCGAGTGACCTGGCGGGGCGCCGTGCTGCCGGAGTGAGGCTTTCATGCGAGATTGACCGAGTGGTCACCGACTGGTAACACGTTGTGGCGACCCTGGTGTCACGCACGGGGCTCTTCGAGTCACCGGCGCTGCCCGCACCACGCGCGTCATCACGTACCGCCCCGCACCTTCCTGCTCCCAGCTCTCAGCTCTCAGCCGCATATGAGGGGGACGCCATGCCGTCCGAGTCCGTGCACATCCGTCCGGCCGTGGCGCTGCGCGCCGTGGAGTCCTTTCTGCTGCGCGGCGGGCAGCAGACAGCCCGCCGTAACGCCTGGGCAGCCGTCGTCGAGGACCGCCGCAGGGCCCGGGACCGGCGGGAGGCGCAGCACGAGATGGACGCCCTTGTGAGCGCCGCACGGGGAAGCGCCCTCAACGACTGAGCGGGCACCCCCCTCGCGTATCCTGAGCGGCATGGCGAGGAAGGAAACACCCGAGAACCCCGAGAATTCTGGACGACTGAAGCAGATCGTCCAGACCTACAAGATGACCAGGCAGGCCGACCCCAAGGTCGGGCTTGTCGTTGCGGCTGTGGGAATCGTCACCTTCGGTGTCATCCTCGCCCTCGGCTTCTTGATCGGTCACCCCATCTACGCAGGCATCCTTGGCTTCCTGCTGGCCTTCCTCGCGATGGCGGTCATCTTCGGCCGCCGGGCCGAGAAGGCCGCGTTCGGGCAGCTCGAAGGCAAGCCGGGCGCCGCCGCGGCCGTTCTGCAGAATGTCGGACGCGGCTGGACCGTCACCCCGGCCGTCGCGATGAACAAGAGCCAGGACGTGGTGCACCGCGCCGTCGGCAAGGCCGGTGTCGTCCTGATCGGTGAAGGCAACCCGAACCGCGTGAAGGGCCTGCTGGCCGCCGAGAAGAAGAAGGTCAACCGGGTCGTCTTCGACGTGCCGGTGCACGACTTCATCGTCGGCAACGGCCCGGACGAGCTGTCGCTGAAGAAGGTGCGCACCACGCTGCTGAAGCTGCCGCGCGTGCTGTCCGGCCCGAAGACGACCGAGGTGAACGACCGGCTGCGGGCGCTCGGGGATCTGATGAGCAACATGCCGATCCCGAAGGGCCCGATGCCCAAGGGGATGCGGATGCCGAAGGGCCGCTAGGCGGTCGGGGCACGGAGGTCGTTGTACGAAGGGGGTCCGGGGACGCTGTCCCCGGACCCCCTTTTCTGTGTCTTCTTCTGCGTCCCGGCTGGGTCAGATCCGTACCTGTACGGACTTGGCAGCCTTGTCGTGCAGGCCGCGGGTATCGCGGTCCCAGATGACGGCGGGGACGACGAGCAGCAGCAGCGCCGTACGGATGACGACGGCGACGGCTCCCAGACGGCCGCCGTCGAGGCGTACAACGCGCAGGCCCATCAGCCGCTTGCCCAAGGTGGTGCCGACGGTCAGCAGCAGGACGACGCTGACCACGCCGAAGACGACGAGTGTCCAGGTATTGGACTTGCCGGCGTCACGGTGCGCGATCAGGCCGTATGCGATCAGCAGGCAGAGGAACCAGTCGATGAAGAGCGCCACGACGCGGCGCCCCACCGGCGCGATGGAACCCGGCCCGTTCTCCGGCAGTCCGAGGCGCTGCCCGCGGTAGCCGAACTCCACGCCCATCTGCTCGGCGGCGGCACCCGGGCCCGACAGCCACGATCCGATTGCATCCCTGTTGTCCACCCGACCACGGTAACCCGGCGCCGTCCGCGGCCCTACAGCGCGGTCGCGGACGGGGCCTCCCGGACGCCCACCCGTACGGCGCTGCCCGGGTGCCGCCCCGGCGTCGCGGTTAACGCCTCGGAAACAAATGGGTCATGCTGGAGAAATCCCTGATCCCTATGGTCGGGGCAGTGTGCGCCACCGCACTGGCGCGCCTCGAGTTGCCAACCCGACCCGTGGGGCCGGGCCTAGGAGGAGTGGGATGTTCCAGAACGCCGACGACGTCAACCGGTTCATTACGGACGAGGACGTCAAGTTCGTCGACGTCCGGTTCTGTGACCTGCCCGGCGTCATGCAGCACTTCACGGTCCCGGTCTCGACGTTCGACCCGACCGATGAGCTTGCTTTCGACGGCTCGTCGATCCGCGGCTTCCAGGCCATCCACGAGTCGGACATGGCGCTGCGCGCCGACCTCTCGACGGCCCGCGTGGACCCGTTCCGCCGGGACAAGACGCTCAACATCAACTTCTTCATCCACGACCCGATCACCGGCGAGGCGTACAGCCGTGACCCGCGGAACGTGGCGAAGAAGGCCGAGGCGTACCTCGCCTCCACCGGCGTCGCCGACACCGCGTACTTCGGCCCCGAGGCCGAGTTCTACGTCTTCGACAGCGTCCGCTTCCAGACGTCGGCGAACGAGTCCTTCTACCACATCGACTCCGAGGCCGCGGCCTGGAACACCGGTGCGGTCGAGGACAACCGCGGCTACAAGGTCCGTTACAAGGGCGGCTACTTCCCGGCCCCGCCGGTCGACCACTTCGCCGACCTGCGCGCCGAGATCTCCCTCCAGTTGGAGGCCTCCGGCCTCCAGGTCGAGCGCCAGCACCACGAGGTGGGCACCGCGGGCCAGGCGGAGATCAACTACAAGTTCAACACGCTGCTCGCCGCGGCCGACGACCTGATGCTCTTCAAGTACATCGTGAAGAACGTCGCGTGGCGCAACAACAAGACCGCGACCTTCATGCCCAAGCCGATCTTCGGTGACAACGGCTCCGGCATGCACGTCCACCAGTCGCTGTGGCAGGGCGGCACGCCGCTCTTCTACGACGAGCAGGGTTACGCGGGCCTGTCCGACATCGCCCGCTACTACATCGGCGGCATCCTCAAGCACGCGCCGTCGCTGCTCGCCTTCACCAACCCGACGGTGAACTCGTACCACCGCCTGGTCCCCGGCTTCGAGGCCCCGGTCAACCTGGTCTACTCGCAGCGCAACCGGTCCGCCGCGATGCGCATCCCGATCACGGGTTCCAACCCGAAGGCCAAGCGCGTCGAGTTCCGCGCCCCGGACCCGTCCTCGAACCCGTACCTCGCCTTCTCCGCCCTCCTCCTCGCGGGCCTCGACGGCGTCAAGAACAAGATCGAGCCCGCCGAGCCGATCGACAAGGACCTCTACGAGCTCGCCCCCGAGGAGCACGCGGGCGTCCCCCAGGTCCCCACCTCCCTCCCCGCCGTCCTCGACGCCCTCGAGGCCGACAACGAGTACCTCCAGGCCGGCGGCGTCTTCACCTCCGACCTGATCGACACCTGGATCGACTACAAGCGCACCGCCGAAATCGCCCCGATCCAGCTCCGCCCGCACCCCCACGAGTTCGAGCTGTACTTCGACATCTAAGCCCGGGCTGCCGCCCCGTGCGGCAACCCCCACCAGATGCACCGGAGCCCCGCCACCTCCCTCCCGGAGCGTGACGGGGCTCCCTCGCGTCGGCGGTGGGATCGATCCCCGGGACAGCTCCCGTCAGGCCGGAGAAGGCCAGCTGGCTGCGAGGATGACGTCCGCGTGGGCATCGGGCCGCGCTGCCCGTGGTCGTGGTCGGCCGGGTGGCTTCTGCTGATGGTGGTGTGTGCGAGGGGCGTCGGTTATTCGCCGGTGGCGCCGTCGATGGCCTCGCGGAGGAGATCGGCGTGGCCGAGGTGGCGGGCGTACTCCTCGATCACGTGCTCGAGGACGAAGCGCACGTCGGTGGCGCCGAATTCCGGGTTCGGCATGATGCGGGTGAGGTCGGCGGTCACCTTCGTGAAGAGCTGCCGCGACTCCTCGCACGACGTCAGGTAGTCCTCGTAGACGTCCTCGGCGGACGTGGCGTCCGACTCGTCGTACCACTCGTCGCCGTCGGGGGTGGTGTAGGTCCGGTAGGGGAAGAAGCGAGGCACGGTGTCGGCCAAGGTCCGCTGGAACCAGGCACGTTCGACTCCTTGCAGGTGGCGCATGAGTCCCAGCAGCGTCAACGCCGAGGATCGCAGCGGGCGTTGGCGCAGTTGGGCGTCCGTGAGGCCCTCGCACTTCCACAGGAAGGTCGCCCGGTGGTAGTCGAGATTCGAGGCGATCACCTCCAGCCAGGAGCCTGACAGCACGCGGTCGGGCCGGACGATGTTCTGCACCACGATGTCGCTCACGCTGGGGTCTCCCTACCGGTCGTGCTCGGCCGAGTTCGTACGTCCCCAGGAAGACCTCACCGCGTGCCGGAACTCATCGCCCGCCCGCGATTCGAGGAGAGGCGGCCAGGAGCGCGCCGCCGATCTCCACCGCGAGACCGGCGGAAGGCTCAGTCCGCGTCCGTGTCCGCTGTTTCGCTGGGCGTCGGCGGCTTCTTCTCGTCGACGGCTTCGCTGTATGAGGCCAGTACCTCGTCCATCACCTCGTCCTCCAGGGTCTCCCTCTGGTAGAGCGTCTTGTCCTCGGCGGGGGTGGTGCCCGGCTCATCCGTCATGACCTTCGCATGTCCGCGACGACGAGGTTGATACCGACCAAGGTCGCCTCCGATCCGCGGGAGACGCTTCGTAGGGGGCTCCCCACGCCGCAGGACACGGTCCGTGGCGGCGGGGTGGGGTTGGGGGGAAGGCGGGCGAGGGGGTGTATACCGTGTATACGATGGGGTGGGGCTTCTGGCCCATGGGTTTGAACTGATGACGGAAGGCAGGCACGTCAGCATGCTCACCACGGATTCCATTCTCGGATCGGCCACATGGATCGACATCGCGGCGAAGGACACGGTGGCCGCGGCCGGGTTCTACGGGGCGGTGTTCGACTGGACGTTCCACCCGGCGGGGCCTGACGCCGGGAGTTACGGGACCTTGCAGAAGGACGGGAAGATCGTGGCGGCGCTGGGGCCGCTGGTGGACGAGGGGGCGACCCCGGCGTGGACGGTGTACTTCGAGACGCCGGACGTGGAGGCCACCGCGAAGGCGGTCGCGCAGGCCGGTGGGGCGGTGCGGGCCGAGCCGTTCGACGCGCGGGACGCGGCGCGGATGGCGGCGGTCACCGATCCGGGCGGGGCGGAATTCGCGCTCTTCCAGCCGAAGGCCCTGAAGGGTCTGGAGACCACGTCGGTGTACGGGTCGCTGGGGTGGGTCGAGCTCCAGACGGCGGACCCGGCCGCGGCGCTGGAGTTCTACCGCGGGCTGTTCGGCTGGCGGGGGGCGGACACGCAGGTGGGTGACGCGCCGTACACGTTCGTCTCGACCTCGGAGGGCGACCAGGGGAACACGGCCTTCGGCGGCATCACGGCCGCGCAGGAGGGTGTGAGCCCGCGCTGGGTGCCGTACTTCGACGTGGCGGACGCGGACGACATCGTCACCCGCGTCCAGGGCGCGGGCGGGACGGTGCTGGTGCCGACCGTGGACGTGCCGGGCATCGGCCGGATCGCCTGGTTCGCCGACCCCTCGGGCGCGACCTTCGCCGTACTCCAGCCCGCCTGATCGCGGCTGTCCCGCGCCGCCCCGGGGCCGTACGCCCCGGGGCGGCGGTCTGTCCGGGGCGGGTCGGGCGGCGGCAGGGCAGACTGGGGGTATGCCTGAATTGCCGGAGGTCGAGTCCCTGAGCAGGTTCCTGGCCGAGCAGCTGGTCGGCCGTACGGTCGAGCGGGTGTACCCGGTCGCCGTGCACGCGCTCAAGACGTACGACCCGCCGATCGGAGCGCTGGAGGGGCGGACCTTCGACGCCGTGGGGCGGCACGGGAAATTCCTCGACCTCACGGCCGGGGAGCTGCACCTCGTGGTCCACCTGGCGCGGGCCGGGTGGGTGCGGTGGACGGAGAAGATGGCGGACGCGCCGCCGCGCCCCGGCAAGGGACCGCTGGCACTGCGCGTACGGCTCACCCCGGTAGCGGGAAACGGGGCCGGGGACGGGGCCGGAAGCGACACCGAAACCGGCACCGGAAGCGGGGCCGGAACGACCGGCGGCGAGGGAACCGGCTTCGACGTCACCGAGGCCGGCACCCAGAAGGGCCTCGCGGTCTACGTCGTACGGGACCCGCTGGACGTTCCGGGCGTCGCGCGCCTCGGCCCCGACCCCTTCGCCGCCGACTTCACCCTCGCGGCCTTCACCGAACTGCTGGCGGGCAAGCGCAGCCAGATCAAGGGCGTGCTGCGCGACCAGAGCGTGATCGCCGGGATCGGGAACGCGTACTCCGACGAGATCCTGCACGCGGCGCGCATGTCGCCGTACAAGCTGGCCGCCACGCTCACCGAGGACGAGGTGGCCACGCTCTACGACGCGGTCGGTACGACGCTGGCCGACGCCGTCGAGCGGTCGCGCGGGCTGCCGCTGCGCGATCTGAAGTCGGAGAAGAAGAGCGGGCTGCGGGTGCACGGGCGCAAGGGCGAGCCGTGTCCGGTGTGCGGGGACACGATCCGCGAGGTGTCCTTCAGCAACTCGGCGATGCAGTACTGCCCGACGTGCCAGACGGGTGGCAAGCCGCTGGCGGACCGGCGGATGTCCCGGCTGCTCAAGTAGGCGCACACGCGAGCTCGCGCGACCACTCCACCAGTCGCTCAGGCAGGCGCTCAAACAGGCGCTCAGGCAGCCGCTCAGGCAGGCGCTCAGGCAGGCGCTCAAACAGGCGCACAAACAGGCGCTCAAGCGCTTGCCCGCGCGGCTGCCCAAGCGGCCCGTCAACTGGTGCCGCACGGGCCCGCGTCGAGGTCTCGCCCGCTCAAGTGCGGTACGCCCTGCTCCGGTTCGGCGGACGCAGGGGTTCCGAGTTGGTTGACCGGTGACGTTAACCGTTGGTAGCGTAATGAGGCAAAAATGTGATCACCTGCTACCGGGCGTGGGCTCCTGCCATGCCAGGTGGATACCAGGGGAGTACCAGGTGTGATCGAACGCGATGGGGAACGCTCAGGCCCGTAAGTGCTCCCGCAGTCGCCCTCGTTGGCCATTTTCGGCCGGTCGGGGTGGCGTCGCGTTGTGGAAAGGCGCCCGCTCGGGGGCAGGCCGCCGATGTGGTTCTTACTCGGAAGAGACACGGGCGGATTTATGACTTCGGAAATTCTCCACCATTCGCGTCGCATGCCGTTTCCCGCGCGGCTCCGCGTGGTGTTGTTCATGGAGGACCAGATCCTGCGCCTCGGGGTGCAGGCGATCATGTCGGGTCTCGCGACCGGTGTGGAGACGTACTTCGCGGCGAACGAGTTCGACTTCATCGGCAAGGTGCGCGAACACGCCCCCGACGTGGCGGTGTTGACCGCGACCAACCGGCGGCTGTGGACGGTCGTCGGGGAAGCCGGGAGGGCCGGGGCGACCGGAAGGGTCGGGGCCGCCGGGGGTGTCGGGAGCGCCGGGGGCGAGAACCCGTCGCCACGGCTGCTGTTGGTGATCGAGCAGCATCAGACGGGGGACCTGGCGGGGCTGCCCGCCGACGGTTATCTGATCCGGCAGGACCTGTCGGCGGCCGGAATGGCCCGCGCCCTCGACCAGTTGGCGGCCGGGGAGATGGCGATTCCGGTGGAGCTGGGCCGCAGCCTCATCCAACAGGCGGCGGCAGCGGCCCCGGTGAAGCGGCGCGGGGCGCTGACGTCACGTGAGAACGAGACGCTGGTGCTGCTGGTGCGCGGCCTGAGCAACAAGCAGATCGGCAGGCGCCTGTTGATCTCCGAGCACGGCGCCAAACGGCTGGTGAGCAGCGTCCTGCTGAAGCTCGACGCCACGAACCGGACCAGCGCCGTCGTCAAGGCGATCAGGATGGGGCTGGTCGACGAGGCGACGCTGGCGGACACCGCGAACTGACGGCTGCGCCCGCCCGCGTGAGACGTGAGCCCGTACGGACAGGGGCCGTACGGGCGCGGGCGGCACTACGGCCACAGGCGGCGCGGGCGCGGGCCGTACGAGCGGAGACGGCACCAGCACCGGCACCGGCACCGGCACCGACCAAACGAGCGGCGGCCGTACGCGCCCACCTCGCCCGGCCGCAGGCCCCAACGGCTCACCTCACGCGCCCGCCGCGAACACCCGCGTAAATTCCGTTGAACATTCGGCGTACGAGGCGGCCAACCTCGCCGTAACGCGCGGGCGCGCGGCTAGTGTCAGCGGCCGTGACCTCCGTTCCCGACATCGACGACGGCGCCGGAACCTCCGCGCGGCCGGCCCCCGGAACCGACCGGGCGCCGGGCCTGGACGCCCGCCCGGAAGCGGTCCCGACGCCCCGCGGCCCCGACGCAGGCGACCGCGAAGGCGACCACGACCGCACGACCACCCCGTACCCCCTCCCCGTCCGCCTCGCCGCGGCCCTCCTCGGCCTCGCCGCCGTCGCCGCCATGTGCTGGAGCGGGCTCAACCACGATGTGCGGTACGTCCTCGGCGGCATGCGGGCGAGCGGGCGCGGCGGGATTCCGGCGTCCGGCACCTTCGTGCACCGGCCGCTCGCGTACCGCTGGCCGCTGTCGTGGCTCGACCACCTCACCGCCGGGCCGGTCGCCGTGCGCGAGGCGTCGATACGGCTGCTGGTGATCGTCGTCGCGGCGGCCGTCGTGTGGTGGCTGCGCCAGGGCCTCGCCCGCCACCTGCCGCGCCGCGAGGCGAACGCGGTGGCGGGAGCCGTGGGGCTCGCGCTGCTCTTCGCGCCCGCCTGGGACTTCCTCCAGCCGGAGTGGGTGGCCGTGCTGTGCGCGGTGGCCGGTCTCGCCGCCGCGCTCGCGCCGCGCCGCGCCTGGGTGGCCGTCGGCCTCGGCGGCGTGCTGGTCGCGCTCGCGGTGCTCGTGAAGTACACGACCGCGCCCACGGCGCTGCTGCCGCTGGGCGCGCTCCTCGTCCTGGACCGGAGGCGCGGCTGGCTGACCACGGCAGCCGCCGCCGTCGCCGCCCCCGCGGGCTTCGCGCTGGCGATCCTCGTGCAGCCGCGCGAGTGGCGCTGGTTCAACGAACTGTCGGCGCTGAACCCCAACACCCCTTTGCAGAACGGCCTGCACTCCGCCGACGTGCACGCGCTGATCACCACGGTCGGCACCGAGGCGCTGATGAACCCGGTGGTGGCGCTGCTGCCCGCCGCCGTGGTGCTGCTCGCGCGCGGCAGCGCGTCCCGCGCCGCCCGCTGGGCGTGGCCGCTGCTGACGGCGGCCGGGGTCGCGGGCGTGCTGGCCGCGCTGGTGGTGCAGGGGCAGTGGTTCCAGTACCACCTGGCCGCGCTCCCGGTGCTGGCCGCCGCCCTGTGCGGTCTCGCCGTCGCCCGCCGCCCCGACCTGCCGCTGCTCGCCGGGGCCCTGCTGCTCGGCGTCGCCGTCCCCCTGATCGCCGGGCAGTCCTGGAACTGGCGGCACGCGCACGAGACGGCCGCGTACACGCTGGTCTCGGCGGTCGTCGTGGCGACGCTGCTCACGGCCTCACTGCACGGGCGAGCACGGGTACGGGGACGAGTACGGGCACGGGTACGCGGACAGGTGCCGGTACGCGCCCCCTCCCCCGGCCTCCTCCTCCGCTCCGTCCCGGCCCTCGCCCTGCTCCTCGCACTGGCGATCCCGGTGTGGCCGACGACGCCGTACTCGTACGACACCCGGCACTCGACCTTCACCTCGCTCGAACGCGCCGACACCCGGCACGAGTTGACCCGGTGGCTGACCGGCGTCCGGCACCGTATCGGCGCGGACACCCCCGTCACGTACCTGGCGTTCGGCGACATCGGCTATCTGCTCGGCAACCCGACGCACTGCCGCTACCCGACGCCCGACTTCCTCCAACGCACGCGCTACGACCGGTCGATCACCAGTCAGGTCAGCTACCGCGAGAATCTGCGCTGCCTGAGCGACCCCGCCTCGCGCTACGCCGTGCTCGACACCTTCTGGTTCCCGCTGGGCCAGGTCGCGCCCGAGGCGGCGGACACGATCCGCGGCCGGTTCGACTGCCACCGGCCCGTCGCCGCCCTGCCCGCCTACCACTTGGTGATCTGCCCGCGCCGCTGACCCGCTGTCGGCGGCCCGGACCGGGGGTTGTCCCCACCGGGCGTTCGGGTGACAGCTCCATCGATCATGGTGCGCGGCGCGGGTTGGATGGACGCAGTCCGCACGGGGCGGGCCCGGGTCGTCCAACGGGGAGCCGTCATGAAGTCGTTGTCGGGGAAGCGCACGATCGTGGCGGCGTGGTCGGTGGCACTGGCCGCGTCCGCGCTGGCGGCGGTGCCCGCGCACGGCTCGGGCGGCCGACACCACTACGGGCAGCGGGACTTGCGCGGCGACCTCGCCGCGGTGCGGGCCGCGGGGGACGGCCAGGTCAATGTCGTGGCGCGGGTCGACACCCCGGACGGGCCGCTGCGGGCGCGGTTCGGCACGGCGGGACGCGGCTCCAAGGAACCCGTCCCGTGGGAGCCGGAGTTCCGCGCGGCGAGCACCACCAAGACCTTCACGGCGGTCGTGGTGCTCCAACTGGCCGCCGAGGGCAAGCTGTCGCTGGACGACACCGTCGAGCACTGGCTGCCCGGCGTGGTGCGCGGCCACGGCAACGACGGCTCGCGGATCACGGTGCGGGATCTGCTGCGGCAGACCAGCGGGCTCTACGACTACGTGGCCGACCCGTCCGTCCAGGACCGGCTCTTCCACCACTTCGACGAGAACCGCTACGACGTGACGCCCGCCCCGCGGCTCGTCGCCCTCGCGATGAGCCACCCGCCGCTGTTCACACCGGGACCGGCGGGTACGGCCCGGCAGTGGGCGTACTCCAACACCAACTACCTGCTGGCCGCGATGATCGCGGAGAAGGCGAACGACAGGGCGGAGCGGACGGCGGGCGGATCGGGCGCCACCTGGCGGGAGTTGGTCGAGCACCGCGTCATCGCGAAGCTGGGGCTGCGGCACACGTACATCCCCGGCGACAATCCGTTCCTGGTCGGGCCGCACGAGCGGGTGACCGTGGACGCTCCCGGCGGCGGGGTGCTCGACGCGACCGAGCTGAGCTTCCAGCACACGGCGGACTCCGGGGTGGTGAGCACGCCGGGCGACCTCAACACCTTCTTCCGGGCGCTCGCGACCGGCGACCTGCTGCCCGCCGAGCAGTGGCGGGAAATGCGCGAGACGGTGCCGTACGACGATCTGCCGGTACCGCCGTCCGGCAGGCAGGGCGGTTACGGGCTCGGGCTGCGCGTGGTCCCGCTGAGCTGCGGCGGCGTCTCCTACCTGCACGAGGGCGACGGTTTCGGCGTGTACACCCGGCCCGCCGTGAGCGCCGACGGCCGCCGCGCGGTGACGGTGTCGGTGACCACCACCACCGCGCTGATCGACCAGGACAAGGTCAATCGCGCGGTGGAGGCGCTCACCGACGACGCGCTGTGCGACCGTCAGGCGCCGTGACCCGCGCCGACAGCATCACGAACGGCGCGGGTCGCACTCCGGTCAGGCGCTGTAGACCTCCAGTTCGGAGAGCTGCCCGGCGGGCCAGCCGGTGTTGGCGGTGAAGTTCAGCCGCACGTAGCGCGCGGTGACCGCCGACGGCAGGTTGATCGTCACGGAGTTCCCCGACGCGGGGTTGAACGTGTAGTTCTGCGCGGGGATCTGGGTGGTCAGCGGGACGCTGGGGCCGGCCTGTACGGAGATGGTCTGGGAGCGGGTGCTCCAGGCGGTGGGCGGCGGCAGCTTGAGCACCAGCCGCTTGACGGTGGTGGTGAGGCCGAGGTCGACCTGGATCCACTGCGGGAAGGCGTTGTTGTTGCTCTCCCAGTACGAGTTGGGGTCGCCGTCGACCACGTTGCCCGAGCCGTAGACCTGGGTGTGGCTGCTCTCCGAAGTGGCCTTCCCCAGGGCGAGGTTGGTGCCCGGCGGCACGGTCGTCGCGTCGGTGGTGACGCTGACCTGGTTGGACGCGGGCGACACGTTGCCCGCCGCGTCGACGGCCTGGACGGTGAAGGTGTAGGCGGTGGACGGGCTGAGCCCGGTGACGGTGGCGGTCGTGGCGTTGCCCGCCGCGCTGCCCGCCTGGGTGCTGGTGGAGCCGGTGACCCGCATGATCCGGTAGCCGGTGACGCCGACGTTGTCGGTCGAGGCGGTCCAGGCCAGCGCGGTGGTGGTGTCGGTGTGCCCGGTGACGTGCAGCGTGCCGGGCGCGGTCGGCGGTACGGTGTCGCCGCCGCCGGAGACCAGCGGCTGGGTGGGGCGGACCGCGGTGAGGGCGATCTGGCCCTTGAGCATCTTGCCGCCGTCGCCGGTCAGCCGCAGGTAGTAGTCCGACGAGCAGGCCGTACCGTCCTCGTCCAGCGCCAGGAAGCCGGAGTTGGTGGGCGTCCACGCCTGGGACTCGGCGGTCTTGGCGATCTGGTTGCCCTCGTTGTACTCGTCGAACATCGAGATGTAGATGCCCTGCACCCCGGCCCGGCAGACGTTGTAGAACTGCCGCCACATGAAGTCGCCGTGCGCGCGCTGCCGTCCGGAGACGTCACCGGGCAGGACGCACGGCTGGTAGTCGATGCCGTGCGCGGCGCAGTCGGCCTCGTCGCCGACGGTGTAGGTGTTGTAGGCGTTGTCGGAGTCGCCCGCGTTGCCGATCGCGCCGACCATCCACGGCGAGATCATGTTGAACGCGTGGTAGACGTCCGAGTAGCCGGTACGGGTGCCCGCGCCGCCGGTGCGCCACTCGCGCGGCACCCCGCCGATGACGTAACAGCCCTGTCCCTTGAACCAGTTGATGACGTCGATGCAGGCGTCGGTGCTGAACGGGTGGTTGTTGTCGTTGAAGCCGAAGCCCCAGATGCAGACGACCGGCTTGCCGTTCTGCGTCGCGTACGCCGAGGAGGCCGTGTGGGCCTTCATCTTGTTGGTCCAGTCCGTCTTGATCTCGGACTGCATGTTCGTCCAGCCGGTGACGTCGTACATGATGTAGAACTTCCGGCTGTGCGACTCCGCGGCGCTGCGCACCTTGGTGGCCATCGCGTCGCGCGTCGGGCCTTCGCCGCCGGTGGGGTTGAAGCGCTGGAGCGCGGCGGTGTCGATGCCGTACTGCTGCATCCACTGGAAGTGCGTGTCGACGGTCTGCTGGTCGTAGGACGAGAAGAGCGTCGCGGGCTGGCCGTTGCCGAGGGCGGCGTATCCCGTCTGGTAGGTGTGGGTGTACTCGCGCATGTCCGGCCAGCTACTGATGCCGGTGTTGGACGGTGACGGGGTCTGGCCCCAGTTCTGCGTCCAGTGCCACCAGCCGTTGATCGGGGCGCCGTCGCCGATGCAGGCGAACCAGCCCTGATAGCCGACCGTGACCTTCCCGACCACGTCTCCCGGCCCGCTGGCCGCTGTCGCGCTGCCCGCGGCGGCGGTCTCCGCGACACCTAGGGTTCCTGCCGCAGTGGCCGCTATGGCGGCTTGCAGGAAGACCCGGCGTGTGACACCCATCTGGACTCCTCCGATCGGCTGTCAACTCCCGCCGCCCGCGCGGCCGTCGGGCACTCGGGTGAGTGCTCGGGCGAGTGCTCTGCGGCAGGGGCCGGAAGTCTGGTGCGGGGGATCGTAACGACAGGGTTACGTGAGCGCAATAGATCGCGCAGCAGGCGAAATAATTGACAGAGATGACGCAAGAACCGTTCTGTCGTGGTTTTCGGTGGTGCCGCGCGGGATGGGCGCAAAGGTTCACAAGATTGGAACCGGGATCTCAGCGGAATCCAAGAAACGATTCATACGGTCCTCCGCATGGATGACGAACAGACGTCCGGCGGAGCTGGGGGTGACGCCGGGAGCGGGGCCGGAGACGTGGCCGGAGACGTGGCCACGGACACAGCCTGGGACGATGCCGGGAACGAGACGGGGAGCGGGGCCGCCGCGCACTGGTGGACCCGGCGGCCCCTCGTGGTGTCCACCACGACACTCGCGGTGATCGCGGTGCTGACGCTGGCCACCGTCATCCAGTCGCCGTCCGCGCGGGCCGGGGCGGACGGAAAGGCGACCAGCGGCGCGACGGACAAGGCGTCCCCCTCCCCCGCCCCCACCACCGCGAAGCCCTTCACCCCGGCGCAGGCGCCCTCGACCGCCACGCCGCCGACCACCACTCCGCCGACCACCACGCCGCCCTCCCCCTCGGCCGCTCCCCCGCAGAAGACGACGGCCACGCCCGCGCGGGACACCCAGGCCGAACTGCGCGCGGCGATCAAGGCCCTGTCCGACACCGGCTCCGGGCACTTCTCGGTCGCCGTGACCGAACTGGGCGGGGACAGCGACGACAGCGGCAGCACGGTCGCCACGTACGACAGCGGCGACACGACCGCGTACGACACCGCGAGCATCGTCAAGGTCGACATCCTGGCGGCGCTGCTGCTCCGGCATCAGCGCGCGGGCACCCAACTGACCTCCGAGCAGCGCGACTTGGCCACCGACATGATCGAGCAGAGCGACAACGACGCGGCGCTCGCGCTGTGGGAGGCCATCGGCGGCGGCCCGGGGCTGGCGTCCGCCAACGCCTCGCTCAGCCTGAGCCACACCACCCCCGGCAGCGGCGAATTGTGGGGCCTGACCCAGACCACCGCCGCCGACCAGATCACCCTGCTGCGCGCGGTCTACGGCGACGGCGACGACTCCCCGCTCAGCGCCGCCTCACGCGACTACATCTCGGACCTGATGCACGCGGTCACCGCCGACCAGCGGTGGGGCGTGTCGGCCGCCGACTCCGACGGCGGCGACTACGCGCTCAAGAACGGCTGGCTGCCGCGGAGCGCCACCGGCCTGTGGGACGTCAACAGCATCGGGAAGGTCGAGCACGACGGCCATACGCTGCTGGTCGCGGTGCTCTCCGGCGGCCATGTGTCGGAGCAGGACGGGATCGCGCTGGTGGAGCGGGTCGCGGAGGCGGCGGCGAAGGCCGTGACGTAAGGAGAAGGCCCGTCCCGTAGGAAGCCAGGAAGCCGCCCAGGGGTGCCCGGGACTCCGGCGCTCAGCCCGCCGACCAGGCGATGACCGGCGGTACGACGCGGGCGCACAGCGGGTGCCCCTCGGGGTCGGTGAGACCGAGGCGCCCGGTGAGCCGCCCGGACCGTACGGCGGCGGCGAGCACGTCCGGCTCGACGGCTTCGAGCAGCAGCTTGGCGCGGCGGAACACCGCGAAGGCCCCGTCCGCGCCGACCCCGCCCCAGGACAGATAGACGAAGCGCCCGCCCGGCCCGCCCTGCACGTACGGGCCGGTCAGCTCGGCGCCGTCCGCGACCGTCCGCGCGACGCACTCCAGCGTCCATACGGCGCGGTCCGCGTCGCCGGGGGTCGGGTCGAGCAACTCCCCCGGTTTCGCGCGCCGTTGAACGGCGACGTGGATGTCCGTGTATCCGGGGAAGCCGGGGGCGGCGGCGCAGGCGCGACCGGGAAGGCCGGTGCCTTCGATGCGGAGCGTGACGGGCGTGGAGGTGCCGGGCGTCGCTGGGGCCATGCGGTCATTCTGGCATTCCGCGCATCCGACCGGACGGGTTTGTCAGTTTGGATTGACGCGACATCGCGCGTCAGCCTAGCCTGACACTTATGGATACCAACAGTGTCTCCGCGGCCGTGAACTCGGACGACCCCGCGGTCGGCCTGCGGGCCGTCGGCGCGCTGCACCGGCTCGCCGAACAGGTCGAGGCCGCGCATGTGGCGCTGGCCCGCCGGAAGGGCTGGTCGTGGGAGCAGATCGGCGACGCCCTCGGGGTGTCGCGTCAGTCGGTGCACGCGAAGTACGGAAAGTGAGGCCCCCGATGCCGGAGAACACCGCTCACGCCCGGTTCAAGCTCGTCATGGAACAGGCGGGCGAGGAGGCCGCCCGGCGCGGCGACCGCCGGATCGGCACCGATCACCTGCTGCTCGCGCTGCTCCGCGACGAATCCGCCCAGCCCGCCCGCGCCCTCGGCGTCACCCTCGCCGAGGGGCACGCCGCCCTCGAAGCCCTCGACCGGGCCGCCCTCGGCTCGCTCGGCATCCACCTCGACATCCCCCTCGCCCCGCCGCCGGTCCGCGGCCGGCGGCGTATCACCCTCAATTCGGCCGCCCGCGCGACCGTCGTCGCCGCCAAGCGCGAGGCCGAGCGCGAGCGGCGCGGACGCCGTATCGAGCCCCGCCATCTGCTGCTCGCGCTCCTGCCCGCCCCGCACCCCGACCCCGCCGCGACGCTGCTCAGCGCGCTGGACCTCGACCCGGCCACCGTCCGCGAACGCCTGGCGGGCTGCTGAGCCCACCGCCGCCGGGCGGTCCTACGCCTCCGCCGGAGCCAGATCGTGCGGCTCGATGCCCAGGACCCGGTGGAGTTCGCGCTCGCCGAGCGCCGTGACCTTCACCGCGCGGCCGGTGCCGATACGGGTGGCCCAGGCGCGGGTGAGGACGAGGCGGCAGAGTTCGGCGCCCGCGGTGCCGCCCAGGTGGGGGCGCCGCTCGGTCCAGTCGAGGCAGGGACGGGCCAGCGGGCGGCGGGACGAGGGCGGCCCGGACAGATCCGCGCCGAGGCCGGTGAACCAGGCCACGCCGTCGTCGGTGAGGGCGAAGCCGGTGTCCTGCCGGAGCAGGCCGTTGCCGGTCAGCGCGTCGGTGAGGGCCACGCCCAGCCGGCCGGCGAGGTGGTCGTAGCACGTACGGCCGCGCGCCATCGCCCGGCCCGCGCTGTGCGCCCGCAGCCCGGCGCCCGTGGTCCGGGGTACGGCGACGGCCACCCGTTCCGCCATGTCCTCGACGAATCGGGCCGCTTCGGGGCCGGCCAGGCGTACGTAACGGTGCCGCCCCTGGTGTTCGCGGGCCAGCAGCCCGCCGTCGACCAGGCGGGTCAGGTGCTCGCTCATGGTGGACGGCGCGACCCCGCAGTGCCGGGCCAGCTCCCCGCTGGTCCAGGCCCGCTTGTCCAGCAGCGCCAGGCAGACCGCGGCCCTGGTCTCGTCGGCCAGGAGCGCGGCGAGGGCCGCGAGCCGGGGGACGGCGGGGTCGGCAAGCGCGGGCGTACGGGGGTCGCCGGTCCTCGGCGCCCCCGGGGTCCTGGTGCGGGTGGTCATGTCCCCATCCTCACCCCGCGACGTTTCGGCGGCCACCGAAAGGCCGGGGGCGGGAGGGCGCGGGGTCCGAGGCGCTACGGGGACGGGCGTCGGCACGGGGACGGGCGTGGATACGGGGTTGGGCGTCGGTGCGGGGACGGGCGTCGCTACGGGAACGGGCGTCGGTACGGGGTTGGGCGTCGGTGCGGGTTCGACCGTCGGCGGGAACCGTCCTTCGGCCCCGAGCCCGGACCCGCGCAACGGACGGCGGGCCCGGGCTGGTTGGACCGGCTGCTCGTGTGACGAGGCGTCAGCCGGTGGGCGCGGCCACGTCGATGAGCACCTTGCCGATGACGCTGTCCTCCACCGCCTGGTGGGCTCGGGCCGTCTCGGCGAGCGGGAAGCGGTGGAAGGGCAGCCCGGCGTCGGGGCCCGCGTGGAGGGCGTCGTCGGCGACGGCGGCCGTGACCGCCGCGACGGCGTGGGCCTTGGCGGCGGGCGGGACCGTGTAGACCAGGACGCCCTGCCAGCGGAGGTTGAGCGCCATGGAGGGGCGGACCGGCACGGTGGCCGAGGCGTCGTCGTCGGCGTAGAAGGCGATGACGGCGTCGGGGGCGGCGACGGCCCGGTCGAGGGCGGCGTTGGCGGCCGGGGCGACCTCGACCACGATGTCGACGCCGTCCGGGGCGATCCGGCGGATCTCGGCGGCGGCGTCCTGGGCGCGGTAGTCCACGACGTGATGGGCTCCCGCGGCCCGCGCGAGGTCGCCCTTGGCGGGTCCGCTGACCGTGCTGACGACGGTGGCCCCGGCCCAGCGGGCGAGCTGGATCGCCGCGTTGCCGACGGCGCCCGCGCCGCCCGCGACCAGCACCGTACGTCCGTCGAGGGCGCCGGGGGCGAGCCGCTCGGGGCCGCCGTCCGCGACGGTGAGGGCGCGGTGCGCGGTGAGGGCGGGGATGCCGAGGCTCGCGCCGAGGTCGAAGGAGGCGTGGTCGGGCAGGGCGACGGCCTGGCCCGCGGGCAGCGCCACGTACTCCTGCGCGGTGCCGTCCGCGCGGCCGTACGCGGCCTCCCAGATCCAGACGCGCTCGCCGATCCGCGTCTCGGGGACGCCGGAGCCGACCGCGTCGATGACGCCGGAGCCGTCCTGGTGCGGCACCTGCGCCGAGGCGGGGGCGGTGTTGCGCCGCGACTTCCAGTCCGTCGGGTTGACGCCGGAGACGTGGACGCGGACCCGTACCTCGCCGGGTCCCGGCTCCGGGACCGGGCGCTCGGTGAGCGTGAGGACGTCGGGGCCGCCGTTGCTGGTGTAAGTGATCGCCTTCATGCCGCGTACAAGTGACGTGCC
Source organism: Streptomyces sp. NPDC025721 (assembly GCF_055558595.1). Taxonomy (NCBI): domain Bacteria; kingdom Bacillati; phylum Actinomycetota; class Actinomycetes; order Kitasatosporales; family Streptomycetaceae; genus Streptomyces; species Streptomyces sp. NPDC025721. The sequence continues at coordinate 499,960 of NZ_JBVHMF010000002.1, read as the reverse complement.
CGCCCGTTTCTTCCCCGTGGCCGGAATCCACTGGTCCATTTGATCCGCCCGCCGCGTAAATCCCGGTGCCCGCCGGGCGGCCGGGTGATCCTTGGCCGCAAAGCACCGGCCAGGCCGACTCTGGCCGGGACCACCGGCCGGGCTGCCCCCTGGCCGCGGCTATGAGGCGGCCGGGACATCCCCGGCCGCGACCACCGGCACGACCTGGAGCGCCCATGACCACTCCGGATTCCCCCGTCGACCGTACCGGCACCTTCTACGAGGCGGTCGGCGGCAGTGACGCGCTGCGCCGCCTCATCGACAGCTTCTACGAGCAGGTCCTCGTCGATCCGCTCCTCGCCCCGGTCTTCGTGCACTTCACCCGGGCCCATGTCGACCATGTCGTCGTCTGGCTCACGGAGGTATTCGGCGGCCCCGCCGAGTACACCGCCCGCCTCGGCGGCCACCAGGCCCTGCTCTCCCAGCACCTGGACCTGCGGATCACCGAGGAACAGCGGGCGCGCTGGGTGGAGTTGATGCTCGCGACCGCCGTGAAGGAGCTGCCCGCCGACGCGTTGCTGCGGCAGCGCTTCGCCGAGTACATCGAGTGGGGCACGCGGATCGCCATGTCGGTCTCCCACCAGGAGAGTTCCGATCTCGGCGACCCGGGTCCCGTACCGCACTGGGGCTGGGACGGGCTGGCGCGGTAGTCCGGGTATTCCGTGAGTAAAAATTCGTCGCCGACGACTCCAGCGGCCATATTCGGAATAGCCCCGTCCGAAATTCTCCCCGGCGGGAATCGGCAGGTGGACGTTTGCGCATTCACCGCTCAACCCCTTTACGGGGCGGCCGAGTTCGGAGTCGTAGCCCTTTTGGGCAGCTGTTCGCCCGGCGAGCGCGCTTGTTATGGTGCCGGGCATGAAAACCTCCGAAACGCTGACACCGTTACTGCTCGATCATTTCGGCCAGAACCAGCACGAGGAGAACGTCGAGCTGCGCGCGCTCGGCCCGGTGGCGCTGGTGGAACTGCCCGGCGGGGTACCGGCCTGGGCCGTCACGCACCACGAGACGCTGCGGCAACTGCTGGTCGACCCGCGGGTGTCGAAGGACCCGCGGCAGTGGCCGCGCAACACCGAGGGGCGGCTGCCCGAGGACTGGCCGCTGCTGAACTTCGTCAGCCTCCCCGGGATACTCACGCGGGACGGCGCCGAGCACCGGCGGCTGCGCGCGCTCGCGGGCCAGGCGATGACGCCCCGCCGAACGGCCGCGCTGCGCCCGCGGATCGAGGAGCTGGCGCACCGCCTGCTGGACGAAGCGGCTGCGCGCGGCGACGAGTTCGACCTGCGCGAGGATTACGCGCTCCCGCTGCCGGTCAAGGTGATCGCCGAACTGCTGGGCCTGCCGCCGATGGACGGCGAGCGGCTGCGTACGCTCTCCGACGCCGTGCTCAGCAGCCACCCCGCGGCCAAGGGCAACCAGACGCAGGAGGCCCAGGACCAGCTCCTGGTCCTGCTCGCCGAGGCGGCACAGGCCAAGCGCGAGAGCCCCGGCGACGACCTGACCAGCGCGCTGATCGCCGCCAGCGAGGAAGGCGACCGGCTGAGCGAGGACGAGGTCGTGGTCATCATGCTCACCGTGCTGGTGGGCGGCCACGAGACCACCGTCAACCTGATCACCAACGCGGTCAGGGCGCTGCTCGCCAACCCGGGACAACTGGCACGGGCCCGGTCCGGCGAGGTCTCCTGGGGCTCCGTCATCGAGGAAGTCGTGCGCTACGACTGCCCGGTCGGCCACTTCCCGCTGCGCTACGCCCTCGAGGACATCCCGGTCGGCGACGTGGTGATCCGGCGCGGCGAGGCCATGCTCGCCTCCTACGCCGCGGCCGGCCGTGACGACCAGCAGTTCCCCGACGCCGACAGCTTCGACGTCGCGCGCCCCAATTCCCGCCAGCTCTCCTTCGGCAACGGCCAGCACTTCTGCATTGGCGCCGGACTGGCGCGGCTGGAGGGCGAGATCGCGTTGAGCGTCCTGTTCGAGCACTTCCCGAAACTGCGGTTGTCACGGCCGTCGGGGTGCCCGGTGCGGTCGTTCATCATCAACAGCGCCAGCGAACTGTGGGTTTCCGGTTCGGGCTCGGGTTCTTGACTCCGGTTTCAGCTCGGGTTCTTAACTCCGGTTCCAGCTCGGGTTCCAGCTCGGACTCCGACTCCGGCGAATGGGCCGTAATTTCCTGGGCTCCGCTGACGCCTTCGGTGGACACGAGGGTTCACCTCTGCTCGTAAACTGAAGGCGTGGCATTCATGAGCACCCCGCACCGCTGCTTCCCGTGACCGGGAGCCTTCGAGGGCGATGCCGGACGGCGTCGCCCTCCTCGGCGTGCCCATAACGCCGCCTTCTGGCTCGTTCCGCCCGCGGAGCGGGAATCCGGGCGCGCGCGGGCGCGGTCCCTTCCCTTCACCGTTGCCAGGAGTGCTCTCCATGCCCGTGCCGCTTCCGCCTGCCCTCGCACAGATCCTCGACGTCCTGCGCTGCCCGATCTGCCGCGGCCCCCTCCGGCCGGACCGGGGCGCGTTGCGCTGCCCCGCGGGCCACACCTTCGACCTCGCCCGCCACGGCTACGTCGGCCTGCTGACCGGCACCCGCGCCGTCAGCGCCGACGACGCCGCCATGGCACAGGCCCGCGCCCGCTTCCTGGCCACCGGCGCCTACCTCCCCATCCGGCACGCCGTGGCCCGGCTGGCCGCCGACGCCGGGCCGGGCACCGTCCTGGACGTCGGCTGCGGCACGGGCTACTACCTGGCCGGCGTGCTCTCCCGGCTCACCGACGCCCGCGGCCTGGGGCTCGACGCCTCGGTACGCGCCCTGCGCTCGGCCGCCCGCGCCCACGAACGAGCCGCCGCGGCGAGTTGGGACGTCTCCCGCCGCTTCCCGGTCGCCGACCGCGCGGCCGACCTCGTACTGAACGTCTTCGCGCCGCGCAACCCGGCCGAATTCCGCCGGGTCCTGCGCCCGACGGGCCACCTGATCGTCGTCCGTCCGACCGACCGCCACCTGGCGGAACTGCGGCACCGCGTACGGGCCATGGTCACCGTCGACCCCGCCAAGGAACAACGCCTGCACCACGCCCTCGACCCCCACTTCATGGCCGCCAGGACCGAGCGGGTCGACTACCTCGCCCCGCTCACCGGGTCCGACGCCCTGGACCTGGTGGGCATGTCACCGAGCGCCCGCCACGTGAGCCGCGCGGACGCCGGGAGCGGCCCGCTGCCAGGTCACGTGACCGTCTCCGTCCTGGCCACCGCCTACCGGCCGCGGTGACCGTCCGGGGGGGGGGGGGGGGGGGGGGGGGGGGGGGGGGGGGGGGGGGGGGAGGGGGAGGGGGGGGGGGAGGGGGGGGGGGGGGGGGGGGGGGGGGGAGGGGGAG
>NZ_JBVHMF010000002.1:443995-496547 GCF_055558595.1 Streptomyces sp. NPDC025721 | reverse complement strand
ACGGACGCGCGCGCGGCCCCCCCCCCCCCCGCCCCGCCCCCCCCCCCCCCCCCCCCCCCCCCCCCCCCCCCCCCCCCCCCCCCCGCCAGGATCTCGGTGACGCGCAGGCCGAAGCGGGCGTCGCAGGCGTGCGGAGTGCCGGAGGTGAGCGCGGTGATGGCGTGGGCCAGGGAAGCCGTCGCCTCACCCGCGACGCCGTCGGGGTAGGTCACGACGCCCTGGCCGCCGCGCAGTTCGATGACCACGCCCGCGGCGGCGGGCGGCGCGGTCAGCGTGAGGGTGGAGGTGCTGGAGGCACCGGATTCGTGACGGAGCGTCAAATGGACGGTGTCGCCGGGACCGTTGGCCGCGGTGACGGCGGTGACGTCCCCGAGTACGGGCAGCAGGACGGACAGCGCGTGCGGGCCGACGTCCCACAGGCCGCCCTTCTCCCGCCGCCACGGCGAGTCCGCGAAGGGGTTCTCGTCTCCGGTGAAGACGGCGCTGTACCAGTCCGCGCGGCCGGTGTACCACTCGCCGCGCGCCGCCTGCTCCTCGATCCACCCGGCTGTCGCCGGGTCGAAGCGCAGGGTGAAGAAGACCACCGACCCGACTCCGGCGGCCGTGACGGCCTCGGCCACCGCCTTCGCGTCCTCCACGGTCGTCGCCACCGGCTTGTCCAGCAGCACGTGGCGGCCCGCGCGGGCCGCCGCCACCGCCAACGGCGCCTGCAAATGCGGCGGCAGCGCGACCGCCACCGCGTCCACATCCGCGATCAGCGCCTCCGCGTCCCCGTACGCCCGCGCACCGAACTGCGCCGCCACCTCAGCCGCCGCCTCCGGCCTCCGGCCCCAGACCCCGACGAATTCCACCTCCGGGTGGGCGGCGAGAGCGGGTCCATGGGCGAGCCGGGCCCAGGGGCCGGTGCCGAGAAGTCCGAAGCGCATGGTCATGACGCCGAGCCTACCGGCGTCCCGCCCGGTCACGGCTACCCGGCGGGGTCCGCCGCCGGGGTGCGTCTGCGCGAGGGGGCTGGGCTCCTGGGGTGCGGCTGCGCAGGGGGCCGGGCTCCTGGGGTGCGCTTGCGTGAGGTGGGTTCGCCCTTACGGCACCGCTGCGCGGTGGGGTTCGCCGCTGGGTGCGGCTGCGCGAGGGGGGCTGGGCTCCTGGGGTGCCCCTGCGCGGGGGGCTGCGCCCCTCCGGTACCGCTGCGCAGGTGGGGTTCGCCGCCAGGTCACCGCCACGCGCCGGGGTTCGCTGCACGGGTGACCCTGCGCGGGGGGCTGGGCTCCTGGGGTGCGCTTGCGTGAGGTGGGTTCGCCCCTACGGCACCGCTGCGCGCTGGGGTTCGCCGGTGGGGTGCGTTTGCGCGGGGGGCTGCGCCCCTCCGGTACCGCTGCGCGAGGTGGGTTCGCCGGTAGCCAGCGAGCCGAAGGCGGCGCCGGTGTTGAAAGGGAGAACGCGCACAGCGACCGAGGAACGAGGGAGCGAGCACGATCGACCGTCGACACCGGATTTAAGCCGCCGGAGGCGAGAGGGCGGCAAAAAAGGGGGATCGCGGTGAGCTGACGCAAGAGGGCTCGCACGCACGGTGAGGATGCGCGGGGCGGTTCCCCGCACGGTGGGTTCACGCAGGACGGCTCACACGCACGTGTTCGCCGTGGGTGGGTGCCGTCTCGCGTGAGGTCGCCGTGGGGTGCCTGCCCCCCGGGGTCAGTTGACCGTGGTGGGTGCCGTCTCGTACCAGTTCATCGTCGTGCGAACCGTCTCGCGCATCCTCACCCTGCGGGGGAGCCGTCCTTTCTATGCGCACCCCGATCCCCTTTTTTTGCCGCCCTTCCGCCTCCGGGCGCTTAGACCCGGTGTCGACAGTCGATCGTGCTCGTTCGCTCGTTCCTCGCTCTCTGTGCGCGTTCTCCCTTTCAACACCGGCGCGCCCTTCGGCTTCATGGCTACCGGCGAACCCACCTCGCGCAAACGTGACCCAAGGGCTCAGCCCCACGCACAAACACACCCCAGCGGCGAACCCCACCTGCGCAGCGGGGCCGCAGGGGCGCAGCCCCACGCGCAAACACACCCCAGCGGCCAACCCCACCGCGCAGCGGTGACAGGCGGGGCTCCTGGGGCGTTGCCGCTGGTCACGCAGGGGCGTTCACAGTGGGTTAACACGGGGGCAACAGTCGGGAAAAGGGATTTTGCGACGCTGCGGGTGGCTCGATCAGCGCAGCTCGGCCAGCACCCGCGAAGACTGTTCGTTAAGGATGGCGTCCCGTGACCTACAAGGCTGAGTACATCTGGATAGACGGCACCCTGCCGACCGCGAAGCTGCGTTCCAAGACGCGCATCCTGGCCGACGGCGCCGAGCTCCCGATCTGGGGCTTCGACGGTTCCAGCACCAACCAGGCGGAGGGCCACGCGTCCGACCGCGTACTCAAGCCGGTCTCCTCGTTCCCCGACCCGATCCGCGGCGGGGACGACGTCCTGGTGATGTGCGAGGTCTTCAACATCGACGGGACGCCGCACGAGTCCAACACGCGGGCCGCGCTGCGCGAGGTGGCGGAGAAGTTCGCGGCGCAGGAGTCGCTGTTCGGCATCGAGCAGGAGTACACGTTCTTCCAGGGCTCGCGTCCGCTCGGGTTCCCCGAGGGCGGGTACCCGGCGCCGCAGGGCGGCTACTACTGCGGGGTCGGCGCGGACGAGATCTTCGGCCGTCCGGTGGTCGAGAAGCACCTGGAGAACTGCCTGGCCGCGGGCCTGGGCATCTCGGGGATCAACGCCGAGGTCATGCCGGGGCAGTGGGAGTTCCAGGTCGGGCCGCTGAGCCCGCTGGAGGTCTCCGACCACCTGTGGGTGGCGCGCTGGCTGCTGTACCGCACGGCGGAGGACTTCGGCGTCTCGGCGACGCTGGACCCGAAGCCCGCCAAGGGCGACTGGAACGGCGCGGGCGCGCACACGAACTTCTCCACCAAGGCGATGCGCGAGGGCTACGAGGCGATCATCGAGGCCGCCGAGTCGCTGGGCCGCGACGACAAGCCGCTGGAGCACATCAAGAACTACGGCGTCGGCGTCGAGGCGCGGCTGACCGGCGCGCACGAGACCGCTCCGTGGAACGAGTACAGCTACGGCGTCTCCAACCGCGGCGCGTCGGTGCGTATCCCGTGGCAGGTCGAGGTGGACCAGAAGGGCTACATCGAGGACCGCCGCCCGAACGCGAACATGGACCCGTACGTGGTGACCCGGCTCATGGTGGACACGTGCGGTACGGCGCTGGAGAAGGCCGGACTGGTCTGACCTGCGTCAACTCCGTTGTACAGGGCGCCCGTCACGGTCAGGTGACGGGCGCCCCGGCGCGTCGGGACCGCCGCGCGCGAGCGGTATCTCGTGACCATCGGATGATCCACTCGTTTGACGGGGCGTGAACACGCGCTCAGCAGAAAGCGATTCCGCCGATGACGAGCCCGGCCCGGTCGCTGTGGAAGAGGCGGAGGCGGCGCTCGTCGAGCACTACCCGCGCCTGGTACGGCTGGCGTATCTGGCGCTGCCCACCGCGCTCGGCACGCATCGCAGAGTGCTGACCGCGCACCGCCTGGTGCAGCGGTCGCTGCCGCGCGACCGGCGGTATCCGCCGGGGACGGCGGGTGCGACGGACGGGCCGCGTGGTGAGGCGTACGCACTGCTGCGGCACGAGGTGTTGCGCGAGGCGCTGGCCTACGGGCGGCACGGCGGCGGCCGTTGGGGCTGGCGGGAGCGTGTGCGTACGGCCGCCGCCGGTGGTACGGCGCTGCCGCAGGTCGTCGGCTTGCGGCTGCATCCGCGGGCGGGCGGCAGCGAGGAGTTGGCGCTGGACCGGGCGCTGGCGGAGTTGGCGCCCGAGGCACGGGCGGCGTTCGCGCTGCGCGGGGTCGAGGAGTTGGCCGACGCCGAGGTGCTAGCAGTGCTGAGGGCCGCGGGCGCGGCCGATCCGCGCGGCGCGATGCGGGCGGCGGCGGCCGTCAAGGGCGGCCAACACCTGCTGACGGCCGGTGAGTTCGATCCCTGCACGCTCCAGGTGGGGCCGACCGACCTGCTGCGGCGCAGGCAGCGCAGGCGCGCGGGGCTGGTGACCGGGGCGGCCGTCGCGGTGGCCGCCGTGCTGGTCTCCGGCTGGGCGGTGTGGGGCAGCGGCGGCGACAGCGGTACGGCGTCCTACGCGGCGCCGGGCTCTCCCGCGTCCGGTGCGGGGGACGCGGCCCGCGCGCTCGATCCGGCCGCTCTCGTACGGCCGGACGCGGCGCTGTGGGCGTCGACCGCGCGGATGGACTTCACGGCGTGGCCCGCGCGCGGCGGCCGGGCCGACGACAAGGCGCTGCTCGGCCGGGCGCTCGCGGTGTGGGCGCGCCCCGGCGCGGACGTGGACGTCTCCTCGACGCCCGGCACTCCGCGCAACGCCCCCGCCCAGCCGCCGCAGTTGCTCTTCGCGGGGAATGTCGACGCGGCGGCGGTGGTGATCTTCTACGACGGTCTGCGGATCGTCCGTTACGCGCAGCCGCGCAGCGGTTCGGGGCGCGCCGCGCTGGACTTCGCGCAGGTGCAGGACGCCGATGTGACGACGGCGGCGGCCGTCGTGGTCGACCGGGTGGACGGCAACACCCGTTTCCTGACCGCCCCGTGGATCGCGGACGCGCAGACCCGCGATCTGATGCGGCCCAACGTCCTCGGCGCGCCGCTGCACCGCGACGCGGACGGGGTGACCGATCCGGTACGGATGCCGGGCGCGGGGGCCGCCGCGGGTGCGTGCGGCAGTGCCTGGCCGGTGGTGCAGCTCAAGTCGTCCTCGAGGATCGTGGAGAGCCACACCTTCCTGCTGACCGACCTCGGCGACCTGTCGCCGGTCCACCTCACGTACACCCCGCCTCCGGGCGGCGGTGTCCCGGCGCGGCAGCCGCGTGAGGCCACCGGGGCTCAGGCACTGGTCAGTTGGGCGCACAACGCCTGCTATCTGGGCGAGTTGCGCGGGCAGGGCGTGAAGGCCGTCAACAACTGGGAGTTCGCCCGTACCCCGCTGCCCGAGGGCGGCGGCGAGGCGTCCTGGACCTGCGCCCGCGCCGACACCTGGCGCGGCCCGGGGCAGGCCACCGTGACCTTCGTCCCGCCGTCCTCCCCCGCCGCCGCGCCCGGCACCGTCGCCGGCCGGCAGACCGACGGCAACGCGTGCAGCCGCTTCGGCCAGCACGTCATGGCGGGCGTCATGTGGCAGTCCCCCCGCTCCCACTGGTACCTCGTCGCCGCGGGCAGCCGCGACGTCACCCGGATCACCGCCACCGCGGGCGTCCACGCCTCCGCCGACGGCCCCTACCTCTCCACCCGCGCCCCCCGCGGCACTCGCGCCACCCTCACCGCCCACCTCACCACCGGCGCCACCCTGACCCCACTCCCCGCCTCGTAGCGCCCGGGGCCGCCGGAGCTATTCGTGGGCCGGTTGGGGGGTGGGGGCTGCGGTGGGGACGGTGAGGCGCATGCGGACGTGGTCGCCGGTGCGGCCGTCTTCCTGCCAGCCCTGGTGGGTGTAGAAGGCGCGGGCGCGGGCGTTGGGGGCGAAGACCTCCAGGCGGGCGGTGGTGAGGCCCGCGGCCTGCCAGACGGCGACGCAGGCGCGGTGCAGGGCGGTGCCGGTGCCGGTGCGCCAGACGGAGGGGTCGATGTGGAAGTGGAAGAGGGTGTCCTCGTCGTGCCGGGCGGCGAGCACGGCGAAGCCGACCACCCGGTCGTCCCTGACCGCGCACAGCACGGTCCGGTCGTCCGAGGAGATGGCCCTGGCCGTACCCACGCGCTGTCGTTCCAGCTCCGCGGGGCCGCTGTACTCCTCGGCCGGGAGGTGGCCCGCGTAGTAGCTGGCGCGGGCGCGGGCGTGGATGTCCGATATCGCGCTCAGGTCTTCGGGCGTGGCAGGGCGGACCCTGATGTGCGGGGAGCTCATATGGGCGTGGACGCATCCAGGGCAACATTGGTTCCCTCCGGCGTACGACCCGGCCGTAAAACTTGACGCGCCAAGGGGAGCCCGCGGTTCCCGCCGTCCGCGATTCAGTGCGGAAACGGCCGGATCGCGGGCTCCCCTCACGGGCGCCCGACGGTCCTCAGCGACCGGTCCTGAACACCGCCACCGTCCGCCCCGGCACGGTGAAGGTCCCGGTCCCCGCCGCGTACGTCGAGGTCCTGACGACCGGGTCGGTCCCGGCCGCCTGCACCGGGTGCAGGGCGTACGAGGTTCCGCGCGCCGCCTCCACCCGCTGCTTCTGGGTCGTCGGCGTCGCGTTGAAGACGATCACCAGGTCGCCGGCCTTCATGGTGATGACGCCGGGCGTCTCGTCGGGGCCCGACAGCGGGAAGGAGACCTGCTGTTGGACCTGGGCCGCGGTGCCGAGCCGGAAGGCGGGCTCGGCGGTGCGGATCCGCAGCAGATCCTGGTACGCGGCGGAGGCCGCGGTGATCTGCGCGCAGCCGGGGCTGAGCTGGGGCTGCGTCAACAGCGGCTTGGCGTAAGGCCACTTGGCCTGGTTGTCGGCCGCGGGCGGAAGTCCCCGGCCGAAGCCGGTGCCGTCGGCGCACTGCCAGTGGATCGCGTTGAACCAGTCCCCGGAGTCGAAGGAGTTGCGGTCGAGGGACTTGGAGCGCAGCAGGTCCGAGCCCGCCTGGTAGAGCGCGGGCCCCTGGGAGAGCGCGGCGGTGGCCTCGGCGACGACCTGCATACGGGCGCGGTCGGCGGCCGAGGTGCCGACGGGGAGCTTGAAGGCGAGGGCGTCGTAGAGGGATTCGTTGTCGTGTGCGTCGACATAGGCGAGGGCGTCGCCCGGCGCGTCGGCGTATCCGGCGGGTGCGCCGTTGTAGTCGATCTCGGCTCCGGTGACCCGCCTGCCCGCCGAGTCGGTGAAGCCGAACTCCTTGAGGTTGCCGGTGAGTCCGACCTTGATGAGGTCCTGGTAGTGCAGCAGCCGGGCCTTCTGCTCGGCTGGCGTGCCGTTGTTCACCGAGGAGTTGGGGTCGGTGTAGAGGCCGGAGGCGAAGCCCTGCACGCCGGGGTCCTCGTCGAACGGACTGCCGCCGCGTACGGCGTCGCGCGCCCGGTCGGAGAAGGTCGCGATGCCGGTGCCCGCCATGTTGGCCTGGGTGGCCTGGACGAAGCGGGCGTCGTCGGCGACCTCGCCGAAGTTCCAGCCCTCCCCGTAGAGGATGATCTTCTTCCCGTCCACGCCGTCGTGACCGGGCGTCAGCGCGTCCAGCGCCTTGCGGACGGCGAGGATGTTCGCCTTGGGGTGGTGGCCCATCAGGTCGAAGCGGAAGCCGTCGACCTTGTACTCCTTGGCCCACGTGACGATCGAGTCCACGACGAGCTTGCCCATCATGGTGTTCTCGGGCGCGGTGTTGGCGCAGCAGGTGGAGGTGGCGACCGAGCCGTCCGGCATCAGCCGCTGGTAGTAGCCGGGCACGATCTTGTCGAGGACGGAGGTGTCGGCCTGGCCCGCCGCCGAGGTGTGGTTGTAGACGACGTCCATGACCACGCGCAGGCCCGCGTTGTTGAGGCCCTGCACCATCTGCCGGAATTCCGTGGTGCGCTGCGGCCCGTCGGGGTTCTTGGCGTAGGAGCCCTCGGGCACGGTGAAGTGGTACGGGTCGTAACCCCAGTTGTAGGCGTCCTTTGCCGCCGCCGCGGTCACGCACGCCTGCTGCCGCTCGCTGTCGGGCGCGTACGAGGCCAGGTCGCAGGCGGGCTTCGCCTGGTCCCGCTCGCGTTCGGGCACCGTCGAGAAGTCGAAGGCGGGCAGCAGGTGGACGTAGTTGACGCCTGCCGCGGCGAGCGCCTTGAGGTGGGTCATGCCCGCGGACGAGGTGTCGGTGAAGGCGGCGTATTTCCCGCGGTCGGCGGCCGGGACGGTGCTGTCGGCCACCGAGAAGTCGCGGATGTGCAGCTCCTGGATCTGCGCCCGGCCGATCGGCGCCGCGGCCGGTTTGGCCTGCCGCTCCCAGCCTTTGGGGGCGAGCTTCGGGTCGTCCAGGTCGACCAGCAGGCTGCGCTCGGAGTCGGTGGTCAGCGCGACCGAGTAGGGGTCGGTGACCTTGTTGACCACGAGCTTTTGGACGCTGGGGGCCCAGACGGTGACGTCGTACAGATACGTCTTCCCGGTCCACGACCGGCTGCCGGTCACCGACCAGACGCCGCTGGTCTTGTCCCGGCGCATCGGTACGGTCCTGCCGTCGATCTCCACGCTCACCCGGTGCGCGGTCGGCGCCCACAGCGACAGCCGCGGGGTGCCGTGCGTGAAGACCGGGCCGAGGGTGTCCTTCGCGGCGGCGGCGCCGTAGACCGCGTCGAGCACGCCCTGGGTCTGGACGCCCGTCGCGGCCAACAGGGCTCCGTTGGCGGCGCGTTGGGTGGCGATGATCTGGCCGCTGAGCGCGTCGGTGGCGCGGGCCCGGTCGCGCGGGTCGATCGTGAAGGCCGAATACCCCTTGAGCTGCGGGTACTTGGCGAGCTGGGCGGCGGTGAGACCGGTCGCGGTCTTCGTCAGCCGCAGCCACTTGCCCTCGCTCGACAGCGCGCCGTCCTTGACGGTGATGCCGCCGTCGGGCGCGTAGACGAGCTGCTGGGACGCCGCCGCGGCGGAGGTCTGCCAGGCGACGGTGTCACGGTCGATCCACTGGGCCTGCGACTTGGTGAGGTCCAAGTCAGCTCCTGATCCCTGGGGTTGCGGCAGGAGATACTTTTCCGTGCCGCCGAGCAGCCACACCTCGTGGCCGGTCCCGGTCAGGTCGAGCGACTGGTCGCTGGGCAGGTCCTTCGCGTCGCCGTTGTGCAGGATGTAGCTGAGCGAGGTGGCGCCCGCGGCGAGCGGGACCTCGTACACCGCGCCGTAGGAGTCGATCCGGGCCGGCCTGACGGGCGAGGACCAGTCGGTGGGGGTGGCCGCGCCGGTCCAGACGTGCAGGCCCCAGCCGGTGTAGTCGCCGTCCGCGCGGTGGTAGTGCAGGACGGCCTTGCCGGTGTCCTGCGGCGGGTAGGCGCCGTCCGGCGCGGCCGTGGCCACGTCCGGGCTGCCCTGCTTGATCCACACCTCGCCGGTCGCGGTGAGGTCGATCGCGCGGTCGCCGTCGGTGTCCTTGACGCCGTCCTTGTTCACGACGATGAAGCCGACATCGGACGCGCCGGGCTTGAGCCTCACATAGGCGAAGGCGCCGTACGCGTCACGGCCGGTGAAGGCGTGGCCCGCCGGGTACGTGGTGGCCTCGCCGTCGGCGATGTCGCCCCAGGTGTACAGGCCCCAGTCCGCGTAGTCGCCGTCGGTCCGCTGGTAGTGGACCACCGCGTAGTCGTGGCTGATCGCGGTGGGCGGCGGGGTGACCGGGGTCGTACCGGTGCTGGTCGCGGCGGTGGCCGCGGCCGTACGTCCGGCGGCGTCCACCACAACGGCCTTGTAGCGTACGGGCGTTCCGGCCGCCGTCTTCGGGTCGATCGTCTGCGTCACCTTGTACGGGGCGTGGTCGGCAGAACCGAGCACCTGCCACGTGGCGTTGCCGGTCTGGGCGGCGAAGACGACCCGGTTGAGGCCGCCGCCGCTGACGTCGGCCGTCAGCTCGACGGTGCCGGTGGCGCCCGCCTCGGGTGCGGCCAGCGTGATCGTCGGCTTCGCGGTGGGCGCGGGCAGCGGCTTGGCGGCCTGGTAGACCACCGAACTCAGCGCGGGCACCGTCACCTTGAGCGAACCGTCCGCGCCCGTGGTGAGCGTCCCCGTCGTCCCGTACAGCGCCCGGTACGCGGCCTTCGCCGCGCCCGCAGCCGGGATCGTGACCGTCTTCGCGGCCGTCGCGTTGTTGACCGCCACCAGGTAGTCGTCACGCGTCTTCGCGTCCGTGCGGGAGTACGCGTAGACACCGGCCGCCGTGCCGGGCTCCGCGTACCGCTCGGTCTGGACCCCGTCGCGCAGCGCCGGGTGGTCCTTGGTGAGCTTCGACAGCGCGGCGATGGCGCGGTAGAGCGGGTGCGTCGGGTCGTACGCGTCGTCGGCGTGCGTGCGCGCGGTACCGATCTCGTCGTCGTCGAGGTAGTCGGCGACCTGGGAGGCGAACATCGTCTGCCGGGCGTCCTTGTCGCCGCCCGCGCCCGTGAAGCCCTGCTCGTCGCCGTAGTAGACGACGGGGTTGCCGCGGCCGAGGAACATCACCTCATTGGCCAGCCGGTCCCGTCGCACCAGTTCGGCGTCGTCCGCCGCCGGGTTGTCCTGCTTCAGGAAGGAGCCGATCCGGCCCATGTCGTGGTTGCCGAGGAAGGTGACCTGCTCGTACGCGTTGGCCTTGTCCGTCGTGTAGCGGTAGTCCTGGCCGTAGACCCCGGCGAGCTTCGCGGGCGCCGCGCCCTGCGAGGCGTAGGCGCGGGCCGCGTCCTGGAAGGGGAAGTCGAGCGTCGCGTCGAGGCGGCCCCGCGTGACGTACGGCGAGGTGATCGCCGGGTCGGCGGAGTACGTCTCGCCGAACATGAAGAAGTTCGGCCGGCCGTGCCTGGCCGCGTAGTCGTCCAGCGCGGTCGCCCACTGCGTCCAGAACGGCAGGTCGACGTTCTTGACCGTGTCGATGCGGAAGCCGTCGATCGCGAAGTCCTTGACCCACTTCTCGTAGATCCGCTCCATGCCGCTGACGACCTCGGGCCGCTCGGTCCACAGGTCGTCCAGGCCGCTGAAGTCGCCCTGGTCGGCGCTCTCGCCCGCGAAGGTCGAGTCGCCGCGGTTGTGGTACATCGTCGGGTCGTTGAGCCAGGCCGGCACCTTCGCGTTCCTCTGGTCCGCGGGCACGATGGGCGTGCGCGGGAACGACGCGGTCGTGACCTTCGGGAACGTCGCCTTCCCGGCGCCGTTCCCGCCGTCGGCGTAGGTGCTGTCGTCGAAGGGGGTGCCGTCCGCGGCGAGGTACGGGAACGCGCCCTTTGACAGGTAGGTGTACGTGTTCTCCGCGTTGCCGATGACATCGGCCGTGTGGTTGGTGATCACGTCGAAGAAGATCTTCATGCCCTTGGCGTGCGCCGCGGTGATCAGCCTGCGCAGGTCGTCGTTGGTCCCGAAGTGCGGGTCCACCTGGGTGAAGTCCGTGATCCAGTAGCCGTGGTACCCGGCGCTGGCGTCCGTGCCCGTGCCCTGCACCGGCCGGTTCTTGAAGATCGGGGCCATCCAGATCGCGGTGGTGCCCAGGCCCTTGATGTAATCCAGCTTCTGCGTCAGGCCCTTGAGGTCACCGCCCTGGTAGAACCCCTTGTCCGTGGGGTCGTACCCGGTGGTCAGCCTGCCGCCGGTCAGACCGCCCTTGTCGTTGGCCTTGTCCCCGTTGGCGAAGCGGTCCGGCATCACGAAGTAGAACTGCTCACGCGTGGCGTCGTGCCGCGCGGCCTGCCCGGCGAGCGCATTGTCCGACGGCGGTGGTGGCGGGGCGGGCACGCCGTGTGCGGACGCGGCCGGTACGGCCAGCGCCACGAGCGCGGCGAGCGCCGTGGCGACGGCGGTGCTTCTGATACGTCTACCGGTCCGCGACCGGTACGCGGGCAGCCTGAACGGCAGGGCCACGGGCGGTTCTCCTTGCGACTACTCCGCCTGACGGCGGAAAGGGGACAGCCTCGCGCCGGGGCCCCACGCGCATGAAAACCCGGTGCAGCTCCGGCATCGGCGCCGGAACGAACTTGACCGGGACCGTATCCCCGCGGGGAGGCTTACAGCAAGACCTTGTAAGGGATTCCAGCATGCGATACGCCGGGTAACGCTCCTCAACTCCCCTTCCGTACAGGTCTTCCCGCCGTCCGGCACCCCCCGGCCGTCCGCGGTCCGTACCGCGTTCCGCCTCCCCGAGCGGGTGTCGCACGGTGGTAACGCGTTCGTCACATCGGAAGGGTTCTTGCAGAAAGTTGCTTGCAAGGACTTTCGCAAGGGATTGCATCGCTGTTACGTTCCTGCCCAGCCCGAGCAGTGGAGCCAGTCGGATCTGGGCGAACGGGCACTTCCCTCTTCAAGGAGTCAGGTATGCGACGCGGCATATCCGCCGTGGCGATGGCCGCGGCCATCGTTCTCGGGGTGACCGCCTGTGGCGGTAGCAGTGACAGCAAGGATGACAAGGCGTCGGCGGCGAAGGACCCGGCGGCGGTGACCGGGTCGATCACGTACTGGGACACCTCGGACGCGAAGAACGAGGCTCCGACGTACAAGGCGCTGATCGCGGACTTCGAGGCGAAGTACCCGAAGATCAAGGTGAACTACCAGAACGTGGACTTCACCACGGTGGAGCAGAAGTTCAAGGCGGCGGCGCAGAGCGGCAAGGGCGCGCCGGACGTGATCAGGGCGGACGTCGGCCTGATCCCGGAGTACGCGTCGCTGCACTACATCGCGCCGCTGGACGGCACGGCCGCGCTGACGGACGCCGGCGACTTCCTCGCGGGGCCGCTGAACACGACGAAGTACGACGGGAAGACCTACGGGGTGCCGTCGGTGACGGACACGCTGGGGCTGCTCTACAACAAGGACATCTTCGCGAAGGCGGGGATCGCGGCGCCGCCGAAGACGTGGGACGAGCTGATCGCGGACTCCAAGACGATCAAGGAGAAGGTGCCGGGGGTCGCGGGCACGTACGTGAACCCGGACTCGTACTTCCTGTTCCCGCTGCTGTTCGGCGAGGGCGCCGACCTGGCGGACCCGGCGGGCAAGAAGATCACGATCAACTCGCCCGAGGCGGTCAAGGCGGTGACCAAGGCCAAGGAGGTCTACGACACCTCCTCGCTGAAGGTCGACTTCGCGAGCGCGTACGACAACATGCAGACGTCCTTCAAGACCGGCAAGGTCGCGATGCTGATCCAGGGCCCCTGGTCGGTCAGCGACGACCTGGCGGGCAGCGCCTTCCAGGGCAAGGAGAGCAACCTGGGGTACGCGCCGGTCCCGGCCGGTTCTACCGGCAAGGCGCTGGCGCCGACCGGCGGTCACGACCTGGCGGTCTACCAGGGCTCGAAGAACCTGGACGCGTCGTACCTGTTCACGCAGTTCATGACCTCCTCCAGCAGCCAGCAGCAGATCGCGCTGAAGAACGGCACGCTGCCGACGCGGACGTCCGCGTACACCGCCGAGGTCACCAAGAACCCGCAGATCGCCGGGTTCAAGCCGATCATGGACACCGCCCGGCCGCGGGTGGCGCTGCCCCAGGTCGGCAGCCTGTTCACGCCGCTCCAGCAGCAGTACATCAAGATCCTTCAGGGTGAGACCTCCGTGAAGGACGGGCTCGACACGGCGGCGAAGGAGTTCGGCAAGCTGCTGCCCGGATTCACCGTCCAGTAGCCCCCTTTTCTCCGGGCCGGCCGGCCGGGGCCCCGCCACCTGAACAGGCGGGGCCCACGCGCCCGGCCGGCCGGTCCGGTCCACTCCTGAACAGCCACAAGACCCGACAGAGCCGAGGAGCGATGACCACCGCCACCATGGACACCCCCGCCCGGGGCAAGGCCCCCCGGCCGGGCCTCAGGACGTCGCTGCGGCGGTCCTGGGACAAGTACTGGTACGCCTGGGTGATGGTCGCCCCGGTGCTCATCGTCATCGGCGTGCTCGTCCTCTACCCGCTGGTGTACGGCATCTACCTGTCGCTCACCAACGCGACCGAGATGAACGTCGCCAAGGACATCGGCCCGGTCCACATCGGCGCCACGTACGACTTCGTGGGCCTGCACAACTACTGGCAGATCATCTCCGGCAAGGACGGCGACTTCTACCCGCGGCTCCAGTGGACGGTCATCTGGACCGTGTCCTGCGTCGCGATCACGTACGCCATCGGCCTCGGCATGGCGATGCTGCTCAACCGCCCGGTGCGCTTCCGCCTCTTCTACCGGCTCGCGCTGATCCTGCCGTGGGCGGTCCCCGCCTTCATCGGCGTCTTCGCCTGGCGGCTGATGTTCAACTCGCAGTACGGCGTCTTCAACGACATCATCACGCACATGGGAATGCCCGCCCAGGACTGGCTGGGCACCCCCTTCGCGCAGAAGATCGCGGTCATCATCGTCAACGTCTGGTGCGGCGTGCCGTTCATGATGGTGGCGACCCTGGGCGGCCTCCAGTCCATACCCAGCGAGCTGTACGAGGCGGCCGAGATGGACGGCGCGACGCCGTTGCAGCGGTTCCTCAACGTGACGCTGCCGGGCCTGCGGCCGGTCACCAGCACGGTGATCCTGCTGAGCACCGTGTGGACGTTCAACATGTTCCCGATCATCTTCCTGCTGCTCGGCAACAACACCACAGGGGACACCGACATCCTGGTGACGTACGCCTACGAGAAGGCGTTCACCGGAGTGTCCGACTATTCGGGCGCCGCGGCCTACGGCATCGTCATCCTCCTCATCCTTGTGGCCTTCTCCACCTTCTACCGCCGCCAGTTGAAGTCCGAGCAGGCATAGGAGCCGGATCACCATGAGTGCCACCACCCACAGCGGCCCGGCCGCCACCGCCCCCGCCGCCCGTACCGGCGCGGCCCCCGGGTCCGCCGCGCGCCGCAAGTACCGCCCGCGCGGCACCCGCAGCCGCGGCGCCTCGCTCGCGCTGCACGCCACCTTGCTGGTGGCGAGCGCCGTCGCGGTCTTCCCCGTGCTGTGGATCGTCTTCATCTCGCTGGGCCCCAGCACCTCGTGGCAGCAGCCCGGCGAGGTCATGCGCCATCTGAGCCTGGGCAACTACCGGTTCGTGCTCTTCCACACCAACTTCCCCAAGTGGTTCCTCAACTCGGTGATCGTGGCCGCGGCCACCACGGTGCTCGGCGTGCTGATCGCCTCCAGCGCCGGATACGCGATCTCCCGGATGAAGTTCCCCGGGCACAAGTCGCTGATGTGGACGTTCCTGATCACGCAGATGTTCCCGGTGGCCGTGCTGATCGTGCCGCTGTACAACCTGATGGCGCAGCTCGACCTGATCGACACCTACCTCGGCCTGGTCCTGGTCTACTGCACGATCTCGGTGCCCTTCTGCGCCTGGATGCTCAAGGGGTACTTCGACACGATCCCGCGCGACATCGACGAGGCGGGCCGGGTGGACGGCCTGACCCCGTTCGGCACCTTCTGGCGGCTGATCGTGCCACTGGCCCGGCCGGGCCTCGCGGTCACCGCCTTCTACAGCTTCCTCACCGCGTGGGGCGAAGTCGCCTACTCCAGCCAGTTCATGAGCAACAAGCACTCCACGCTGGCGGCGGGCATCCGCACCTTCGCCTCCGACCAGCGCGCCGACTGGGGCAGCATGACCGCCGCCTCGGTCGTGATCGCGATCCCCGCGGGCATCGTCTTCCTGCTCGTCCAGCGCCACCTGGTGGCCGGCCTCACCGCCGGAGGCACCAAGGGCTGAGGCCCGCGAAGGCCCCGCGAGGGCCCGACCGTCCGCACCGCACCACGTACGTAAGCCAGTTGTCGTTCCCCCGCCGCCGAAGGCCCGGAACAATGAAGGAAGCCATGAGCCAGCACCTCACCCACGCGCCCAGCTCCGCCACTGCCGACGCCGCTGGCGACGCCGGGGCGGAGCGCAGAGACTGGTGGCGCGACGCGGTCATCTACCAGGTCTATCCGCGCAGCTTCGCCGACGGCAACGGCGACGGCATGGGCGACCTGCCCGGGATCACCGCCCGGCTGCCGTACCTGCGCGAACTGGGTGTGGACGCGGTGTGGCTGTCGCCGTTCTACGCCTCCCCGCAGGCCGACGCGGGGTACGACGTGGCCGACTACCGGGCCGTCGACCCGATGTTCGGCAGCCTCACCGACGCCGACGACCTGATCAGGGCCGCGCACGCGCTGGGCCTGAAGGTCATCGTGGACCTGGTGCCCAACCACTGCTCGGACCAGCACGAGTGGTTCAAGCGGGCGCTGCACGAGGGACCGGGCTCGCCGCTGCGGGACCGCTTCCACTTCCTGCCCGGCAAGGGCGCGGACGGCGAACTGCCGCCCAACGACTGGGAGTCCATCTTCGGCGGCCCGGCCTGGACCCGTACCCTCAACCCGGACGGCACGCCCGGCGAGTGGTACCTGCACCTGTTCGCGCCCGAGCAGCCCGACTTCAACTGGAACCACCCGGCGGTGCACGACGAGTTCCGCTCCGTGCTGCGCTTCTGGCTGGACCTGGGCACCGACGGCTTCCGGATCGACGTCGCGCACGGCCTGGTGAAGGCCGATGGCCTGCCGGACATCGGGCACGCGGAGCAGCTCACGCTGCTGGGCACGGCGGCGATGCCGTACTTCGACCAGGACGGTGTGCACGAGATCTACCGCGGCTGGCGCCGCATCCTGGACGAGTACGCGGGAGACCGGATCGCGGTCGCCGAGGCGTGGACGCCGACGATCGAGCGGGCCGCGCTCTACCTGCGCCCCGACGAGCTGCACCAGGCGTTCAACTTCGAGTATCTGAGCACCCCTTGGGACGCGCCGGAGCTGCGCAAGGTCATCGACAAGTCGCTGACCGCGATGAGCGCGGTGGGCGCGCCCGCCACGTGGGTGCTGTCCAACCACGACGTGACCCGGCACGCGACGCGCTTCGGCAACCCGCCGGAGCTGGGGACGCAGCAACGTGAGCCGGGCGACCGGGAGTTGGGGCTGCGCAGGGCGCGGGCCGCGGTCGTGCTGATGCTGGCGCTGCCGGGTTCTGCGTATCTCTACCAGGGCGAGGAGCTGGGCCTGCCGGACGTGACGGACCTGCCGGACGAGGTACGGCAGGACCCGTCGTTCTTCCGCGCGGCCGGGCAGGACGGCTTCCGCGACGGCTGCCGGGTGCCGATCCCGTGGTCGGGCGACGAGGCGCCGTACGGCTTCGGTCCGGCGGGCGGGCCGAGCTGGCTGCCGCAGCCGAAGAGCTGGGCGGGCCTGAGCGTCGAGGCGCAGACGGGCGACCCGGCGTCGACCCTCGAGCTGTACCGGGCGGCCCTCGCGGTGCGCCGGGAGCACCCGGCGCTGGGCGCGGGCGCCGCGGTGACGTGGCTGGACGCGCCCGAGGGCGTACTGGCCTTCCGCAGGGGCGGCGGGGACGAGCCCGGCGCCGGGAGCTTCGTCTGCGCGGTCAACCTGACCCGCGAGCCGGTGACGGTGACGCTTCCCGGCCCCGGGCGGATGCTGCTGTCCAGCGACAGCGGCCTGCACGCGGGTGCGGGCGCGGGCCCTGGCACTGGCTCCGGCTCCGGCTCCGGCTCCGGCTCCACCAGCGGCAGCGGTAACGTCAGCGGTGACAGCGATGTCAGCGGCGGCTCGACGGCGGGCGTCCCGAACACGGAGAATGGCAGCATTGAGCTGACTATCTCCGCAGACACGGCAATTTGGTGGGCGATCTGACGTGGTGGCGTTCCGTCCCCTAGCATCCGGTGCTGTGACCGCGCGGCTCGCTGACATCGCAGCCCAGGCGGGGGTCAGTGAAGCGACGGTCAGCCGGGTACTCAACGGCAAACCCGGCGTCTCCACGACCACCCGTGAATCCGTACTGGCCGCGCTCGACCTCCTGGGGTACGAGCGGCCGGTCCGGCTGCGCCAGCGCAGCGCCGGACTGGTCGGGCTGATCACCCCCGAGCTGCTGAATCCGATCTTCCCCGCGTTCGCGCAGATCATCGGACAGGCGCTGACCCGCCAGGGGTACACCCCGGTGCTCGCCACCCAGACGCCCGGCGGGTCCACCGAGGACGAACTGGTGGAGATGCTGGTCGAGCGGGGGGTCGCCGGGATCATCTTCGTCTCCGGTCTGCACGCCGACTCGGCCGCCGACATGGAGCGCTACGCCAGGCTCCAGGGCCAGGGCGTGCCGTTCGTGCTGATCAACGGCTTCTCGGAGAAGGTCGACGCGCCGTTCGTGTCGCCGGACGACCGGGACGCGGTCCGGCTGGCCGTCACCCATCTCGCGGCGCTCGGCCACCGCAGGATCGGCCTGGCCGTCGGGCAGAAACGGTACGTCCCCGTACAGCGCAAGATCGAGGGCTTCACGGCGTCCATGGCGGACGTGCTGGGCATGGCGGAGGACGAGGCGCAGACACTGGTCCAGCACTCGCTGTACACGCTGGAGGGCGGTCAGGCGGCGGCCACGGCGCTGATCGCCTCGGGCTGCACCGCGATCGTCTGCGCGTCGGACATGATGGCGCTCGGCGCGATCCGGGCGGCCAGGCAGCAGGGCCTGTCGGTGCCGGAGGACGTCTCGGTGGTCGGTTACGACGACTCGCCGCTGATCGCCTTCACCGATCCGCCGCTGACCACCATCAGGCAGCCGGTCGCGGCGATGAGCCAGGCCGCGGTGAACGCGCTGCTGGAGGAGATCGGCGGCACGCCGGCGCCCCACAGCGAATTCGTCTTCCTGCCCGAGCTGGTCGTTCGAGGTTCAACAGCCGCCGCGCCGGCCGCGCGGAACACGCCCGTGCCCGCACAGAAACCCTCCTCAAGGGGGACGGGCGGCACGCAGGATCCGACCGAAGGCTGACCTGCGATACGGGGCGAATCTGGCAGACTGGTGTCCCATGGGGGAACCGACTGCGAAGACTATGGGCGGCCGTACGACCGCCTCGCCGCGCTCCACCGGTTCCACTCCCCCGGATGGAGCGACCGGCGTGGCCCGCACGGAGCCGCGCCACACCCTCCTCAGGCGCATCCGCACACCCCGCAGACCCCGGCTCTGGTTCGAGATCCTGCTGATCGGCGTCAGTTACTGGGTGTACTCGCTGATCAGGAACGCGGTTCCGGAGCAGAAGACCGTCGCCCTGCGACACGCCGCGTCGGTGTGGTCCTTCGAGAACCACCTCGGTCTGGCGATCGAACGGTCCGTCAACCACGCCGTGAATTCGGCGACCTGGCTGATCGTCATCATGAACTACTACTACGCCACGCTGCACTTCATCATCACCATCGGTGTGCTGGTGTGGCTCTACCGCCGCCATCCGGGGCGGTACGGCCCGGCCCGTCTGGTGCTCTTCGTGACCACCGCCATGGCCCTGGTCGGCTTCTACTTCTACCCGCTGGCGCCGCCCCGGCTGATGACGGGCGGCGGCTTCATCGACACCGTCGAGGTGCACCACACCTGGGGCTCGTTGTCCTCGGGCAATCTGGCGCATGTGTCGAACCAGTACGCGGCCATGCCGTCGATGCACATCGGCTGGTCCCTGTGGTGCGGGATCACCATCGCGATACTGGCCAAGCACACCTGGGCGAAGGCGCTGGGCGCGCTGTACCCGGTGTTCACCCTCACGGTCATCATCTCCACCGGCAACCACTTCTGGCTGGACGCGGTCGGCGGTGTGGTGTGCCTGGCGGTCGGTTACGGGATCTCGTACCTGGTCTACGGGCGCTGGCTGTACCGGATGCCGCGCCAGCCGGTGGACGCGGTGTCGGCCCGGGCGTCTGACCCTCAGACGGCGTGATGCGGCGCCACGTACAGCGTCTGGAGCGCGAAGCCGTGGTAACCGGCGGTGTCGGCGAGGCGGGTGCTGGTCGTACCCCCGCCCGCCCCGTCCAGGGCTGACACGGCGTCCAGCGCCACCCAGGGGCCGACCGGCGGGCGCAGGAAGCTCAGCACGAGGTCGAGGTTGCTGAACAGGTGGGTGCGGAAGTCCAGCGCGGCGCTGAAGCCGCTGGCGCCGTCCGAGACGAGGACGGCCCGCTGGGTGCCGGAGGTCGTCTCGCCCGCGACGAGCGGGAACTTCGGGCGCACCCACACCGTGGCCGGTCCCGGCGTCGTGACGAATCCGGCGAGGTAGCGGTAGTCCATGGACGCGATCCAGCCATGGTCCAAGTGGCCGGGGAGCGGGTCGGCCGGGACGACGTCGTCGGGGTCCGGCAGCGGCGCGGCCTGGACGGAGACGTCCGGTACGAGGCCGGGTGAGCGGCGGCGCCACCAGGCGCGGGCCGACAGGACGACCCGGCCGTCGACGCTCAGCTCGCCCGCGAGGAGCTGGGCGCGCCTGCCGGGCTTGAGGACGGAGGCGCGGACGCGGACCGGGCCGACGGGGACGGGGCCGTGGAAGTCCATGGCGATTTTCGCGAGGTGGCCGTCGGGGTGGCCCTCGGAGTCGATGTCGGGGTCGCCGTCGGAGTCGCCGTTCCGTGCCGTCGCCGCGATCAGGGCCTCGAACTCGCGGACCAGCAGCGCGCTGGGCGGGCCGCCGTGCTGGAGGTCGGGCGACCAGGGGCCCTGGGTGGCGTCCGTCGCCACGAAGGACCCGTCCGGGTCGGGCTCGTAGAAAGCGGTCGGTTCGCCCATCCCTGCTCCTCCGGCTCGTGTACGTTTCGCATTCCGTAACGCCTGACACCACCGTATGATTTCGGAATCAGAAGCGTCAAGGAGGGTCGGATGGAGGGTGGCACCGGTGGCCCCCGGCCGGGCGGCGAGGTCCGTGGCTCGCGCACCGGGCGGCCCCTGATGGCCGCGCTCGATCTGCTGGGGCGGCGCTGGGCGCTGCGCATTCTCTGGGAGCTGCGGGACGGGCCGGTCGGTGCGCGTGACCTGCGTGAACGGTGCGACGCGATGTCGCCCAGCGTTCTTTATCAGCGGTTGCGGGAGTTGGCCGCGGCCGGGCTGCTCGCGCAGGGGGATCAGGGGCGTTACGGGCTCACGCCTCTCGGGGCGGGGCTGGCCGAGGCCATCGCGCCGTTGGATCACTGGTCTCGTACGTGGGCGGAGACGCTTTCCGAATAGGCGGGGTGTTCTTGCCCGCCCGCCCACCCGTGCGGGTGCTTTGTCGTCTGCGGGTGCCGCCTGTGCCTGGTCGGTGCCGGTCCGGGGCACCTCCTCGAAATGCGGCTACCTGGCCCCGCGTATCCGGTGCCCTTCTTGTCACCGCATTTCTGCGGGGGCACCCCGGCCCGTCCCCTCCGGGTACGTCGGCGTCCGACGGGCCGGTGGGGGTGGCCGGGGTGGGTGGCAAGGACCGTGAGGGCGCCCCGAGCGTCCTCCTCCCGGGGCTGGGAGGGTGGCACCCTCACACGGTCCGCGGGTGGACGGGTGTCCAAGACCGTGAGGGCGCCCCGCCGTTCCACCCCCTCCCCCTCCCACATCCGGGGGTGGAGGGGGTTGGGGGCGGAGGGAGAGGGGTTCGAAATGCTGCCGGATATTTGTGGCGCAGGAGAGGTCACCGGATAGGGAGTACCAGAAGCGCCGTAAATATACCGATTTCGAACCCCTCTCCCGCAGCCCCCGGCCCCCGACCCACGCACGACCCGAGCCCGCCCGACCCGAGCCGGCCCGAGGCGGTCCGAGGCGGGCTACTCGTAGGCGTAGAAGAGGCGTTCGACGACGGCGCGGGCGCGGCGGGTGCGGCGGCGGTAGTCCTCCAGCATGTCGCCGACGTGGCCGGGCGGGTAGCCGAGGTAGCGGCCGACGGCGGCGAGTTCGCGGCCGTCGCTGGGGAAGGTGTCGCCGGGGCGGCCGCGAACGAGCATGACGGCGTTGCGGACGCGGGTGGCGAGAACCCAGGCGTCGTCGAGGACTGCGGCGTCCTCGGGGTCGATGAGCCCGGCCTCGCGGGCGGCGGCGAGGGCCGGGCGGGTGCCGGTGGTGCGCAGGGCGGGCAGCCGCCCCGCGTGCTGGAGTTGCACGAGCTGAATCGTCCACTCGACGTCGGACAGCCCGCCGCGCCCGAGCTTGGCGTGCGTAGTGGGGTCGGCGCCGCGCGGCAGCCGCTCGGTCTCCATCCGGGCCTTCAGGCGCCGTATCTCGCGGACCGCCTCTTCTTCGAGGCCGTTCTCCGGGTACCGCAGCGGGTCGACCAGGGCGGTGAACCGCGCCCCGAGATCCGCGTCGCCCGCGACCGGCAGGGCGCGCAGCAGCGCCTGGTTCTCCCAGATCAGCCCCCAGCGCCGGTAGTAGGCGGCGTACGACGCGAGGCTGCGGACCATGGGCCCGCTCTTGCCCTCGGGCCGCAGATCGGCGTCGACCAGCAGCGGCGGGTCCGCGGTGGGGATCTGGAGCAGGCGGCGCAGCTCGTCGGCGACGGCGAGCGCGGCGCGGGTGGCCTCGCCCTCGTCGGCGCCGTCGAGCGGTTCGTGGACGAAGAGCACGTCGGCGTCCGAGCCGTAGGCCAGCTCCCGGCCGCCGAAGCGGCCCATGCCGATGACGGCGAAACGGGTGGGCAGCGGGTGCGCGTCGTTGCCGGTGACGTGGTTGACGGCGGCGCGCAGCGCGCCCGCGAGCGTTGCGGCGGTGAGCCCGTAGATGGCGGTGCCGACGCGGTCGACCAGCGCGGCGGGGTCCGGCGGCTCGTCGGGCGTCTCCTCCTGGGCCTCCTCGTCGTCGCCGTAGGTGTCGATGAGGTCGGCGGCGGCGGTACGGAACAGCTCGCGGCGGCGTACTCCCCGTACCGAGGCGATGGCCTGCTCGGGGGTGTCGGCGCGGCCGACGGCGGCCAGCACCTCCTGCTCCAGGGCGGCGTGGTCGCGCGGCACGAGACCGTCGGCGGCGCCGAGCAGCGCGACCGCCTCGGGGGCGCGCATCAGCAGGTCGGGGGCGAGCCGCCCGGAGGAGAGGACGCGGGCCAGCCGCTGCGCCGCCGCGCCCTCGTCGCGCAGCAGCCGCAGGTACCAGGGGGTCTTGCCGAGCGCGTCGGAGACCTTGCGGAAGCCGAGCAGCCCGGCGTCGGGGTCGGCGGAGTCCGCGAACCAGCCGAGCAGCACCGGCAGCAGCGTGCGCTGGATGGCGGCCTTGCGGCTCACGCCGCTGGCCAGCGCCTCCAGGTGGCGGACGGCGGCGGCCGGGTCGGCGTATCCGAGCGCCTGGAGGCGCTGGCGGGCCGCGTCGGTGCTGAGCCGGGTCTCCTCGCCGCCGAGCTGGGCGACCGCGTCCAGCAGCGGCCGGTAGAACAGCTTCTCGTGCAGCCGCCGTACCTCCATGGCGTGCCGCTTCCACTCCCGGTTCAGCTCGGCGACCGGGTCGGCGCGGAAGCCCAGGCCGCGGCCGAGGCGGCGCAGTCCCGCCTGGTCGTCGGGGACGAGGTGGGTGCGGCGCATCTTCTGGAGCTGGATGCGGTGTTCCATCAGCCGCAGGAAGCGGTAGGCGTCGTCGAGCGCGGCGGCGTCGGTGCGGCCGACGTAGCCGCCCGCGGCGAGGTCGGCGAGCGCGGTCAGCGTGGTGCCGCTGCGCAGCGACGGATCGGTGCGGCCGTGCACGAGCTGGAGGAGCTGCACGGCGAATTCGACGTCGCGCAGGCCGCCGGGGCCGAGCTTCAGCTCGCGGTCGATCTGGGCGGCGGGGATGTTCTCCACGACGCGGCGGCGCATCTGCTGCACGTCGGTGACGAAGTTCTCGCGCTCGGCGGCCTGCCAGACCAGCGGGCGGATCGCGGCCAGGTACTCCTCGCCGAGCGCGTCGTCCCCGGCGACCGGCCTGGCCTTGAGCAGCGCCTGGAACTCCCAGGTCTTCGCCCACCGCCGGTAGTAGGCGAGGTGGCTGGAGAGCGTACGGACCAGCGGCCCGTTCTTGCCCTCGGGCCGCAGATTGGCGTCGACCGGCCAGATCGTGCCCTCGGCGGTGGTGTCGGAGCAGATCCGCATCATCCGGGCGGCCAGCCGGGTGGCTGCGCGTACGGCGGTGCCTTCCGCGTCCTCCTGGCCCGCCGTCTCCTCGGCCGGTTCCGCCACGTAGACGACGTCGACGTCGGAGACGTAGTTCAGCTCGTGGCCGCCGCACTTGCCCATGCCGATGACGGACAGCCGGCAGACGGCGGCGTCCTGCGGGCTCTCGGCTGCGGCTATCGCCAGCGCGGCGCGCAGGGTGGCGGTGGCGAGGTCGGCCAGTTCCGCGGCGGTACGCACCAGGTCGCTGGTGCCGCACACGTCGCGGGCGGCGATGCCGAGCAGGCAGCGGCGGTAGGCGACGCGCAGCGCGTCGGGGGTGTCGGCGCCCGAGAGGGCCCGGACGAAGTCGGCGACGCCCGGGTGCAGGTCGGCGGACTCGTACATCACCAGCGCGTGCCAGTGGGCGGGGTGCCGGGCGAGGTGGTCGCCGAGGGCCTCGGAGGCGCCGAGGATGCCCAGCAGGCGGTCGCGCAGCGGCTTCGCCGTCATGACGGTGTCCAGCAGTGTCCGCCGCTCCGCCGGGTCCAGCGCCTCCGTGAGGCGTACCAGGCTGATCAGCGCCTGGTCGGGGTCGGCCGTCGCGCCCAGCGCCTCCAGCAGCACCGGGTCCGTCCTGACCGTCGACAGCTCGGGCAGCTCCAGCAGCCGCTCGGCCGCCGCCGGGTCCGTGAAGCCGTGCCGCAGCAGCCGCGTGAACGTACTGCTCCGGCGTCCCTGCATCGGCCCTCCCGGCGGGTCATGTGGTGTGGCGGGGTGACGCTCGACTGGCTTGGCTTGGTTTGGCTTGGTTTGGCTTCGCGGTGGCGCGTGTCCCGTACCCCGGAACGGTCCCGCGCAAGCCCGGATCGATCAAGGCTTCGGTTTGAGCGTAACCCCCTGCGGGGGGCTCGGTCGCCGGAGTGCGGCCACCAGTCCACCCGACCCCGACCCCGATCCCGCGCCCCGCACACGGCCCCATCCCAGCGACCAAGAGGCCCGCACGAGCGTGGGCGTAAACACATGACCCGCACCACGCGGCGCGGCCCGGCCCCGTACGGCACGCATGGCATGGGCGCAACCGCATGACCCGCACGGTGAGGGCGCAACCGCATAGCTCGCACCGCGCTGCGCGCGCAGCACCGCCCCACCGACCGCGACACCCCGCCCGCACGGCCGGAGGCTCCCCGCGGCGCGGGCGGAACCGCACGGATCGCGTAGCGCCGCCCCAGCAACCGCACCACCCCGGCCTCCGACCCAAGGCCCCCGCCGTGCGGACGGAATCGCACGACCCGCACGCACGGCGCGCGCAGCGCCGCCCCGCCGACCGCGACACCCCACCTCCCGGCCGGAGGCCACCCGCGCCGCAGGCGCAACCGCACGACCCGCACCACGCGGCGCGCGCGCAGCGCCGACTCACCGACCACACCCCCCTCCCGGCCGGAGGCCCCCCTCCGTGCGGGCGGACATCGCGGGCTTGGCCACGCGGGAGAGTGGCGCGGCGTGGCGGGCGGGGCTGCCCGGTAGGGGGCAGGGGCGCGGTGTCCCCCGCAGGAGGGCCTCGGGAGCCGGCGGCAGGCCGTACCTCGGTGTTCGCCTTCATTTCACCCGGCGCCCGCTCGCCCTGACGTGATCGGGCTCTTAAAATTTGTCATGTACAGCGGTTCCTCGTCCTTCCCCCCACTACCGGAGGTACGCCGTGCACGGCTGGACTCTGCCCCGCCGCAGCCGCACCGCTCTGTTGTCCGCAGTCGGCCTCGCCGCCGCGTCCGCCGGTCTGTGGACCGGTCTCGGCGGCTCGGCGCACGCGGCCGGTTCTGTGCCCACCCCCGACCACACCCTCGTGGTGGTCATGGAGAACCACGCGTACAGCCAGGTCATCGGCAGTTCGAGCGCGCCGTACATCAACTCGCTGGCCACCGGCGGCGCGAATCTCACGCAGAGCCACGCGATCACGCACCCGAGCCAGCCGAACTACTACGCGCTGTTCTCCGGGTCCACGCAGGGCGTGACGGACGACAGTTGCGTGAAGATCGGCTTCAGCTCGGCCGCGAATCTCGGCTCCGAGGTGATCGCCGCGGGCAAGACCTTCGGCAGTTACAACGAGACGCTGCCGAGCCAGGGTTCGACGACCTGCAAGAGCGGCAACTACGCGCAGAAGCACAACCCGTGGTTCGGCTTCGGCAATGTCCCGACGTCGACCGCGAAGACCTTCGCGCAGTTCCCGACGGACTACTCGACGCTGCCGCGGATGTCCTTCGTCGTACCGAATCTGTGCAGCGACATGCACGACTGCTCGGTGGCGACCGGCGACACCTGGATCAAGAACAACCTGGGCGCGTACGCGACGTGGGCGAAGACCCACAACAGCGTGCTGGTCGTGACCTTCGACGAGGACAACTCGCTGAGCGGCAACCGGATTCCGACCGTCTTCTACGGTCAGCCGGTCACCGCGGGCAGTTCGTCCGCGACCAACTACAACCACTACAACCTGCTGCGCACGCTGGAGGATCTGGCGGGTACCTCGGGGCACGCGGGCAACGCCGCGTCCGCCGCGGACATCACCGGCATCTGGACCAACTGACCGATGTACGTCAGCGAGAGCCGCGGCAGCACGCCCGCGACACCCGCACCGACGAGCGCGGCGGACAGCCCGACGACAGCGCCGACGACCGCCCGGGGCCCGCGTCCCGGGCGGTCGTCCGCGGTCACCTCGACGGTGCTCGCGCTCGGCGCGGTCAGCCTCATCACCGATGTGTCGTCGGAGATGGTCACCGCGGTGCTGCCGCTGTACCTGGTCACCGGGCTCGGGCTCTCCCCGCTCGGCTTCGGTCTGCTCGACGGCGTCTACAACGGATTCAGCGCGGTGGTACGGCTGGTCGGCGGGCATCTCGCCGACCGCGGCGGGCGGCACAAGGCGGTGGCCGCCTTCGGGTACGGGCTGTCCGCGCTGTGCAAGCCGCTGCTGCTGGCCGTGCACACGTTGCCGCTGATCGGCGCGGTGCTCGCCGTCGACCGCACCGGCAAGGGTCTGCGGACCGCGCCGCGCGACGCGCTCATCTCGCTGTCGGCGCCGCCGGAGTCGCGGGGCCGGGCGTTCGGTGTGCACCGCGCGATGGACACCACCGGGGCGCTTCTCGGGCCGCTGGCCGCCTTCCTGATTCTCCGTCAGGCGGCGGAAGGATACGACGCGGTCTTCACCGTCAGCTTCTGTGTGGCGGCGGTCGGCGTGGTCGTGCTGCTGCTGTTCGTGCCGTCGGGCGTACGGCGGTCAACTCCCGTGCCTGACAAGGACGTTGACCGGCCGTCCTTACGGGCCGCCGTGGGGCTGCTCGGGCGGCGGGAGCTGCGCGGGCTGGCGCTGTGCGCGGTGGCGCTCGGGCTCGCCACCGTCAGCGACTCCTTCGTCTATCTGCTGCTGCAACGCCGACTCGGCGTCCCCGACCGGTGGTTCGCGCTCCTCCCGCTGGGCACCGCCGCCGCCTTCCTGCTGCTCGCCGTGCCGCTGGGCCGCTGGGCGGACCGGGTCGGCCGCTGGCGGGTCTTCGTCGGCGGCCACTTCGCGCTGCTCCTGGCGTACGGGCTGCTCCTCGCCCACCTGCGGGCGGGCGTACTGCCGTACGCCGTACTGGCGTTGCACGGGGCCTTCTACGCCGCCACGGACGGCGTGCTGATGGCGGCCGCGGCCGGTTCCGTACCGGCGGCGCTGCGCTCCAGCGGGCTCGCGCTCGTACAGACCGGGCAGGCCGCAGCGCGCTTCGTCTGCTCCATAGCCTTCGGGGCGGCGTGGACCGCGTGGGGCGACCAATCCGCCCTGACGGGGGCCGCGTTGGCACTGACGGCGAGCGTCGCGCTGTCGGTCCGGCTGCGGCCGTCACGGACTCCCACGGCGCCGGAGGCGACGGCATGAGCGGGCGGGTCGAGGGCGGTATGAGCATGCGCAACCGGCTGCTGGTGCTGCTGGCCAGCATCACCGTGCTGGCGTGCGTGGCGGGGGTCGCGGTCTGGCGGGCCGCCGACCGGGCCGACCGGAAGAACCAGGTTCAGGCAGGCGGCCCCGCCGTCCGCGCCGGTACGGTCTCGCTGGCCGCCGGCGGCCCCCGTATCGTCTTCCGCTCCATGGCGTGGGGGCCGCACCGCGACGAGTTGGCCTCGGTGCCCGCCTCCGCGCCGGACGGGCCCCGCGTCGCGTCCGGCGTGAAGTGCCTGCGCTTCTACGCGGCGGGCGGCACCGGCATCTGCCTCCAGGCCAAGCGCGGCGCGGTCAACGACTCGTACGACGCGGTCGTCCTGGACTCGGCGCTGCGCGCCACCCGCCGTGTGCCGCTCGCGGGCATCCCCACCCGCGCCCGTGTCTCGCCCAGCGGGCGGATGGCCGCGTGGACCGTCTTCGTCGGCGGCGACTCGTACGCGGGCACCGACTTCTCCACCCGCACCTCGATCCTGGACACCCGCACCGGGACCCTCCAGTCGTCCCTCGAGGACTACGCCGTCACCCGCGACGGGCACCGCGTGCGCGCCGCCGATATCAACTTCTGGGGCGTCACCTTCGCCGACGACCGGCACTTCTACGCCACGCTCGCCACCGGCGGTCACACCTACCTCGTGCGCGGCGACGTCGCCGCCCGTACCGTCACCACGCTGCGCACCAATGTCGAGTGCCCGTCGCTCTCCCCGGACGGCACCCGGATCGCCTTCAAGAAACGCGTGCCCGGCCTGCCCGCCGACGCCCCCTGGCGCCTCTACGTCCTCGACCTGGCCACCTCGCGCGAGTGGCCGCTTACCGAGACCCGCAGCGTCGACGACCAGGCCGTGTGGTCCGACAACGCGACCGTCGTCTACTCCCTCCCCGGCGACTACGGCTCCGACCTGTACACCGCCCCCGCCGACGGCACCGGCGCCCCCCGCCTCCTCACCCCCTCGGCCCTGGCCCCCGCCTGGCTGCCCTGACCCCGGAGGTGACGTCCTCCGGGGCGGCCCCGCCTCGGGGGGGGCGCGGGTCAGCAGACGCGGACGGACTGCGCGGAGGAGAGGTCGCTGTCGGTGTAGCCGGGCGGGCGGCCCGAGTAGTCCTGGGCGACGCTGCCGATGGGGTTCTTGCCGTCGCGGCCGTAGTAGAAGGTGGTGCGCACCCCGCCGACCTGGTTGTTGTTGATCCAGGTGGCCTGCTCGTCGATGGCGATGTTGTGGACCGCGCAGGCGTTCCACGGGCCGAGCCAGTACCACGTGTTGGTGTCCGTGTTGTGGATGTGCAGGCACATGTCGCCCACCGGGGGGAGGTTGCAGTCCACCGCCTGGGCGGGGGACGCGGCCACGAAGCCGACCGTGCCGGCGAGCAGCGCGCCGCTTACCGCGAGGGTGACCGTCCGCTTTCCGATACGCATACTCAAGGGCCTCCTTGTTCGCAGGAATTGACCGAATTCCGCACCCGGAGCCGTGCCGACGCATTGCCGTTCACGGTCGCGCGTAAACGCGCACCGATTCTCCGGGCAGCCCCAAGTAGACGCCGACGTTGGCCGGGATTGCCATTGATTGGATGACGTTCCAATGTTTGGCTGGCGGTTCGGACGTCCGCCCGATCCGTCCGGGAAGGCATCATGCTGCGTCTGTCGCTGGGCCCGGCCGAGCTGGCCAGGACCCGGTTCGCCATCTCACCGATGGTCGAACTGTTCGGTGTCCTGTCCACCGCCATGAGGTCGTCCCGCCGCGGGGAACGGCTCGGCGCGCTGCCGCGGCTGCTGCACGACCGGCAGATGCCCCTGCTGGCGGGGTTCTTCCAGGGCGAGGTGTGGCTGCCGGATTTCATCAGCCCCGCGCCCGCGCGGTTCGCGCCCAGCCTGGATGACGAACTCCACCGGATAGCCACCCTCGCGCCGACCCGGCTGGTGCAGGAAATCACCGTGTTCACCACGGGCTTCGCCGGTCAGGGCTTTCCCGGAACCGAGCTGTCCGCGCCGGTCCTGAGCCAACTCGACCGGGGGGAAACCGCATTCGTCCAGAAAGCGGCTCAGGAACTGCACGCTTTGTGGAACCACACACTCGCAGCGCGCTGGCCGGTGATCCGTGGCCGCCTCGAAGCCGATATCAACGCCCGTTCCCAGCTCATGGCCCGGCAGGGAACCGGCGCGGTCCTGGATTCCCTGCATCCGGACACCAGTTGGCACGACGGCACACTGACCGTCCGCAGCCCGTTCCGCACCACGGTGCCGCACGCGCCGGCCGTCGTCATGATCCCCACCGTCACCGGGGACCTGACGCCGGGCCTCGACCCGATGTTCCAGCACGACACGATGCTCTGCTATCCGGTGTCCCGCGCTCCGTCAGGCCGCCGCGCCGCACAGGGCGGCCACCCGGCGGCCGACGTCCTGGGGGCCACCCGGCACAGCCTGCTGCTGTCGCTGGGCCGCCCCCTCACCACCACGGAGCTGGCCGAGCTCCACCACCTGGACCCGTCGACCGTCTCCTACCACCTCACGCGCCTGCACCGGGCGGGTCTCCTCACCCGGACCCGCCACGGCCACCGCGTCTACTACCGCCGCACCCCGCAGGCCGAGCAGCTCCTCTCGGCTACAGGTTCGGGAGGTTCTTCCGCAGCTCGAAGGCGGTGACCTCGGAGCGGTACTCCTCCCACTCCTGCTTCTTGTTGCGCAGGAAGAAGTCGAAGACGTGCTCGCCGAGGGTCTCGGCGACGAGTTCGCTGCGCTCCATGAGGGTGATGGCCTCGCCGAGGTTCTGCGGGAGGGGCTCGATGCCGAGGGCGCGGCGCTCGGAGTCGGACAGGGCCCAGACGTCGTCGTCGGCGCCGGCCGGGAGTTCGTAGCCCTCCTGGATGCCCTTCATGCCCGCGGCGAGGAGGACGGCGTAGGCGAGGTAGGGGTTGGCGCCGGAGTCGATCGAGCGGACCTCGACGCGGGTGGAGCCGGTCTTGCCGGGCTTGTACATGGGGACACGGATCAGGGCCGAGCGGTTGTTGTGGCCCCAGCAGATGTACGAGGGGGCCTCGCCGCCCGCGCCAGCGGTGCGCTGGGAGCCGCCCCAGATCCGCTTGTAGGAGTTGACCCACTGGTTGGTGACCGCGGCGGTCTCACCGGCGTGCCGGAGCAGGCCCGCGATGAAGGAGCGGCCGACCTTGGAGAGCTGGAACTCCGCGCCCGACTCGTAGAAGGCGTTGCGGTCGCCCTCGAAGAGCGACAGGTGGGTGTGCATGCCGGAGCCGGGGTGCTCGGAGAACGGCTTGGGCATGAAGGTGGCGTGCACGCCCTGTTCGAGGGCGACCTGCTTCATGACGAGCCGGAAGGTCATCACATTGTCGGCGGTGGAGAGCGCGTCGGCGTAGCGCAGGTCGATCTCCTGCTGGCCGGGGGCGCCCTCGTGGTGCGAGAACTCCACCGAGATGCCCATGGACTCCAGCATCGTGATGGCCTGGCGGCGGAAGTCCATGCCGACGTTCTGCGGGGTGTGGTCGAAGTAGCCGGAGTTGTCGGCGGGGGTCGGCCGCCCGCCGTCCATCGGCTTGTCCTTGAGCAGGAAGAACTCGATCTCGGGGTGGGTGTAGAAGGTGAAGCCGAGGTCGGAGGTCTTGGCGAGCGCGCGCTTGAGGACGTAGCGCGGGTCGGCGTACGACGGGGAGCCGTCGGGCATGAGGATGTCGCAGAACATGCGCGCGGTGCCGGGGCTCTCGGCGCGCCAGGGCAGGATCTGGAAGGTGCTGGGGTCCGGCTTGGCGATCATGTCGGACTCGTACACCCGGGCGAAGCCCTCGATGGCGGAGCCGTCGAAGCCGATGCCCTCGTCGAAGGCCTGTTCCAGTTCGGCCGGTGCGACGGCGACCGACTTCAGGTAGCCGAGCACGTCGGTGAACCACAGGCGGACGAAGCGGATGTCCCGCTCCTCCAGGGTGCGGAGAACGAACTCCTGCTGCTTGTCCATATCCATCCATCCTTGCCGGTCAGGCCACCTGCTCCCCGCCACTGGCCATATCGGGGACGCACATCCGGGATTGCGAGCCGAGCATCCCATCACGCGATTTCCGGCGCGTTGCGGGGGCCCTCTCCCCCATAGTGCCTGCCCGCGACGAGTCCTTCATCATCGCGCGGCGCCTGATCGCGGCGCCTGATCGGTGACGGCGCGAAACGGCCGGCGTTTTAATAAGGGTAGCCTTACCTAAGACGTACGTCTGTTCGCCACAGCTGCGTACCCGTACGAGGAGCCGTACCCGTGGGCACACGCACGCGTGGCGGCGGCCGTCGCGGGGCCCGCCGTCGTCGGCTATCTGCTGGACGCCGGCTGGCGCCTCACCAACCGCTGGCCGCGACCGCTAACTGTGGGGTCCGCGCTACCCGAAGGTATCGATGCTCGCGATCTTCCAGGTGCCGTCCTGGTGGACGGCGTCCACCGCGAACATCGCCGCCGCGTAAGTGGTCGCCGCGTTCGCGGACTTGGCGGTGCTGGTGTTGCTCTGGTCGGCGAAGACCAGGATGCGGGCGCGGTCGCCGTCGAGCAGTTCCACGCCGGTGTCGGTGACGGTCGTGGTCAGCACGAGCTTCTGCGCCGGTGCCTGGGCGCGGACCTGGGCGAGCATCGTCGCGTACTGCTGGACGGCCTTTCCGGTCAGTACGCGCTTGGCCGCGTCGTCGGTGCGGGCGGTGTCGGCGTAGTTGTAGGAGAAGACCGCGTTCACGGCCTGGGCGACGGTGCCTTTGACCTCGCTGGTGCGGGCGGTGTCGGTCAGCGCGGTGTTGCCGGAGGCCACCGAGTCGCGCAGGTCGGACGCCTTGCCCGCGGACCAGGCGGCGAGGCCGCCGAGCAGCACGGTCAGCAGGGCGAGGCCGACGGTGAGGACGGTGACGGGGCGCGGGCGCCACTTGCGCGGGCCGCTCCCGGCCTCGGGTTCAGCGTCGGCGGCCGTGCCGGTGGGAGTCCCGGCGGTGACGTCAGCGGTGACGTCGGCGGCCTTGTCGGACGTACGCGGCGGCCGGGCCGGGCGGGTGCGGACGGCGGTCGCGGCGCGGCCCCGGGCGGGGCGCTCCGAACGGTCGCCGCCCTCCGCCTCGGTCTCCGGGCCGGTGTCGGAGTGGATGTCGGTGGCGGTGTCGGAGTCGGAGTGGATGTCGGTGGCGGCTTCCGCCGTGCGGGTCACGCGCTCGCGCGGCGGCGCGGTGGCCGCCAGGCGGCGTTGGCGGTTGATGAGGTGGCGGGTGGTCGACATGGGCGGCGGTCCTCTCGCGGACGGCGGGGCGGCTTACTGGCCGTCGGTGGTGGACGGGGACGGCCTCGCGGTGGCGGTGCCGCCGCTCGGGGGCGAGGACGCGGACGGGTCCGCGGCGCTGTCGCCCATCGGGGCCTGGCCGAGGGCGCTGAGCTTCCAGCCCGTGTCGGTGCGGGTGAGTTCGCCGAGCATCCGGCTCTCCTTGACCGCGGGCTTGGCCTTGGGCGCCTCGACGGTGATCCGCAGCGCGATCATGACGCTGGCCTTGCCGGTCCTGGTGTCGAGTTCGGTGACCGCGCCGGACAGGATCTTCGCGGTGCTGACCGTCTGGGCCTGCTGCACCTGCTTCTCGAACGCGGCCCGCCCCTGGACCAGTTGGCTGTGCAGGTCGCCGGTCGTGGAGCTCTCCCAGATGTCGAGCCCGTGGTCGACGTCGGAGTGGTCCAGGGTGTTCATGTTCTGCACCGCCTGCTCCCCCGCCGCGAGCACCGTGTCGCGGGTCCGGGCGAAGGCCGCGTCGTCGTCGTGCGCGGCCCCGTACCAGGACCAGCCGGTCAGGGCGGCGGCGACCGCCGCGGCGACGGCGAGCGCGACGGCCGTGGCGAGCAGCGACCGGCCCGGCGCGCGCAGCCGCGCCCCGAGCCGGTCCCGCGACCCGCCGCCACCCTTGAAGGGCATCCGTGCCATCCGTCTTCCTCCTACCGGGCCTTGAGATCGGTGATCCGCCAGTGGTCGCCGTCGAGCCTGGCGGTGACCGAGAGTTGGGCCGCCGCGCTGGTGGCCGCGGCGCCCTTGCGCTGGGCGGTCTGGTCGAGGAAGACCAGCAGCCGGGCGTGGTCGGCGGTGAGCCGGACGACCCCGGCGCGCACCACCCGTGTGGTCAGGGTGAGTTGCTGCTCGGCGACGCGCTGCCGGATCTGCCCGAACAGCGCCTGGTACTGGTCGGCCGCCGCGCCGTCCAGCAGGTCGCGGGCGGCCCGCTCCGTCGACCCGGTGTCCTCCGGCGTGTACGCGAAGATCTTGCCGAGCGCGTTGCTGACGTCCCCGACGACCCGGTTGGTCGCCTCGGTGTCGGTCAGCGCGCGGTTGTCCGTCGCGGCCGGGTCGGTCAACCGGTGGGCCGCGTAACCGAATCCGCCGCCGCCGAGGAGCAGCAGCACGATCGCGGCGACCGCCGCCGTACGCCGCGCACCGTACGGCCACCGCCAACGCCGTCCGGCGGCGGCCTCGTTGGCCTCCGCCTCGTCCGGAGCGGCGGCCCCCGATGCGTCGGTCTGCGGCGCCTCGGCCTCCGCCGCCTCGGCCTCGGGCTCATGCGTGGTGCTCACTGGGCCGCCTCTCCTAGCTCGCGCCGACGGGCACCGCGGTGAGCGCCGTGAGTTTCCAGCCGTCCGAGGTACGGGACAGGCCCGCCTCGAACCGCTTGCGGTCGGTGGTGGCCGCGCCGCCGCGCGGCATGACCCGGACCTGCACGGTCGCGATGAGCTTCGCCGTACCGGCCCTGGTGTCGAGTTCGGTGACCGCCGCGTCGGTGACCGTGCCCCGGGTGGAGGTGCCGGACTGCTTGAGCGCGGCGGCGTCCGCGGTGTGCGTACGGCTCATGCGGTCGTGCAGCGGCCCGGTCGTCGTGTCCAGCCAGGCCGCGAGATCGCGGTCCAGGTGGGCCGCGTCCACCGTGTTCAGCCGGGTGATGTCCCGCTGCCCGTCGGTCAGTACGGCGTCGCGGGCCTTGGCGTAATTGAGCGTGCCGTCGCCGCGCGTGTCCGCGTATGACCAGGCGCCGAGCGCGCACACCACGGCGGCGACCGCCCACGCGGTGACCCAGACCAGGGTGGACCGGCGGGCGCTCATCGGGTGCCCCCGAAGCCCGTGTCCCCGGAGCGCGTGTCACCGAGGCCGAGCAGATCCGCCATCGTGCCGCCGCTGGGCCCGGTCGGCAGCGAGGGCAGGCCCAGCGCTCCCGGCAGCACGCTCGTGCCGTACGTCGTCGTCCCGGTGGACGGGCCCGCGGCGGACGGGGGCCCGGCGCCGGTCGGCAGCACCGAGCCGGGCTGCACGGGGTTCGGGACGCCCCCGCCGCTCGGGGCGTTGGCCGAGCCGCGCACGTCGGTGCCGGAGGAGGCGGGGGCGGTGCAGCGGGCCGCGGTGTTCAGGGCGGTGGCGGGCGCCTTGGTGTCGAGGCCGTTGCGGTACGTGGTGCCGCCGTATCCGGAGGTGCAGGGCAGCGGGGAGAAGAAGGTGACGGCCATGCCGAAGTGCAGGCCCTTGCCGTCCACCGCCGTCGATCCGGCGGCGGCCACCGCGGGCACCTTGACCAGGAATTCCTCGATGCCGTGCTGTCTGGTGACGGCCACGTCCGAGGTGGTCAGCAAGTTGGCCAGGACGACGCTGAGTTGGGGTCCGACGTCCCGCAGCAGCGCGCTGACCTGTCCCGCCGCGTCGGGCGCCGCGGCGATGAGCCGTCGCAGGTCGGTGTCGGAGTCGTTGAGCTGCTTGGCGAGCTGACTTGCGCTGCTGGCGAAGGACTTGATGGCGTCGCCCTCGTCGGCCTGCGTGCGCAGCACCGTCCGCCCGTCGGCCATCAGCGTGATGTTGCCGGGCAGGTTCATGTCCGCGGCGGAGATGAACTCGCCGCTGGTGTCGAGCAGCGACTGGAGGTTGTCGCCCTGTCCCGCGAACGCCTTGCCGAATTCGTCGACGACGGTCTGAAGGGACTTCAACGGGACCGATCCGGCCAGGCTGTTGACGCTGGTGAGCAGGTTGGTGACGGGCGCGGGGATGGTGGTGTCGGCGCGTTCGACGCGGGAGCCGTCGGCGAGATACGGCCCCTGGTCGGTGGTCGGCCGCAGGTCGATGTACTGCTCGCCGACGGCGGACAGGCTGGCGACGACGGCCTTGAGGTGGGAGGGGATGTGCGGCGCGGAGTCGTTGATCCGCAACGACGCCTCCACTCCGTCGTCGGTGAGTCTGATCGGGCCGACCCGGCCGACCGAGACGCCGCGGTAGGTGACGTTGGCGTGCTCGAACAGGCCGCCCGCTTCGGGGAGTTCGACCTTGACGGTGTAGTAGCCGCGCAGGCCCACGTACCGGCCGAGGTCGGCGTAGCGGACGCCGATGAAGCCGAGCACGAGCACGGCGATCAGCAGGAAGGCGATGTTCTTGGCGATGGTGACGCGGGTCAGCATCAGCGGCCCCCGGTCCTGGTCGAGCCGGTGACCGACGGCAGCGGCAGCGGGATGCCCGCCTCCCGCAGCTTCTTGTCGACCGTCGTCGTCCGGTCGGCCTTGGTGTGCGCGGACATCGGGTTCTCGGGGTCGGGCGGGTAGACGTTCCCGGACGCGGGCATCTCGGGGATGAGCTGCGTGCCGGGTACGGCGGTCAGGTCGAGGTAGACGTTGAGGTAGTCGCCCTTGACGCCGTTGAGGACCTCGTCGGTGAACGGGTAGGTGACCAGCACCTGGAGCGAGTCGGGCAGCGCGTCGCCCGCGTCGGCGAGCCGTCGCAGGGTGGGCGCGAGGGCCTTGAGGTCGGCGACCATGTCGTCCTTGCTGCGGTTGACGGTGTCCACCGCGACGCCGGAGAGCGTGTCCAGCGAGCGCAGCATGGTGACCAGCGAGCCGCGCTGCTGCTCCAGCACCTTCAGTCCGGGGCTGAGGCCGGTCAGTACGGTGCCGATCTTCTGGTCGCGGGCGGCGAGGGTGGCGGACAGTTCGTTGACGCCGTCGAGCGCGTCGGTGATGTCCTGCTTGTGGGCGTCGAGGTCGCTGACGAGCGTGTCGACCTGGTGGAGCATGGAGCGGATCTGCGGTTCGTTGCCGGTCAGGGCCTTGTTCAGCTCCACCGAGATGGTCTTGAGCTGGGCGACGCCGCCGCCGTTGAGCAGCATGGACAGTGCGCCGAAGACCTCTTCGACCTCGGGGTTGCGGTTGGTGCGCGAGGCGGGGATGACGGCGCCGTCGCGCAGGGTGCCGCTGGCGGCCCGCGTGCCGGGCGGCGCGGAGAGCTGGATGTACTTCTCGCCGAGCAGGCTGGACTGTTCCAGGTGCGCGTACGCGTTGGCGGGCAGTCTCACCTTGCCGTTGACCTTCATGGTGACGGTCGCGGACCAGCCGTCGGCGCCGAGGCCGATCTTGGTGACGCGGCCGACGGCGACGTCGTTGACGCGTACGGACGCCTGCGGGACGAGGTCGAGGACGTCGGCGAAGTCGGCCTTCACGGTGTAGGGGTGGCCGCCGAGGTCGGCGCCGCCGGGCAACGGCACGTTCTGGACGTTCAGCGAGCAGCCGGCGAGGGCGAGCGCGAGCAGCGCGGTCCCGCCGACGGTGGCGGCGCTCCCCCGGGTGTGCGGACGCTTCATCGGGCCGCCCCCTTGGTGTAGACGGTGCCGACCGCCGGCAGGGGCAGCGGCAGGGTCTTGGCGTCCTTGGCCGCGGGCGTGAAGTCGGAGCCGGTCCTTGCGGTGTCCTTGGCGGCGGCGGGCGAGATGTCGCCGCCCATGCTCAGTTCGTTGATGTTGGCGCGCCCGTCGATGGTGCCGTGCTGCGGATCGTAGGCGTTGAGGAGGTTGTCGGCGGCCAGCGGCGCGGTGTCGAGGAGTTCGGCGAGTGAGGCGCGCTGGTCGACCAACGTCTGGGTGATCGGGGCGAGTTTGCCGATGCTGGTCTTCAGCCGGGCCCGGTTGTCCTGGATGAAGGTCTTCACCTGGCCGAGCGCGGTGGACAGTTGGTGCAGCGCGCCGCCCAGGTTCTCCTTGTCCTCGGCCAGGAAGCCGCTGACGGTGGAGAGTTGGTCGGTGGCGGCCCGTACCTTGCCGTCGTTGTTCTTCAGCATGGTGGTGAAGGACTGGAGGTAGGACAGGGTCGCGAAGAGGTCGTCGCTGTGGCCGTTGAGGGTCTTGGTGGCCTGGCCGAGCTGGTCGATGCTGTCGCCGATGGCCTTGCCGTTGCCGTCGAGGTTCTTCGCGCCGGTGTCGAGGAGGTTCGACAGGGCGCCGGTGGCGTTGGCGCCGTTCGGGCCGAGGGCGTCGCTGAGCCGGGTGATGCTCTCGTAGAGCTGGTCGACCTCGACGGGGCTCGCGGTGCGGGTGGCCGGGATGACGGTGCCCGCGGTGATCCGGGGGCCGCCGGTGTAGGCCGGGGTGAGCTGGATGTAGCGGTCGGCGACGACGCTGGGCGCGACGACGACGGCGCCGGCTCCCGCCGGGACCTTCACCCCGTGGTCGAGGACCAGCACGACCTTGACCTGCTTGCCCTGCGGCTTCACCGAGTCGACGGTGCCGACCTTGACGCCGAGCACGCGCAGGTCGGATCCGGCGTAGACGCCCACGGCGTGGTCGAAGTAGGCGGTGATCCTGGTGCCGTCGGGGCCGCCGAAGAGGCGTACGCCGCCGTAGGCGAGGGCCGCGAGGACGACGGCGAGCACCGTGCCGAGGGCGATGGCCCGCCGCCCTCGCGCGGCGCGGCCGATGGATGCCTTCACGATGTGCCTCCCGTCGCCTTGGGCGGCTCGCACCCGGTCGTCGGCTGGGTGCCCGGGGGCAGATAGCTCTTGGGGACCAGGCCGCACAGATAACTGTCGAACCAGCGGCCGTTGCCGAGGGTGTTGCCGACCAGCCGGTAGTAGGGCCCGGCCAGGGCGAACGCCTTGTCGAGGCTGGACTGGTTGGCGAGCAGTACGCCGGTGACCCGGTCGAGGGCGTCCAGGGTCGGGCCGAGCTGCCGGTTGTTGTCGGCGACCAGGCCGTTGAGCTGGGTGCCGAGGTCCTGGGTGCCGGTGAGCAGCGCGTGGATGGCGTCGCGGCGCTTCTGGATCTCGCCGAGCAGCAGGTTGCCGTCCGAGATCAGCGTCTGGAAGCGGCTGTTCTGGT
Source organism: Streptomyces sp. NPDC025721 (assembly GCF_055558595.1). Taxonomy (NCBI): domain Bacteria; kingdom Bacillati; phylum Actinomycetota; class Actinomycetes; order Kitasatosporales; family Streptomycetaceae; genus Streptomyces; species Streptomyces sp. NPDC025721. The sequence continues at coordinate 457,982 of NZ_JBVHMF010000002.1, read as the reverse complement.
CGGAGAGGGTCTTGGTGAGCTGCTTGCTGCCCGCGAGCAGGTCGGCGAGCTGGGCGTCCCGGCTGGAGATGGTCCGCGACAGCGACGACAGGCCGGTGGCGGCGCTGCGTACCGAAGCCGGGGTGTCCTTGAAGGTGTCGGAGAGGGTCTGGAAGCTGGCGGCGAGCTGCGTGGTGTCGATCGACCCGAGGGTGTTGCCGAGGCCGTCGAGCGCCTGCGTGACGTCGTACGGCGAGGTGGTGCGGGTCCTGGGGATGCGCTGGCCGGGGTTCTGCGCGCGGCTGCCGAGCGGGTCGACGGCCAGGTACTTCTCGCCGAGCAGCGTCTTGATGCCGATGGCGGCGGTGCTGGCGTCGCCGATCCAGGTGTCCTTGACGCGGAAGGTGACCTTGACCTGGGCGCCGTCCAGCGACACCCCGGTGACCTTGCCGACCTTGACGCCCGCGACCCGCACCTCGTTGCCGGACCTGAGCCCGGCGGCCTCGGTGAAGCTCGCGCTGTACGTGGTGCCGCCGCCGATCAGCGGGAGCGCGTCCGCGTTGTACGCGACCAGGCCGGCCAGGGCGAGCACGAGCAGGCCGACGGTGCCGACGAGGACGGGGCTGCGTTCGCGCAGCGGCCGGAAGAGGGGGCGGCCCCGGCGCGCGGGGGCGCGGAAGCGGAGGCGCGGGGTCGGTATGCGGGGGCGGTTCATGACCGGCACCTCGATTCGGTGATCGCTATGCCGGTGGGCGGCTTGCTGCCGTCGGAGGTGGTGACCCCGGCGACGGTGGCCTGGCAGAGGTAGAGGTTGAGCCAGGAGCCGTAGGAGGCGAGCCGGCCGATGGTCTGGAGCTTGGCCGGGGTCTTGGTGAGGAAGTTCTCCAACTGCGGTGTGTTGTCGGCGAGGTTGGTGGACAGCCGGCCGAGCTGGGCGATGGAGTCCTTCAGCGGCTGGCGGCCGTCGGTGAGCAACCCGGCGGTGCTGGTGGTGAGTTGGGAGATCGCGGTGATCGACTGGCCGATCGGTTCGCGGTCGGAGGCGAAGCCGCTGACGAGCTGCTGGAGCGAGGTCACCAGGTCGTTGAACCCGGCCTCGCGGGTGTTCACCGTGGTGAGCACCGAGTTGAGGTTGTCGATGACCTGGCCGATCACCTTGTCCTTGGCGGCGAGCGTCGTGGTCAGCGAACCGACGTTGCTGATCAGGCTGTCGACGGTGCCGCCCTCGCCCTGGAGCACCTGGACGATCTCGCCCGCGAGCTGGTTGACGTCCTTGGGCGACAGGCCCTGGAACAGCGGCTGGAAGCCGTTGAAGAGCTGGGTGAGGTCGAGGGCCGGGGTGGTGCGCTGGAGCGGGATGGTGTCGCCGGGGGCGAGCGCCTGGCCGACCGGTCCCGTGCCCTGCTGGAGGTCGATGTACCGCTGGCCGACCATGTTGAGGTACTTGATGGTGGCGGTCACCGAGCCGGGCAGCTTCCGGGCGCGCTGCACCGAGAAGTGCACCTGCGCGACGCGGTGGTCGACGACCTTGATCGAGTCGACCTGGCCGACCTTGACCCCGGCGATCCGGACGCTGTCGCCCGAGGTGAGGCCGGTGGCGTCGGTGAACCGGGCGTTGTAGCCGGAGGTGTCGCCGACGTCGGTTCCGCCCGCGATGCTCACCGCGAGGACGGTGGTGGCCAGCGCGGTGACCAGGATGAAGATCAGCGACTTGACGATCGGTCCGACGAGGCTGCGGCGCTTCACCGCACCGTCACCTCCGCCCCTCGGTAGACGGGACCGGTGAGCAGGCTGCTCCAGTCGGGGAGCGAGCCGGGGTCGGTGCCGATGCCCGGCGCGAGGAGTTCGTTGATCAGCTCGTTCTCCTGCGGGGAGTTGGCCGGGGAGTCGGTGGTGGTCACGCTGGACGTGGACGCCGTGGACGCCGTGGACGTGGTGGACGTGGTGGCGGTCGGCGAGGTCGCGGACTTCGTGGAGTGCGTCGCGGCCGGTGCGCCGCCGCGGCCGGTGTACGGGACCGGGTAGCACTGCGGGCCGCCGCTCGCGTCGTACACCGGGGTGTCCTTGCCGGGTACGTACTTGCCGCGGGACGGCACGCTGGTGAGGTCGACGTGCAGGCCCGGCTCGTGGGTGCCCTTGCCGAGCGCCTTGTCCATGACGGGGACGAAGGCGGCCAGGGTGCGCAGCGTGCAGGGGAAGGACGGGGAGTACTTCGCGAGCAGCCCGAGGGTGCCGCGGCTGTCGGCGGTCAGCCGGATGATGGTGTCCTTGTTCTGCCGCAGATACGTCGTCAGGTCCTGCGCGGTGGCGGTGGTACTGCCGTACACGCTGTTGAGGTCGGCCTGTTCCTCGGCGATGGTGCCGCTGGTCCTGGTGAAGTCGGTGAGGGCCTGCACGATGTCGGGCGCGGCGGCGTTGTAGACGTGGCTGACGGTGACGAGCTGCTTGATGTCGTCGTTCAGCACGGGCAGTTCGGGGTTGAGCTTGGTCAGGTAGCGGTCGAGCTGGACGAGGGTGGTGCCGAGCTGGGTGCCGCGGCCGTCGAGCGCGGTCGCGACGGCGTTGAGGGTCGCGGCGAGCTTCTGGGGCTGGACGGCGGTGAGCAGCGGCAGCACGTTGTCGAGCACCTGCTGGAGCTCGATGGCGTCGCTGGAACGGTCCTGGGCGATGGTGCTGTCGGCGGCGAGGGTGGGGCCGCCACCGGTGGTGTCGGTGCCCGCGGGAGGTACGAGGGCCACGAAGCGTTCGCCGAACAGCGTGGTGGGCAGCATCTGCGCGGTGACGTCCGCGGGGATGCGCTTGAGCTGGCCGGGGTCGATGGCGAGGTTGAGCCGGGCGCCGTCGCCGTCGGCGCTGATGGAGGCGACCCGGCCGACGACGACCCCGCGCAGTTTCACGTCGGCGCCCTGGTGCATCTCGTTGCCGACGGTGCCGGTCTCCAGGTGGACGGTCGCGGTGTCGCTGAACGTCTTGTCGTAGACGGCGACCGCGAGCCAGGCCAGCAGCGCGGGCACCAGCAGGAAGACGACGCCGGCGGTCCTGCGGCGGGCGGTGGCGCCGCCGGTCGGGCGGCGGCGCGGGGCCGGGGGCGCTCCGGCGGGACGGGTGTCGGTGGTGGTCATCCCGCCACCCGCACCGTCGTGGTGGCGCCCCAGATCGCCAGGCTGAGGAAGAAGTCGGTGATCGAGATGATCACGATGGCGTTGCGCACCGAGCGGCCGACGGCGATGCCGACGCCCGCGGGGCCGCCCTTGGCGGTGAACCCGTAGTAGCAGTGGGCGAGGATCACGATGACGCTGAAGATCAGCACTTTCAGTCCGGAGAGCAGGACGTCCTGGGGGGACAGGAAGAGGTTGAAGTAGTGGTCGTAGGTGCCCGCGGACTGGCCGTTGAACATGACGGTGACCATCCGGGAGGCGACGTAGCTGCTGAGCAGGCCGATGCCGTAGAGCGGGACGATGGCGACGACCCCGGCGATGATCCGGGTGGTGACCAGGTACGGCATGCTGCGCAGGCCCATGCCCTCCAGCGCGTCGATCTCCTCGTTGATCCGCATCGCGCCGAGCTGGGCGGTGAATCCGGCGCCGACGGTGGCCGACAGGGCCAGGCCCGCGACGAGCGGGGCGATCTCGCGGGTGTTGAAGTAGGCGGAGATGAAGCCGGTGAACGCGGCGGTGCCGAGCTGGTTCATCGCCGCGTAGCCCTGGAGGCCGACGACGGTGCCGGTGGCGAGGGTCATGCCGATCATCACGCCGACGGTGCCGCCGATGACGCCGAGGCCGCCGCTGCCGAACACGACCTCGGCGAGCAGGCGTTGGACCTCTTTGAGGTAGCGGCGCAGGGTGCGCGGTATCCACAGCACGGCGGTGATGTGGAAGATGAAGTGGTCGCCGGTCTCGTCCAGCCAGTGCAGCCAGCGGCCGGTGTTCCGGCGTCGGCGCGGCCGTGGTCCTTCGGGCGGCGGCTCGGCCTGCGGGGTGTCCTTGTCCAGGAGCGCCATCGCTCAGGCTCCCTTCTGCGGGACGAGCTGGAGGTAGATCGCGGTCAGGACGACGTTCACCAGGAACAGCAGCAGGAAGGTGATGACGACGGACTGGTTGACCGCGTCGCCGACGCCCTTGGGGCCGCCCTTGGGGTGCAGGCCGCGGTAGGCGGCGACGATGCCCGCGATGAAGCCGAAGATCACGGCCTTGATCTCGCTGATGTACAGGTCGGGGAGCTGGGCGAGCGCGGAGAAGCTGGACAGGTACGCGCCGGGGGTGCCGTGCTGGACGATGACGTTGAAGAAGTAGCCGCCCGCGGTGCCGACGACCGAGACCAGGCCGTTGAGGAAGACCGCGACGAGCATCGTCGCCAGGACGCGCGGCACGATCAGCCGCTGCACCGGGGAGACGCCCATCACCTCCATCGCGTCCAGTTCCTCGCGGATCTTGCGCGAGCCGAGGTCGGCGCAGATGGCGCTGCCGCCCGCGCCCGCGATGAGCAGGGCGACGATCAGCGGGCTCGCCTGCTGGATGACGGCCAGCACGCTGGCGCCGCCGGTGAACGACTGGGCGCCCAACTGCTGTGCCAGTGAGCCGACTTGCAGGGCGATGACGGCGCCGAAGGGGATCGAGACCAGGGCGGCGGGCAGGATCGTCACGCTGGCCACGAACCAGAACTGCTCGATGAGTTCGCGCATCTGGAACGGCCTGCGGAAGGTGTCGCGCACGGTGGTGGCGGCGAGCGTCATGAGCTGCCCGGTCTCGCGCAGCGCGCCGGTGCCGGGGATCGGGCGGCGCGGCACGGTGACGCGTTCGGGGCGCGGCGGGGTCGGCTCGGGTCCCGGTCCCGGGACCCGTACGGGCGCGGTCATGCGGGCTCCCCCTGGACGGGGACGAGTCCGGCCTGTACGGCTTCGCGGGTCGCGGCCGGGAGCTGGTCCCACATGGCCAGGACGCGGGCCCTGCGGCGCTGTACCGCCTGCCGGGGCGGCAGTCCGGGTGACGGTTCGAGCTGCGGCGCGACGCGGCGCGGGGCCGCGGGCAGTTCGCGGCCGTTCAACTGCTCGCGGGCCAGGGCCGCTTCGTCCTTCTCCTCCGACATCCCGATCGGTCCGTCGCGGCGTCCGCTGAGGAACTGCCGTACGACCGGTTCGTTGCTGGTGAGCAGCAGCTCGCGGGGGCCGAAGGCGACCAGTTCGCGGCGGAAGAGCATGCCCATGTTGTCGGGCACGGTCGAGGCGATGTCGAGGTTGTGGGTGACGATCAGCATCGTCGCGTCGATCTGCGCGTTGAGGTCGATGAGGAGCTGCGAGATGAACGAGGTGCGGACCGGGTCGAGGCCGGAGTCGGGTTCGTCGCACAGGATGATCTGCGGGTCGAGCACCAGGGCGCGGGCGAGTCCCGCGCGTTTGCGCATGCCGCCGGATATCTCGCCCGGCAGTTTGCCCTCGGCACCGAGGAGGCCGACCATGTCGACCCGCTCCATGACGATGCGGCGGATCTCGGACTCCTTTTTCCTGGTGTGCTCGCGCAGCGGGAAGGCGATGTTGTCGAAGAGGTTCATCGACCCGAAGAGCGCGCCGTCCTGGAACATCAGGCCGAACATCTTGCGCGCCTCGTAGATGTCGCGCTCCGGGCTGTTCACCATGTCGACGCCGCCGACGAGCACCCGGCCGCGTTCGGGCTTGAGCAGGCCGATGAGCGATTTCAGGAATACCGTCTTGCCGGTTCCGGAAGGGCCGAGCATCACGCTGACTTCACCGGGCGGCAGTGTGAGCGTGACGTCCTGCCAGACGTTCTGCGTACCAAAGGACTTGGTGAGTCCTTCGACGATCACTTCGATTCCCATTGCACCTCCCGGAGCTGATCAGTGGTGGGGCGGTTCGGGAAAGGCGATCTCCGGATCGCATCCCGAGGCCGCGATGGGCACGCACAGCGGTCCCTGGATGAGATTCAGTGAGTTGCCGTGCCCCGATATCGCCGAGGTGAAGAGGGAATTCAGGTTCTCTCCGTGGCTGCCGCAGCCGGTGAACGGGGGAATGTAGAGGTCGTCCTGGGCCAGCGGCCCGCCGTCCTGCACTCCGTAGTCCGTGGGTCCGGTCGGGCGGCCGGTCAGTGAACTGCGGTCGTAGCCGACGAGTTTGATGTCCAGCGGCGCCGAGGCGCGGCAGTCGGCGCCGACGTCCAGCGGTACGCCGTTGACCTTGACGTCGGACAGCCGCAGTTCCTGCTTGCCGTAGATGGTGCTGGTGGTGATCGTGCCGAGGTTGCTGGTGCCGACCGTGACGACGGTCATCAGGCCCTTGGGGAGCAGTTCCATCCGGGCGGTGACCGGCACGAACCCGAAGGTCAGGAAGGTGGTGTCGGACGGCGGCAGGGCCAGCTTCGCGATCGAGTCGATCTCGAAGTACTGCTTGAGCGGGTCGGGGTCGGTGAACTCCGTCCAGATGCTCTTCTGCACGACGGTGACGCGGGTCGGCTTCTTGGTCAGGTCGTTGATGACCGCGGCGCCCTTGAGCTTGAAGACGTTGGAGTAGCCGGTGACGTAACCGCACTGGGAGTACGGGGGGAACGGCGGGTCGCCGGGGCCGGGGCTGCGGACGGCGTTGGGCGGCCGGGGAATGGAGTCCATGACCGCGGGGTCGGTGTCGCCCTCCGGCGGGTCCTCGCAGTCGTGCACGCCGGAGTGCGGGGGCGAGGCCAGCGTGATGGTGTTGCGGCCGTCGGACCGGGCGGCGTCGGGGGCTCCGTCGCCCGCGCCCTCGCCGGTCTTGCCGACGCCCGCGCGGGAGCCGGTGCGCGGCGTGGGGGCGGCGGCCGAGGAGCCGCCGGGCGCGGTGGCGTGGCCGGGTCCCGAGGAGCCGCCGGGGGTGCCGGGGACGGAGACGGTACCGAGGAGGTCGCCCTGGTCGGGCTTGGGGGCGCAGGTGCCGATGATGTCGGCGGCGTCCTTGGCGGCCTGGCCCGTACCGGCGGAGTCCGCGGCCGTGCCGGTCGCGCTGTCGGCGCCGGACGCGCTGTCGGCGCCGGACGCGCTGTCGCTGTCGGTGCCGGTCGCACTGTCGGTGCCGGTGCTCGGGGAGTCGGGCGGTGCGGACGCGGGGTCGGTCACGGGGCTGAGCTTGAGGTCCAACTCCCCAGCGGTGAAGCGCACTTCGCCGGAGGCGGTGACCGTCAGCGGCGGCACCGCGCCGCCGAAGGTGAGCACCAGGTCCCCGTCGCCCTTGAGGGGTGTCGAGGGGGCGGTCAGTCCCGGCCATACGGCGTCCGCTCGCGAAGTGCCCTGCGCGACATGGGCGGTGAGGCTCGCGGCGCCGGTCAGGGCTGTGGTGCCGGCGGGCAGCAGCGCCTCGGCGCCGGCCCGCGGCATGGTGACCGTCGCCGTCAGGTCGCCCGGCTGGATGGGCTTTCCGACCACGGCGGTGTCCGGGTAGTTCTGCACCAGCGCGACGGTGACGTCCTGGACGACGGCCTTGTCGGTGCCGCCGGAGCCGTCGGCGGCCGTACCGGCGGGGAAGGCGCACGCGTATCCGAGGGTCACCTTGCCGTCCGGGCCGCTGGCCGCGGAGTCGGGTCCTGGCAGCAGTCCGGCCAGGAGCGCCGCCGCTGCGACAGCGGCGAACCGCACCGCGCGGCGCGGCTTCACGGCACCCCTCATTACGGAACTCCTCAGGAAGGCGTCGGCGACGCAGGACATTACGGTCGAGTAATAAGGCCCCACAAGTGATCGACCGGACGAATATTCGACGGTGTGGACCGGGGCGGATTTCCTGTCACCGAATGACAAAACACAAGCGGAGTTTTGTCCTCCAGTGCGTGTTCGGGACCCCGGCCGCCACTGCGGCGGTCCGGGGTCCCGGTTCGGCCGGCGCGGGCTTCAGCGGTCGCGGCGGCCGGTGTTACGCGAGGGGCGGGGCTCAGGGAGAGACGACCTTCAGCGTCGTGGGGGTCACGACGTAGCCGGCCGAGTAGGTGGCCAGGTCGTTGTTGTTGATCAGGCCGAGGCACAGACCGGAGACGTTGTACGCCTTGAGGGTGCCGCCGGTGATGGCCAGCGTGTGGGTGGAGTTGGTGTACGTGGCGTTGAGGGTGGCGCCGTTGCCCACGCCGCTGGGGTCGGCGAAGGTCGCGTTGCACAGACCGGACAGGGTGGCCTTGACGCCGGTCAGCGTGCCGGTGGTGACGCCCGCGGACGTGGTGGCGGCGGTGCCGGTCAGCGTCCACGGGGTGCCCTGGGCGGCGACGGAGAAGGTGATGCCGCCGACCTTGCAGGTGTTCCACGAGACGGTGTTGATGGTGCCGAGGGTGCCGCCGTGCGAACCGTTGGTCACGGTGGCGGTGGCCGCCGACGAGGTGCAGGTGAGCTTGGTGCCCGTGGTGGTGTCGGTCAGCGTGGGCGTGGTGGCCGTCGCGGTGATCGCACCGGTCGACGAGCTGCCCGAGACGGTGTACGTGACGGCCGAGGCCGGGCTGACCGCGAGGCCGAGCGCCGCCGCCATCGCGGCACCGGTGACCATGGTTCCCTTGGCGGTCCTGGAGAGCTTGTGCACGGGCTGATCCTTCCTGGGAGATGACGTACCTGATAAACCGGCTTCCGCGTCTTCCATGTGTGGCGGGAAGGGGAATTCGGTTACGACTCACTACCTGGAACGTGGCACCGATTCCGCTCGGTTGCCCTTGCGGAGCAGGACGTTACGCACGGGTAACCCGGAGGCGCAATAATCCCGGCCAAGATTCTCCGGCGGACCCTACTCTCGGGTATTTTTCTGTCACGGAAGCAACAGTGCGCCGGGATTTTTTATAAGCAAGTGAGCAAGTCGGCCGCACGGTGCGCGCATCGGCCGGCCCGACGGGCGATCACCCGGAGTGCAACCATGGCCATCGGTCGCCGTCGCCCACCGTCGCGGGCCTGACACGTTTCCGTGTGCAAGGTGCTGCGTTCCGTACGCGATTGGTCTATGTTGCAGCGAGGTTGCCCGCGACTACCATGCGTGGCACACCACTTCACCGGTTCACCGGCCAGCAGGGCCGTCGCGGGAGGGGGGTACGGACATGACCGTAACGCGGCAGACGCCGGAGCAGGCGGAATCAATCGGTCCGATTCCACGGGAGTTCGCCGCCATCATGCGGCCGGAACTCCCCAGCCTTTTAAAAGAGATGGCCACGGAAATCGTCACCACGATCCCCGAATACGGCCACTTACTGGAGGGCCCGAACGCCCGGGTGATCAAAATCGGTATCGAGCAGAGCATCGCCACTTTCGTCGACCGGGTGGCCGCGCCGACCGCGACCACCGCGCTCCGCGACGACCTGTGCCGCCAGTTCGGCCGCTTCGAGGCGTACGAGGGCCGCAGCCTGGACAACCTCCAGGCCGCGTACCGCATCGGCTGCCAGGTGGCGCTGCGCCGGGTGCGCAGCGTGGGCCGCCGATACAACCTGTCGGCGTCCTTCATGCTGACCTTCGCCGACGCGCTCTTCGCGTACATGGGCGATCTCGCCGAACTCTCCCGCGAGGGCTATGTGCAGGCGATGGCGGAACTGGGCGAGGAGCCCGACAATCGCCGCCGCCGACTGCTGCGGCGGATTCTCAACGGCGCCTCCGTGGCGCGCAGCGCGCTGGCGGAACTGGCCGAGCACTCGGCGTGGCCGCTGCCGGAGGAGGTGACGCTGATCGCGGTCGCCCCCGACACGCGTCCGGCCGGGGCGGCGCTCGACAAGGACATCCTGATGGACTTCGCGGACCCGGAGCCGCATCTGCTGGTGCCGGGACCGTTCACCGACGAGCGGCGGGAGCGGCTGCACGCGGCGCTCAACGGCTGCCGGGCGGCGATCGGGCTGACCACCTCGCTGAGCGAGGCCGCGGATTCGCTGCGCTGGGCCCGGCACACACTGGCGCTGGCCGACGCCGGGATCATCGACGACGACTCGGTGGCGATGAGCGAGAACCATCTGCTGCCGCTGTGGTTATTGGGCGATCCCGCGCTGGTCGCGCAGATCGCCAAGCGCTATCTGGGGCCGCTGGTCGGGCTGACCGCCACCCAGCGCGCCCGGCTGATCGACACCCTGCGGATCTGGCTGACCACCCGCGGCACCGCGGCGCAGATCGCCGACCAGCTCGGCGTGCACCCGCAGACCGTGCGCTACCGGATCCGTATCCTCGACCGCGCTTTCGGCGACCAACTCGCGCGCCCCGACGACCGGTTCGCCACTGAGATCGCGCTGCGCGCGCTGCACCTCCAGGAGAACGGCGAAACGCCGGACGGCGGCCTCCTGTCGGAGGACCGCCGCCCGGCGCGCGACCCCTCACGCTACGAGGAGTAGACCTCGAACTCGGAGATCTGGCCCGCGGGCCAGCCGGTGTTGCCGGTGATGGTCAGCCGTACGTAGCGGGCGCTCGCGGGAGTCACCGGGATGGTGACGGTGTTCCCGCTCGCGGGGTTGAAGGTGTAGCCCGCGGACGACTTCAGCGTGCTGTAGGTGTTGTTGTCGGTGGAGCCGAGGACGCTCAGCGTCTCGGTACGGGTGGCCCACGCCGTGGCGGGCGGGAGCTTGAGGACGACCCGGCCGACGGTCCTGGCCGCGCCGAGGTCCACGGTCAGCGACTGCGGGAAGGCGTTGTTGGTGCTCTCCCAGTAGCTGTTGGCGTTGCCGTCCACCGCGTTGCCCGCGACGTAGACATCGGAGTGACCGGTGTCGGAGGCCGGGTGCCCCTGGGCCAGGTTGCCGGAGGCCGGGGTGGTGGGGGGCGTGGTCGGCGGGGTGGTCGGGTTGCCCGAGCCCGGCTGCGGCCAGGTGGAGCAGTCGTTCCAGTTGCTGTCCCAACCGCTGTTGCCCGCACCGCGGTTGATGGTGAAGGCGGGCAGGTTCGCCGGGTAGGAGCAGTTGTACGTACCCGTCGCGCCGGTGCCGGTGGCCGTCACATTGGTGAAGGTCGCGGAGCCGGGCGTCTCGGCCTGCACCACGACCGTGCCGGTGTTGCTGGCCGTCGCGCCGCTGACGGTGACGCCGTTGATGGTGTAGCCGTGGCCGCCGCCGGAGACGAATTCGAAGTCGCTGTACGGGCTGCCGATGAAGGTCGTGTTGCTGATCCGGATGTCGTTGTTGATCGCGTAGTCGTAGCTGTCGACGCGCAACGCACCCATCGGGTGGCCCCAGTTGGGGTTCAGCGCGCCGGTACGGATCAGGGTGTTGCCGGAGACCGTGACGGTGCCGGACAGCGGGTTGAAGGGTTGGAGGAACGCCTGGTTGGAGATGGCGATGCCGCCGCCGAGCGCGTTGGTGTCGGCGATCACGTTGTTGGAGACGGTGTTGTTGCTGCCGCCGTAGATCGCGATGCCGTTGGCCAGGTTGGGCTGCACGATGGTGTTGTTGCTGAAGGTGTTGCCCGTGTCGGGCGCGCCGAGCGACCACATGGCGAGACTGTCGTCGCCCTGGTTGCGCAGGAAGTTGTTCTTCACCTGGACGCCGTTGGCGCTGCCGTCCAGGTTGAGGCCGTCGGCGGTGGTGCCGAGGATGCGGTTGTTCTGCACCACGAGGTTGTTGTTGTTGCCGGTCAGCCACAGACCGCACTTCTCGCGCTGCACCCAGATCCCGGAGACCACCGAGTTCGGGCCGAGGCTGCCGGTGACGAAGCTGTCGGGCGAGCCGTCGTTGCGGACGCTGACCTCGCCGAAGACGGCGAAGTCGTACAGCTTGGTGTTGCCGCTCGCGCTGGTCTGGTCGATCAGGTGCGAGCTGTGCAGGACGGAGTACCAGTTGCCCGCGCCGCGGATGGTGACGCCGTCGGCCTGGATGGTGGAGCCCAGCTTGAAGTCGCCGGACGGGATCCAGACCTCCTTGCCCTGCGACTTCGCCTGGGCGATGGTCGTGTTGAAGGCGCTGGTGGAGTCGGCGCTCCCGGTGGCGTCGGCGCCGTTGCTGACGACGGATATGGAGTTCGCCGGGGCGCTCGCCGCCCCCGCCACCTGCTCGAAGTCGGCGACGTCGATGGTGGCCTGGCCGGTGTCGCCCGCGTCGAGCTGGAGCTTGACCTTGGCGCCGGCGGCTAGATTCTGGCCCAGCTTGATCCGCGAGTCGTCGAAGAAGTGGTGGGTCTTGGAACCGGCGATCCACGACGTGTCGACGTAGCTGTACTGCGCGGTGACCGCCAGCTTCTGGCTGATCTTGGTGCCGTTGACGTAGACCGAGACGGTGCCTGAGGCGCCGCGCGGCAGGTTGTAGGCGACATCCACCGCGTTGGCCGGGGCGGTCAGGGTGAACTCGACGTACTTGCCCTGGCCGTTGAGGCTGACCGCGCGGCGGCCCGACGCCTCGGAGGCGACGGTGGACTGGGTGTAGTCGGGGCCGACCGCCGAGCCGTTGGTGGCGGCGGCCTCGGCCTCGTACTCGGTGAACGGGACGCTCGCGCCTCCGCTCACGGCGAAGGGCGAGACGGTCGATACGGAGGGGGCGGCGCTGGCCGACTGGGCCGTCACGGCGAGCGCGAGCCCGCCCGCGGCGACCGCCGCCGCGGTGGCGGAAGCCAACCAGGCCGTGGAACGACGTCTGTTGTCCATGGGGTGGGGGGTGTCCCTTCTGACTGGAGTCACAGAGGTGACGCACACCCTAGAGATGTCATGCATGAGACAGCAAGATGTCGATTGGATTTCGCAAAATTTGGATGGCTTGCAGAGATCTCGCAAATTCACCGCAAGAAACTTGCGCCACCTGTACTAGAATCGACGCCATGACACGACGACTTGCCGAGGTGGCAAAGAAGGTCGGGGTGAGTGAGGCCACCGTCAGCCGCGTGCTGAACGGGAAGCCTGGCGTCTCCGACGGAACCCGGGCAGCGGTCCTCACCGCTCTTGACGTGCTCGGTTACGAACGGCCCACCCAGCTCCGGGGGGAACGCGCCCGGCTGGTCGGCATGGTCATGCCCGAGCTGCAAAATCCGATCTTCCCGGCTTTCGCCGAGGTGGTCGGCGGCGCGCTGGCGCAGCAGGGCTTCACCCCGGTGCTGTGCACCCAGACCGCGGGCGGCGTCTCCGAGGCCGACTACGTGGAACTGCTGCTCCAGCAGCATGTCTCCGGCGTGGTCTTCTTCGGCGGGCTCTACGCCCAGGCCGAGTCACCGCACGACCACTACGCGCGGCTGGCCGAGCGCAATCTGCCCACCGTGCTGATGAACGCGGCCATCGACCATCTCGACTTCCCGCGCGTCAGTTGTGACGACGCGGTCGCGGTCGAGCAGGCGATGAACCACCTCATCTCGCTCGGCCATCAGCGGATAGCCCTCGTGCTCGGCCCGCCCGACCACGTACCGTCGCGCCGCAAGCTCGCCGCCGCCCGCCGGGTCGACCCGTCGGTGACCGTCGAGCACGCGCTCTTCACGTTGGAGGGCGGCCAGGCGGCGGCCAGTCGGCTGCTCGCGCGCGGCATCACGGCCTTCATCTGCGCGAGCGACCTGCTGGCGCTCGGCACCATAAGGGCGGCTCGCAGACGGCGGCTCTCGGTGCCGGAGGACGTGTCGGTAATCGGTTACGACGACTCGTCGCTGATGAACTGCACAGAGCCGCCGCTGACCACCGTCCGGCAGCCGATCGAGGCGATGGGCCGGGCGGCCGTGGACCTGCTGGCCGGAGAGATCAGCGGTGCGTCGGTCGACCACGACGAGCTGTTCTTCGAACCGGAACTGGTAGTACGCGGTTCCACCGGTCCCGCCCCGCACCCCTCCCGCCTCCCCCACCCGGAGGCCCGCGCCAACGTCTGACCCCGCACCACGAGTCACCCGCGAACCCGGACCTGAGCCAGGGCCCGAGCCGGAGCCAGAGCCGGGTCCGGGTTGACCAGGGCCCGAGCCAGGATCAGGGCCAGGACCTGGGCTGAGCCCGTCCCGGGCTCGGCCCGAGCTCAGCCATGCCACCGCGGGGGGGGGGGGGGGGGGGGGGGGGGGGGGGGGGGGAGGGGGGGGGGGGGGGGGGGGGGGGGGGGGGGGGGGGGGGGGGGGGGGGTGGCGTGGGGGGGGGAGAGCCTTGTTAGGTGCG
>NZ_JBVHMF010000002.1:257152-443985 GCF_055558595.1 Streptomyces sp. NPDC025721 | reverse complement strand
GCCCATGCTTAAGCCTGCCCAAGCACGCCGCACCCAGCCGACTTCAACCCACGCCCCCCCCCCCCCCCCCCCCCCCCCCCCCCCCGCCGTCCGCTCCCCCGGCGACCCGCCGGCCGCGGCCGCCTGGGGCCCGCCGGGCGACCCTCCCGGGCCCGTGGGCACCCCCTCCGGCCCGGCCCGCGCCGGGCCCGCGGAGGGGCCGTCACGGGCCGTCCGCGAGCACACGGCCGGTGACCCCGCTTCCACTTGCGAGCCGTCCGACGTCGTAACCAAGTCGTGTCTTTGCGAAATTCGCGCGACATCTTGCGGACATCTATCGGGTTAAGTACGTTGAGCCAACCCGAAACGGCGGCGTGCAACTGCGCCGAGCATCACGTGCACCATGTGCCGCGGGGGTCCCAGATCGCAGTCCAACGACGCGCAGTGGTTCAGGGGAAAGGGTTTTGAACATGAGCAGAATCGGCTACCGCAGACTGGTGGCGGTCGCGCTGGTCGCGGGCATCGGATTGTCCGCTGCCGCGTGTTCCAGCAGCGACGACAAGAAGGATGACCCGGGAACGAAGGCCAGCAGCAGCTCCAGCAGCGCCGGCACCCCCTTGGACCCGAAGACCAAGGTGTCGATCACGGTCGACTGTGAGCCGCCGACCACGAAGAAGGCCGAGCGCCAGCAGTGGATCGACGACGTCGCCGAGTTCAACAAGACGTACCCGAACGTCACGGTCAACAGCAAGGACGCGTTCCCTTGCGAGGACCCGGCCAAGTTCACCGCCCAGCTCCAGGGCGGTAGCCAGACCGACGCGTTCTACACGTACATGACCGACCTCCAGCAGGTGCTGGACGCCGGCCAGGCGGCCGACATCACGGAATACGTCAACGACAAGACGGTCCCGAACCTCAAGGACATCGACCCCGGTGTCCTCGACGTCCTCAAGGACGGCGGCAAGCTGTACGGTCTGCCCACCTCGAACTACCAGATGGGCCTGATCTACAACCGGAAGATCTTCAAGGACGCCGGTCTGGACCCGAACAACCCGCCCACCACGTGGGAAGGCGTCCGCGCCGCCTCCAAGCAGATCGAGGACAAGCTCGGCAGCAAGGGCATCCACGGCTTCATCGAGAACGCCGGCGGCAACCAGGGCGGCTGGCACTTCACGTCCGAGCTGTACGGCCTCGGCGGCACCATGGTGTCCGAGGACGGCAAGAAGGCGACGTTCAACGACGACAGCGCCAAGACCCTGCTGACCACGCTGCACGACATGCGCTGGACGGACAACAGCATGCCCGCCACCCCGGGCAAGGAGTGGGGCGACGTCCAGAAGGCGATGGGCACCGGCGTCGTCGGCATGTACGTCGGCGCTCCCGACGACATCCCGCTGGTCGTCCAGCAGTACAAGGCCAAGTTCGAGGACCTCGGCATGGCCCCGATCCCCGGCGGCAAGACCTCGCTGTTCGGCGGCGCCGACTACATGTTCAAGAAGTCGGCCTCCCCGGACCAGATCAAGGCCGGCATCGCCTGGATCAACTTCAAGTACCTGACCCTCGAGAAGGGCCAGTTCAACTACCCGCGGAACAAGACGGACGGCCTGCCCGTCGGTCTCCCGCAGCCCTTCTTCTTCACCGGCGCGTCGAAGGAGAAGGACAACTCCACCAAGGCCGCGAACGCGACCGTCCCGGTCGAGAACTTCAAGACGTACGTCGACGCCCAGGTGCCCGTGAAGCCCGAGCCGCCGAACGCCCAGAAGATCTACACCGTGCTCGACACGGTGATGTCCGGTGTTCTGACCAACAAGAACGCTGACATCTCCAAGCTGCTCTCCACTGCCGAGTCCCAGGTCAACAGCCTCCTGGCCGCCTCTCAGTAACGACAGCCCGCGGGGGCCGGTCCGGCGACCGGCCCCCGCTCAGCGGTACCGGCCCGACGCATCACTTCAGTCGAGGAGCACCCATGGCGGCGACAACCGTCCCCGAGAAATCGAGTAGGCGCCACGCCGGGCGTCCCGTTGGTCAGCCCGATGGAACGCAGCGCCGTTCCGGCCTGAGCCGTAAAGTCCGGCAGAACGTCCAGGCGTACGGCTTCCTGATCGGCGCGGTCCTCTGCTTCGGGTTCTTCTCGTGGTACCCGATGGTCCGCGAGTTCATCATGAGCTTCCAGAAGACCAAGCGCGGTGTCACCACCTGGGTGGGCTTCGACAATCTCAAGCAGGTCTACCACGACCCGTATTTCTGGACGGCCTGGCGCAACACCCTGCAATTCACGGTGTACGCGCTGGTGATCGGCTTCATCGTGCCGTTCTTCGTGGCGATCCTGCTCAATGAACTGCGGCACGCACAGGCGTACCTGCGCATTCTGGTGTACCTGCCGGTGATGCTTCCGCCGGTCGCCGGTGTGCTGCTGTTCAAGTACTTCTACAACCCGGAGTACGGGCTCTTCAACCACATTCTGAAGACCCTGCACCTGCCGACCTCCGCATGGCTGGACTCGTCGCACACGGCGATGATCTCGGTGGTGATCGCGGCCACCTGGATGAGCATGGGAAGCGCCACGCTGATCTATCTGGCCGCGCTCCAGAACATCCCCGGCGAGCTGTACGAGGCCGCCGACCTGGACGGAGCCGGGCTGTTCAGCAAGATCTGGCACGTCACGATCCCGCAGACCCGCATGGTGCTCTCACTCATGCTGCTGCTCCAGATCGTGGCGACCATGCAGGAGTTCACCAACGTCTATCTGCTGACCGGCGGCAACGGCCCGGAGAACTCCACCACGACGGTCGTGTACATGGTCTACCAGTACGCGTTCCGCTACAACAATTTCGGAAGCGCCGCGGCGCTGGGCCTTTTCCTGCTGCTGGTGCTGGCCGGATTCTCCGGTGTGTACGCGCGGCTGAGCCGGAACAGCGACTAGGACGGAAGACGGACATGGCAGCGTTCACCCAGCAAAACCGGACCCTGATCTCGTCGGCCGCTTTGAGCCGACCGCGGGCGAAATTCGTCTACTGGACCGTGCTGAGCCTGGTCATCCTGGTCTTCACCCTGGTGTTCCTCGGCCCGCTCTACTGGATGGTGACCGGCGGCTTCAAGTCGGCCCAGGAAGTCCTGGCGAATCCGCCGACGCTCTTCCCGAAACACCCGAAGGCGAGCAACTACTCGGACGCCTGGAGCGAGCTGAAGATCGCCCGGCTGCTCTTCAACACCTTCTATTACGCGTTCGGCGCGCTGCTGCTGCAACTCGTCTTCGACGTGGCGGCGGCGTACGCGATCTCCAAGCTCCGGCCGGTGCTCGGCAATCTGATCCTCGGCATGA
Organism: Streptomyces sp. NPDC025721; assembly: GCF_055558595.1. NCBI lineage: Bacteria > Bacillati > Actinomycetota > Actinomycetes > Kitasatosporales > Streptomycetaceae > Streptomyces > Streptomyces sp. NPDC025721. The sequence goes on along the minus strand of NZ_JBVHMF010000002.1, from coordinate 440,684 downwards.
TGCTCGCCACGCTGATGATCCCGGCGGCGGTGCTGATCGTGCCGCAGTACATGACGGTCCTCGACCTGCCGCTGCTGCACGTGAACCTGATCGGCACCCCGTGGGCGATCTGGCTGCCCACGGTGGCCAACGGCTTCAACATCTTCTTGCTGAAGCGATTCTTCGACTCGATTCCCGAGGACCTGATGTCCGCGGCGAAGATCGACGGCGCCGGGCCGCTGCGCACGCTGTGGTCGATCGTGCTGCCGATGTCGCGTCCGATCCTCGGCGTCGTGTCGATCTTCGCGGTGGTCAACGTCTGGAAGGACTTCCTCTGGCCGATGCTGGTGGAGCCCGACCCGAAGAACCAGCCGATCAACATCGGCATCAACTCGCTCTCGCAGGGCGTACCGCAGAACGTGCTGATCGCCGCGCTGGCCATCTCCGCGGTGCCGACCCTGCTGATCTTCCTGCTCTTCCAGCGCAACATCATGTCCGGCCTGACCGCGGGCAGCCTCAAGGGCTGACGGGTCACCGGACCGCAAGCCTTCCGTAACGCACCCCCAAGCACTCCGCCGCCGGCCTCTATGCCCACATCCCCGCCTCCGGGGCCGGCGGCGGGGTCCCACCTGCCCGAAAGGACGTTGACGTGGCAGACACCCCTCAGCCCGAGGCCGACGAGAACTGGTGGCGCGGCGCGGTCATCTACCAGGTCTATCCGCGGAGCTTCGCCGACAGCAACGGCGACGGCACCGGAGACCTCGCCGGGGTGCGTTCCCGGCTGCCCTACCTGGCCGAGCTGGGCGTCAACGCCCTCTGGTTCAACCCCTGGTACCCGTCGCCGATGGCCGACGGCGGATACGACGTGGCCGACTACCGGGACATCGACCCGGTCTTCGGCACGCTCGCCGAGGCCGAGAAGCTGATCTCCGAGGGCCTGGCGCTGGGCATCAGGACGATCATCGACATCGTGCCGAACCACATATCGGCGGCCCACCCGTGGTTCCGCGAGGCGCTGGCGGCCGGTCCCGGATCGCCCGCGCGCGACCGCTTCTGGTTCCGCCCCGGCCGCGGTGACGACGGCGAGCTGCCGCCGAACAACTGGCCTTCGCAGTTCGGCGGCCCGGCCTGGACGAGGACGACCGACCCGGACGGCACGCCCGGCGACTGGTTCCTGAACCTCTTCGACTCCGAGCAGCCCGACCTCAACTGGAACCACCCGGACGTCCGGGCCGAGCACGAGGACATCCTGCGGTTCTGGTTCGACCGCGGCGCGGGCGGCGTACGGATCGACTCCGCCGCGATGGTCGCCAAGGACCCGGAGCTGCCCGACCTGAGCAGCGACCCGGCCGCCCCGCACCCGTACATCGACCGGGACGACCTGCACGAGATCTACCGCGGCTGGCGGCGGATCGCCGACGGATACGACAACACGCGGATCCTGGTCGGCGAGGTGTGGCTGCCGGACGCGGTGCGTTTCGCGCACTATCTGCGGCCGGACGAGATGCACACCGCGTTCAACTTCGACTTCCTCGCCTGCCCCTGGGCGCCGGAGCAGCTCCGCAAGTCCATCGAGACGACGCTGGCCGCGCACGAGCCGGTGGGCGCGCCCGCCACGTGGGTGCTGTGCAACCACGACGTGACGCGTACGGTCACCCGCTACGGGCGGGTCGACACCGGCTTCGACTTCGCGACCAAGGCGTTCGGCATCCCGACCGACCTGGAGCTGGGCACCCGCAGGGCGCGGGCCGCCGCGCTGCTGACCCTGGCGCTGCCCGGATCCGTCTACCTCTACCAGGGCGAGGAGCTGGGGCTGCCCGAGGTCGAGGACATTCCGGCGGCCAAGCTCCAGGACCCGATGTACCTGCGGTCCGGCGGCACCGACCCCGGCCGGGACGGCTGCCGTGTGCCGCTGCCCTGGTCCGGTGACTCCTCGCCGTTCGGCTTCAGCCCCGAGGGTTCGGCGGAGCCGTGGCTTCCGCAGCCGGCCGACTGGGCGGGGCGCACCGCCGAGATCCAGTCCGCCGACCCGGCGTCGATGCTCTCGCTGTACCGGGCGGCGCTGCGGATTCGCAGCGCCGAGGCCGGTCTGGGCGACGGTCCCATGCACTGGCTCGACTCCGACCCGGGCGTCCTCGCCTTCAGCCGCACCGACGCGTTCGTCTGCGTCGTCAACCTGGCCGACACTCCCGCGGAGCTGCCCGCGCACAGTGAGCTCCTGCTCACCAGCGGACCTCTCCTCGACGGCCGTATCCCCGCCGACACCGCCGTCTGGCTGCGCCGCTGAAACGATTTTCTTGCGAGGACGGTAAGCCGATCTTCTCCGGGGCGCGGCCCCGGCCGGTTCCCTGACCGGGGCGGTACGCCGAATTTTTGAGGGGCGCGGGGAACCGCGCGGCCAGCCACCAACGGGCCGGTGGCCCGGAGACAACCGATCCGCCCCGCGGGGGCCGGTGGTGACCTGCGGGAGCACGGTGGCTGAGCGCGCGGTTCCCCGCGCCCTTTGGGGTCTGCCCTGCACCGCGAGGTGGCCGCGCGGTTCCCCGCGCCCCTTCGGGGCCGACCCCCTGGGCACGGGCACCCCGGGCGACATCTCGTCGCATTGACGATTAAGATGAGGCCATGCCTCAACTACGCCTCGCCCTGAATCAGATCGACTCCCGCGTCGGCGACATCGCCGGGAACACCGAGACCGTCGTGCGCTGGGCCCATCACGCGTCCGCGCGCGGAGCGCACCTGGCGGCGTTTCCCGAGATGATGCTCACCGGGTACCCGGTGGAGGATCTGGCGCTGCGCGCCTCGTTCGTGGACGCGAGCCGCGCGGCCCTGGTGGCGCTGGCGAAGCGGCTGGCGGACGAGGGCCTGGGCGAGCTGCCGGTGGTCGTGGGGTATCTGGGCCGCAGCGAGAACGCGCGGCCGAGGTTCGGGCAGCCCGCGGGGGCGCCGCAGAACTGCGCGGCGGTGCTGCACGGCGGTGAGGTGGCGCTGCGCTTCGCCAAGCACCACCTGCCCAACTACGGGGTCTTCGACGAATTCCGGTACTTCGTGCCGGGCGACACCATGCCGGTGATCCGGGTGCGGGGCGTGGACGTGGCGCTGGCGATCTGCGAGGACCTGTGGCAGGACGGCGGCCGGGTCCCGGCGGCCCGCGCGGCCGGCGCCGGTCTGCTGCTGTCGGTCAACGCGTCGCCGTACGAGCGGGACAAGGACGACACGCGTCTGGACCTGGTGCGCAGGCGCGCGCGGGAGGCGGGCTGCACGCTGGCGTATCTGGCGATGGTCGGCGGCCAGGACGAGCTGGTCTTCGACGGTGACACGATCGTCGTCGGCGAGGAGGGCGAGGTGATCGCGCGGGCCCCGCAGTTCGCCGAGGAGTGCGTGCTGCTCGACCTCGACCTGCCCGCCGCGCCCGGGCGGGCGCCGTCCGGGCGGGTGGCCGACGGCCTGGAGATCCGCCATGTGACGCTCTCCGAGGCGCCGGTCGAACCGTATCCGGCGGAGTTCACCGGCGGCGAGGCCGAGCGGCTGACCGACGACGCCGAGATCTACGGCGCGCTGGTCACCGGCCTGCGCGCGTACGTCGAGAAGAACGGCTTCCGCTCGGTGCTGATCGGTCTGTCCGGCGGCATCGACTCGGCCCTGGTGGCCGCCATCGCGGTCGACGCGATCGGCGCGGCGAACGTGTACGGCGTGTCGATGCCGTCGGCGTACTCCTCGGACCACTCCAAGGGCGACGCGGCGGAGCTGGCCCGCAGGACCGGCCTCAATCTCCGTACGGTGTCGATCGCCCCGATGTTCGACGCCTACATGGCGTCGCTGTCGCTGACCGGCCTCGCCGAGGAGAACCTCCAGTCGCGGCTGCGCGGCGTCACGCTGATGGGGATCTCCAACCAGGAGGGCCAGATCGTGCTCGCGCCGGGCAACAAGAGCGAGCTGGCGGTGGGGTACTCGACGCTGTACGGCGACTCGGTCGGCGCGTACGGCCCGATCAAGGACGTCTACAAGACGACCGTCTTCCGGCTGGCGCGCTGGCGCAACGCCGACGCCGAGGCGCGCGGCGAGACCCCGCCGATCCCGGAGAACTCGATCGCGAAGCCGCCGAGCGCGGAGCTGCGCCCCGGCCAGGTCGACACCGACTCGCTGCCGGACTACGACGTCCTCGACCGGGTCCTGGAGATGTACGTCGACCGGGACCAGGGCCGCGAGGCGATCATCGCGGCGGGCTTCGACGCCGAGCTGGTCACGCGTATCCTCAAGCTGACCGACACCGCCGAGTACAAGCGGCGGCAGTACCCGCCGGGCACGAAGATCTCCGCGAAGGGCTTCGGCAAGGACCGCAGGCTGCCGATCACCAACCGCTGGCGCGAGGGCGAGCAGAGCTGACCAACACCGCCCGGTGACCGCCGCGTTCGGCGCGCCGGAGCCGCGGGCGGCCGGATCACGCGCAGGATCGTCCTGACGGAGCCGAGCCGCGCCCCAGCGCCCGGCGCACCGGGAAGGGGACGCGGAAGTGGACGACGAACGCGAGCACCCGGCCGCGAAGGGCCCGGCGCCCCAGCCGGGCGCCCAGGGCCCGCCGCCCGGCCCGTACGCCCGTCCCGCGGACGACGGCGCGCCGCCCGGTCCGGCCCGGCGGCGCGTGCTCCACGCGGCCGTCGCCGGGGTGGTCGGCGCGGCGGCGGCCGGGTGCGACAGCGGCTCCGCCGCGGTGCGCCGCACCCCCACCAGCGGCCCCGCCCCCGTCCGGCGGGCGGGCACCGACGACTGGCGGATCCGCTCGCTGGGACCGCCGGACGCGATCGAGGGGTACGCCGACAGGGTCAGCGTCCGGCCCGGTGAGCGCGTGGGGCTGTACGTGTCGACGACCGCGCCCGGCTTCCGCGTCGCCGCCTACCGGGTCGGCTGGTACGGCGGGTCGCAGGCCACACGGGTGTGGACGTCGCCGCGGACGGCGGGGCACCGGCAGCCGGGGCCCAGGACGTCCGGGTCCACCAGGACCGTGACGGCGGGCTGGGAGCGCGGCCTCGACGTCCCCACCGACGGCTGGCCCGAGGGCGCCTATCTGCTGCTGCTCACCTCCGACGACGGCCATCAGCGGTACGTCCCGCTCGTGGTCCGCTCGGCCACGGCCACCGGCCGGACCCTGATCATGCACGCGCCCGCGACCTGGCAGGCGTACAACGACTGGGGCGGCTACAGCCTCTACAACGGCCGGGACGGCGGCTACGGAGACCGGTCGCTGGCCGTGTCGTTCGACCGGCCGTACGCGAAGAACGGCGCCGAGAAGTTCCTGGTGTACGAGCGCGCCCTGGTGGTCCTCGCCGAGCGGCTCGGGCTGCCGCTGGCGTACACGACGGGGATCGACGTCCACCGCGACCCCGGCGTGCTGCGCGGCGCGACCACGGCCGTGGCGCTCGGCCACGACGAGTACTGGACGCCGGAGCAGCGCGCGCACGTCACGGCGGCGCGGGACGCGGGCACCAATCTGGTCTTCCTCGGCGCGAACACCTGCTTCCGGCGGATCCGCCTCGAAGCCGTCCGGGGCGGCGAACCGCGCACCGTGGTCTGCTACAAGACCGACTATCAGAGCGACCCCGGCCTCGCGCGCGACCCGGCGAAGCCGACCAACGACTTCCGCGCCCGGCCCGCCCCCGACCCCGAGTCCTCGCTGACCGGCGTCATCTACGAGGGGTATCCGACCGACGCCCCGTACGTGGTGGAGAGCGCCGACCACTGGCTCTTCGCGGGCACCGGCGCCGCGCGGGGCGACCGCTTCGCGCACCTGGTCGGCGTCGAGTACGACCGGGTGGACCCCGGCTACCCGACTCCGGCGCCGATCGAGGTCGTCGCCCACTCGCCGCTGGTGTGCGACGGCCGCGCCAGCCACTCGGACTCGGCGTACTACACGGTGCCCGGCGGCGCGGGCGTCTTCGCCACCGGGACGATGCGCTGGGTCGAGGGGCTGATGGCGGGCACCGGTCTGATGGGCCGCGACCACGGCATGGACGAGCGCACCCGGACGTTCGTCACCAAGGTCACGGAGAATCTGCTGACCGGCTTCGCCGCGGGGCGGGCCGCCGCTTCCCGGCCCGCCCCGCGGGCGAACGTGAGCCGGCTGTACGGGACCTGAGGCGGGCTCCGCGGGAGCGCGCCGCGCGGGCCGGGGGCGGGGACTCGGTACGCAGCGCCGTGGTCACCACGCGGCCCGCGACGGCGAGGAAGGCGAGCCCGGCCAGCGGGTAGCAGGCCGCGAGGAGCATCTGGGCGGGGTTCTCGCGCAGTTCGGGGCGTCCCCGGCCGTGCGGGAGGGCCCAGAGCGCGTACGAGCAGAACACCAGGACGGCCGCCGCCGCGCCCCAGACCCACCGCCGGTCGTGGCGGCGTACCCCCTCGGCGACGAGCAGCACAGCCATGGGCACCGCCCAGACCCAGTGGTGGGTCCACGACACCGGGCTGACCAGGAGGGCCGTCACACCGCAGGAGACCGCGGCCCAGGCGGCGGCGAACGGCAGCCGGTCCCCGGCCGTGAGCGCGCCCACCGCGACGGCCAGTCCCGCGAGGGCGACGGCGAGCGCGACGCAGAGCCAGAGCGTGCCGGGGTCGCCGCTGTGCGTCAGCCGGGCCAGGACGCCGCGCAGCGACTGGTTGGCGACCTCTTCGGCGTAACCGGCGCGGTCGGGCGAGAAGACGTCCTGGGTCCAGTAGCGGACCGAGTCGTGCGGGAGGGCCAGCGCGGCGACTCCGACGGTGGCCGCGAAGGTCCCGGCCGCGACCGACGCGCGGCGCAGATACGGGGTGCCGCGCCCGCGGGTGGTGAAGGCGGCCAGGGCGAGCAGCGCGACGAACAGCACCGGGGTGAGCTTGATGCCCGCGGCGATGCCGATGCCGACCCCCGCCCACCTGCGGTCGGCCCGGCAGGTGAGGTCGGCCAGCACCAGCACGGCGAGCAGCAGATTGACCTGCCCGTAGCGCAGGGTCGCCCAGACCGGCTCGCACCACACCACCAGCGCGGTCAGGAGCAGCGCGGACGCCACGGTCGGCCGCCGGTCGACCAGCCGCAGCGACAGGGCGGCGAAGGCCACCGCGAGCAGCAGATTCGCCACGGTCGCGGCGGTGCGCATGGCGCCCACGTCCAGCCAGGTCAGCGGGACGAACAGCAGTCCCGCGAACGGCGGATACGTCATCGGCAGGCCGTCGGCGCGCAGCGAGTACAGGTCGCCGCCGGTGCGTACCGTCCAGCCCGCCGCCCGGTAGACCATCACGTCGATCATCGAGACCCGCACCAGGCGCTGCACCAGCCACACGCCCGCGACGGACAGCAGGCACCACCCGGCGGCGACGGCGGCCCGGGCGGGGGAAAGCCACTCACGCCACCCGCGTCTGCGCGCGGCGGCGGACATCGGTTCTTGCATGGCGACACCCTCACGGCAGCGGACCGGGCGCCGGCGACGAGCACCTGCGGGTCACGCTCGCGCAACCGCCGCCGCGCCGCCACCTCGGTGCGCCATCCGGCGGAGTGCGCCGAGGTGGCGGCGAAGCCGTGTGCGGAGGGGCTACGGCACCTGGAGGCGGGCAGCGACCGGGAGGTGGTCGCTGCCGGTCTTCGGCAGGGTCCAGGACGCCTTGGGCTCGATGCCCTTGACCATGATCTGGTCGATCCTGGCCATCGGGAAGGACGCGGGCCAGCTGAAGCCGAAGCCGTTGCCCGCCGCGCCCTGCGTGGAGCGCATCTGCGAGGTGACCGAGGCCAGCGCCCGGTCGTTCATGGTGCCGTTGAGGTCGCCGAGCAGCACCACGCTGTGCAGGTTCTCGCCCGCGATGGCCCGGCCGAGCGCGTCGGCCGCGTTGTCGCGCTGTCCCGCGGTGAATCCGGCGTTGAACTTCACCCGCACGGACGGCAGATGCGCCACGTACACCGCGACCTGGCCGTCCGGGGTCTTCACCGCGGCCCGCATGGCGCGGGTCCACCCCATCTTGATGTCCACCGTGCGCACCCCGGACAGCGGGTACTTGCTCCACAGCCCGACCGTGCCCTGCACCGAGTGGTACGGGTAGGCGGCGGCGAGGTCGCGGGCGTAGCGGGGCGCCTGGCTCTCGGCCAGTTCCTCCAGGGCGACGATGTCGGCGCCGGCCGCGATGACGTCCTTGGCGGTGCCGTCGGGGTCCGGGTTCTCGGCGTTCACATTGTGGGTGAGCACCGTCAGATCGCCGCCGGAGGACGTCTTGTCGGTGACCAGGCCGCCGAAGAGGTTGAGCCAGATCACCGACGGCAGCAGCAGGGCGATCAGCGCGGTCGTGGAGCGCCGCAGCACGGCGGCCACCAGCAGCAGCGGCACCGCCAGGCCGATCCAGGGCAGGAAGGTCTCCAGCAGACTGCCGAGGTTGCCGATCCGGTTGGGCAGGTCGGCGTGCACGAGCAGCAGGACGGCCACGAGGACGGCGACGACGGCGAGAATGACGCCGCGCCGCCACATGCCGTCGGGCTGCCACCAGTGACGGAACCGGGCGCGGGCTCCGGAGGCGTTCCTGGGCGGCATGGCGCTGCCGTCCGTGGTCGCGTCCGTGCCGCTCTGCGCCTGGGTCATGAGGGTCCTCACTGCCTTGCCGGGTGCTCTGCCGACCTTAGGGGATCGTTATGAGAACCGACGGACAGCGGGGTGCGGCGGGTTCCTTCACCCACCGCATCGGCCCCACCTGTGACACGACGGGGACACGGAGGACATATGTGGGGGGCGCGGTGGAGATCCCCCGCGCCCCCGTGTACTCCCGTACGCCCCGCCGCTGGTCAGCCGCGTGGGCGCATCCCGTCGAGCAGCAGATCGACCAGCCGTTCGGTGAGGTCGGGCGACAGTTCGGCGTCCGGCCGGAGCGTGGAGCGCGCCAGCATCGGTCCGGTCACGAAGTCGACCAGCAGCTCGACGTCCCTGCCCAGTTCCGGCCGGATGTCGCCGTCGGCCATGCCGCGCCGCAGCAGTTGGGCCAGCGCCTCACGGCGGGTGGCGATGACCGTGTCGTGGTAGCAGCGCCACAGATCGGGGCTGCTCTGCGCCTCGGTCAGCATCGTCCGCATCAGCGCGGACTCCCGCTTGGCCACACCGCGCCGCCGTATCGACTCGACCGCGACGATCAGGTCGTCACGGAAGGACGTGCCGGGCAGTTCGGGCAGCGGGTGGGAGTCGACCGTGGCGAGCACGTCGATCAGCAGCGCCTCCTTGCCCGGCCAGCGGCGGTAGACCGTGGCCTTGCCGACCCCGGCCTCCCGCGCGATGCCCTCCATGGACAGCTCGGACAGCGAGGTGCCCTCGGCGATCAGCCGCAGCACGGTCTCGATGACCGCGCCGTCGACGGCCGCGGAGCGCGGGCGACCGCGCCGCGCGGCCGACGTACTGGGAGGGTCGATCACTGCTCGGCACCCACCTTCTCCGGCTCCGCTGCGGCGTCGGGCGCCTGTCCGACCCGCTCCTTGGCGGGCAGGAAGACCAGGGTGACGACGGCGCCGACCAGGGCGACGGCCGCCGAGCACGCGGCGGTGATGTGCATGGCGTGGATGAAGGCGTCGTTCGCGGGCTGGATCAGCGACTGGCCCTTGGGGCCGAGCTTCTCCGCGATCCCGATGGTGGCCTGGATGGACTCCCCCGCCGAGTGCCGCGCGCCGGCGGGCAGGACGTCGAGGTGGTCGTCGATGCCGTTGCGGTAGACGGTGGACAGCACCGAGCCGAGGACCGCGACGCCGATCGCCCCGCCGACCTGCCGGAAGGTGTTGTTGACCGCGGACCCGGAGCCCGCCTTCTCGCGCGGCAGCGACGACATGATCATGACGGTGGCGGGCGGCATGACGTGCGCCATCGCCGTACCCATCAGGAAGAACAGCACTTCCAGCACCCAGATCGGCGTGGACTGGCCGAGCAGCAGGAAGCCGAGGAAGGAGATCGCGGTGAGGGTCAGGCCCGCGGTGCACACCGCGCGCGCCCCGAAGCGGTCGACCACCAGCCGGGCGCGCGGCGCGAAGACCATCTGCGCGGCGGCCAGCGGGAGCAGCAGCAGACCGGTCTTGAGCGGGCTGTAGCCGCGCACGGTCTGGGTGTAGAAGACGATGAAGAAGGTGACGCCCATCAGGGCGAAGAAGACCAGGCCGATGGCCGCGACGGAGGCGGAGAAGCGGCGGTCCTTGAAGTAGGTGACGTCGAAGGCCGGGTGGTCGCTGCGCTTCTCGAACAGCACGAAGGCGCCGAGGACGACGAGGCCGCCGACGATCGTGGCCCACACCTCGGGCTTGGTGAAGTCGCCGAACTGGCCGCCCTTGATGATGCCGTAGATCAGCAGGACCAGGCCGACGATGGAGAGCACCACACCGACCGGGTCGAGGCGGCCGGGGCGCGGGTCGCGCGAGTCGGGCACCAGGATGAACATGGCGATGAGCGCGGCGACCACGATCGGCACGTTGATCAGGAAGACCGAGCCCCACCAGAAGTGTTCGAGCAGCGCCCCGCCGGTGATCGGGCCGATGGCGATGGCGAGGCCGACCACGCCGGTCCAGATGCCGATCGCCTTGGGCTGCTCCTTGCGCTCGAAGACGTTCATGATGATCGCCAGGGTGGCGGGCATGATGAAGGCGCCGCCGAGGCCCATCACCGCGCGGTAGCCGATCAGTTCGCCCGCGGAGCCGGAGAACGCGGACAGCGCGGACCCGGCGCCGAACACGACCATGCCGAAGAGCAGGACCTTCTTGCGGCCGAGGCGGTCGCCGAGCAGGCCGGCGGTGAACAGCAGGCCCGCGAAGACCAGGGTGTAGGAGTTGATCGCCCATTCGAGCTGGCTCTGCGAGGCGCCGAGGCCGGTGGGTGAGGGCTGGGCGATGGTCTTCATCGCCACGTTGAGGATCGAGTTGTCCAGCACCACCACGAGGAGGCTGAACAGCAGCACGGTGAGAATCGCCCAGCGGCGGCGGTGGATCGCCTCCGGCACGTGGGACGGCGGGGCGGTTATCGAGTTGTCGGCCATGGAGGTCAGCCTAAGGTCTTATTCGATACGATCCCGTCTCGTATCGTAAAGGGGCGGCAAAAACGTGCCCCCTCTTTCCGGACCGGGCGAGCCGTGCCAGCATGGAAGGGATCCGGGGACGCCGTCAGGGCGCCTCGAGATGACTGAAGGAGCCGTCACCATGACGCAGCTTTCGGCTGCCCGCGCGCAGGGCCGTGACTCCCAGGCCGGCCAGGGCACGACCGCGACCGGCACGCCCGGCGCCCAGCCCGCCGACCACCCCAAGGCGCTCTACGGGGGCACCGGCACCCGTCGTATCACCGTCCGCGACCTGGCCCTGGCCAAGGAGCGCGGCGAGAAGTGGCCCATGCTCACCGCCTACGACGCGATGACCGCGTCGGTCTTCGACGAGGCCGGTATCCCGGTCATGCTGGTCGGCGACTCGATGGGCAACTGTCACCTCGGCTACGAGACCACCGTCCCGGTCACCATGGACGAGATGACGATCCTGGCCTCCGCCGTCGTACGCGGCACCAGCCGCGCGCTGATCGTCGGCGACCTGACCTTCGGCGCGTACCAGGAAGGTCCCGTGCAGGCCCTGCGCAGCGCCACCCGGCTGATCAAGGAGGCCGGGGTCGGCGCGGTCAAGCTGGAGGGCGGCGAGCGCTCCCTGGCCCAGACCGAGGCGATCGTCCGGGCCGGTATCCCGGTCATGGCGCACCTGGGCCTGACCCCGCAGTCCGTGAACACCATGGGCTACCGCGTGCAGGGCCGCGGCGACGAGGCCGCCCATCGGCTCGTCCAGGACGCCAAGGCCGCGCAGGAGGCCGGCGCCTTCGCCGTCGTCCTCGAACTCGTCCCCGCCGAGGTGGCGGCCGAGGTCACCCGCTCGCTCCAGATCCCCACCATCGGCATCGGGGCGGGCCCCGACACCGACGCCCAGGTGCTGGTCTGGACCGACATGGCCGGGCTCACCGGCGGCAAGGTGCCGCGCTTCACCAAGCAGTACGCCGATCTGCGCCGCGTGCTCGGCGACGCCGCCAAGTCCTTCGCCGAGGACGTCGTGGGCGGCGTCTTCCCCGCCGAGGAGCACACCTTCCACTGATCCCCTTCCCCTGATCCCGCGCCCGTCAGCGCAGGGCGGCGCCCCGGTTCTCCCGGGTGCGCCGCCCTTCTCGTTCCCGTCCGAAAACCTGTCCCCGTTCTTGCCCGCGTTCTCGTCCGCGTTCTCGTCCGGAACGGTTTTGTCCGGAACGGCCTGAGTCATCCGGGCCCGGCGTCCGTATACGGGGAGGGGAGCGGCGCGGAACGGGAGGAGGTCGGCATGGGTCCCGGCACGGGCGAACTCGACCCACGGCAGCGGGTACGGCAGGATGCCGCCGTGGACGGACCACCTCCCGGCGCCCCCGGGCCGCCGGAACCGCCGGAACCGCCGGTGTCGGCTCCGGAGGAGGAGCTGATGCGGGCGCTGTACCGCGAGCACGCGGGCGCGCTCTACGCCTATGTGCTGCGGCTCGTCGCGGGCGACCGGTTCCTGGCCGAGGACGTGGTGCAGGAGACGCTGCTGCGGGCCTGGAAGAGCGCGGCCAAGCTCGACCCGGCGGCCCGTTCACTGCGGCCCTGGCTGGTGACGGTGGCCCGGCGGATCGTGATCGACGGCCACCGCAGCCGCGGCTCCCGGCCGCCGGAGACCTCGCCCGCCGCGCTCGACCTGCTCCCCGCCAGGGACGAGCTGGAACGGTCGCTGCGGCTGATGACCATCTCCGACGCCCTGCGGGACCTGTCGGACGCGCACCGCGAGGTGCTGGTCGAGACATACTTCCGCGGCCGTACGGTCAACGAGGCGGCGGACGAACTGGGACTGCCGCAGGGCACCGTACGGTCGCGGGTGTTCTACGCGCTGCGGGCCCTGCGGAACGCGCTGGAGGAGAGAGGGGTGACCACTTCATGACACCGCACGTCGATGTGGGCGCCTATCTGCTCGGGGCGCTGGACGAAGCGGAGATGACCCGCTTCGAGGAGCACCTGGCCGAGTGCGAGAGCTGCGGCCGGGAGCTGGACGAGCTGAGCGGGCTGCTGCCGGTGCTCCACGAGATGCGCGAGGACGGCGTCGCCTTCGCGCACCCGCCCGGCGGTGACGCGATGCTCGGGCGGCTGCTCGACCAGGTGGCGCGCGAGCGCGGGGCGCGCAAGCGGCGGCGGCTGGCCGCGGTGGCCGCCGTGGCGGTGCTGGTGGTCGGCGGACCGCTGGTCGCGGTGCTGGCCACCGACGACGGCGGCGGGCGCCCGGCCGCCGGGGCCTTCGCGTCCGACCAGCGCTCCGCGACCAACCCGGAGACCGGCGTCAGGGCGACCGTCGGCATCGCGGACAAGGGCTGGGGCAGCGTGGTGGACCTGCGGCTGACGGGCGTGCGCGGCCCGCAGACGTGCCGCCTGGTCGCGGTCGCGCTGGACGGCAACGGCCAGACGGTGGCCACCTGGGCGGTGCCGGAGACCGGTTACGGCACGGACGCCCAGCCGCGACCGCTGACCGTGCACGGCGCCGCAGGACTGCACAAGGACTCGATCAGCCGCTTCGAGATCCGGGCGGCTGACGGAACACTGCTGGTCAGCGTGCCGCTCTAGCGTTACCGACCGATCGGTGACCGGTCGCTGACAGGTCGCTGACACGCCACCGATACGGTCGGTCCCCGGCTGTCGGCGCGATGTCGGCGCGGTGTCAGCGGCGCCCGCCATTGTTGTCGGCATGACGAAGCGACTGACTGACGGCGGCGGGCACTCCGCCGTAGAGGTACGGGGTCTGGTCAAGCACTACGGTGAGACCAAGGCCCTCGACGGGGTGGACCTCGATGTCCGCCAGGGCACCGTACTCGGCGTGCTCGGCCCGAACGGAGCGGGCAAGACCACCCTGGTGCGCGTGCTGTCCACGCTGGTCCAGCCCGACGCGGGCTCGGCGTGGGTCGCCGGATACGACGTGCTCAAGCAGCCCCGGCAGCTCCGCCGGGTGATCGGCCTGACCGGCCAGTACGCCTCGGTGGACGAGAAGCTGTCCGGCCGGGAGAACCTGTACATGATCGGGCGGCTGCTCGACCTGTCCGGCACGGACGCCAAAGCCCGCGCCAACGAGCTGCTGGAGCGCTTCTCGCTCACCGAGGCCGCCAAGCGCCCGGCCCAGGAGTACTCGGGCGGCATGCGCCGCCGCCTCGACCTGGCGGCCAGCATGATCGGCAACCCGGCGGTGCTCTACCTGGACGAGCCGACCACCGGCCTGGACCCCCGCACCCGCAACGAGGTGTGGGCCGAGGTCCAGCGGATGGTCTCCGAGGGCGCGACCGTCCTGCTCACCACCCAGTACATGGAGGAGGCCGAGCAGCTCGCCAACGAGCTGACGGTCATCGACCGCGGCCGGGTGATCGCCAACGGCCGGGTGGAGGAGCTGAAGGCGAAGGTCGGCGGGCGCACCCTGGTGATCCGGCCGAGCGAGCCCTCGATGGTGGCGGCGATGGCCGAGGCGATCTCCGGCGCCGGACTCGACGGGGTGGCGGGCGCCACCGCCGACCGCGAGGACGGCGTGGTGAGCGTGCCGATCCTCAGCGACGAGCAACTGACCGCCGTGGTCGGCCTGCTGGGCACCCGCGGTTTCTCCATCGCGCACATCGGCACCCACCTGCCCAGCCTGGACGAGGTCTTCCTCGCCATCACCGGCAAGAAGTCCGACGACGGCGCGGGCCAGCCCGACGCCCGGCCGGACGAGGACACCCGGATCGACGACAAGAACGAAGTGGAGGTCGCGGCATGAGCGCGGCTACGGCGACGGTCACCGCGCCCGCGAAGGCAGCGGCCACCGGCGAGGGACGGATCGGCCTGCGGGCCAACCTCCGGCACATCGGCGCGCTCGCGCGCCGCAACATGCTCCAGATCAAGCAGGACCCGGAGTCGATGTTCGACGCGGTCCTGATGCCCGTCATCTTCACCCTGCTGTTCGTGTACGTCTTCGGTGGCGCGGTGGCGGGCAAGGGCAACCAGCAGGAGTACGTGAACTACGTGATCCCCGGCCTGATGGCCATGATGGGCATGAACATCTCCATGGCCGTCGGCAGCGGAGTCAACGACGACTTCCGCAAGGGGGTCATGGACCGCTTCCGCACGATGCCGATCGCGCGGTCCTCGGTGCTCATCGCGAAGATCGTCGTCGAGATGGGCCGGATGATGATCGCCATCGCGATCCTGCTGGGCATGGGCTTCGCGCTCGGCCTGTCCATCCACACCGATGTCCTGCACCTGTTCGGGGCCATCGCCCTGTCGGCGGTGTTCGGCGCCTCCCTGATGTGGATCTTCATCCTGCTGGGCCTGGCCATGAAGACGCCCCAGGCGGTCCAGGGCGTCGCCATGCTGGTGCTGATGCCCCTTCAGTTCGGCAGCTCGATCTTCGCGCCGCCGACCACCATGCCCGGCTGGCTGGAGGGCTTCACCAAGGTCAACCCGCTGTCCAACCTGGCCGACGCGGCCCGCGGGCTGATCAACGGCGGCTCGGTCACCCACCCGGTGCTGATCACGCTGGCCTGGTCGGTCGGCATCACCGCGGTGACGATGCCGCTGGCGGTGGCGCGCTTCCGCAAGAAGACCTGACCCGGCCGCCGGGCCACCCGGCACCGGTTCGCGTCAGTCCACGTCACGCATGAGAGCGACGGCCTCCTCCAGGGTGAGGCCGTCGCTCTCCGCGTGCGCGGCCTCGTACCCGGCGTCGGTGAGCAACTCCCGCAGCCGGCCCTCCGCCTGCTCCATGTCCTGCCGCTCGGCCGGGGCCATCACGGACGGCCGCAGGCGGCCGTTGGCGTTGAGCAGCGCCACCGCGCGGCGCGCCCTGCGCACCGCGCGCTCCTGGTCGGCGCCGTCCGCGGTGGCGAGCATCGTCAGCAGATCCACCACCCCGGGCGAGAGCATGATCGCCAGCCGCGGGGTGATGACGGTGGCCAGCGGGTGGCGGCTGAGCTCCGCGACACCGTCGTCGATCAGCCGCAGCCCGGTCTCCGGGTCGCCGGCCCGGCCGATCAGGGAGCCGCGCATGGCGTGCAGCAGCCCCTTGATGAAGCCGGGCACACCGTTGGCGTGGCGGACCGTCGCGTCGAGGGCGTCGTCGATCAGCTCCAGCGCCTCGTCGAACCTGCCGCGGCGGCTGAGCACCTGGGCGAGCAGCACCCGGCCGAAGAAGCCCGCGCCCTCGCTGGCCGCCGCGTACTTGTCGGCGTCCGCGACCCCCTCGCGCAGCAGCCGCTCGCCCTCGTCCTCCTCGCCCGAGTGGAACAGCGCCTCGCCCATCCGGACGGTGAGCACCGGTACGTGCTGGTGGGAGCCGATCTTGCGGGCCAGCGCGATGCCCTCGCGGCAGCATTGCGCGGCGCGCGCCCACTCACCGCCGTTGGAGGCCGCCTCCGCCTCGGCGGACAGCGTCTCCGCGGTGCCCCACTCGTCACCGAGCCGCTGGAAGAGCCCGCGGCTCTCCGCGATGTCGGCCAGCGCGTCGGCGAGCCGTTCACTGATGTCGTTGTTGATCTTCGCGCGCAGTTGCAGCGCGAAGGCCAGCTCCCACTGCCGCCCGTGGACGCGGCAGCTCTCCACGGTCTCGTCCATCAGCGGGCCGAGCCGGGAGAAGTCGCCGGAGAAGAAGGCGCCGTAGGGCCGCAGGATGCCGGGGAAGCGGGCGGACTGCGGCAGATGCGGCGGGTAGGTCTCTATCAGCGCGCGGCCGATACGGGCCAGCTTCGGGTGCTCCCACCAGTCGGTCTCGCCCTGCATGGACGCCATGTCCTCGATCCGCACCCAGCGCCTGGCCTCCAGCAGCCGCTCGCCCTCCAGCGGCGGCGGATCGTCCAGCGGGCCGCGGTCCAGCGGTTCGAGGGCGGGCGGCGTCCCGAACGGGTCGGGACCCATCGCGGCCACCGCCGCGGGCCAATGGCGGCGCTCCGACTGGTAGTTGCGGACCTCCCAGAACCAGCAGCAGCTCAGCACCAGCAGCAGCGCGTCCTGCTCGTCGCCGGTCTCCACCGCCCGGCGCAGCGCGGCCCGCAGATTCTCGTGCTCGCGCTCCAGCCGTTCCAGCCATACGAGTTGGCCCACGCCCTCCTCGCCCGCGCCCCGGTGCTGACCGCGCCCCGCGCCGCGCAGCATCGGGTCGGCGGTGCGCACGTACTCCCTGAAGTACGTGAGGTGCCGCCGCTCGACGGCCGCGCGCTCGCCGGACTCCTCCAGGCGCTCGGCCGCGTACTCCGAGATCGTCTCCAGCATCCGGTGGCGTACGCCGTCGTCGGTGAGGTCGGCCAGCACGAGGGACTTGTCGACCAGGGAGGCGAGCAGCGCAGCGGCGTCGAGGGCGTCGATGCGGACGCCCTCGCGGGCGCCGTCCGCCGCTTTCGCCGGGTCGGCTTCGTCGGGGTCGGTCCCTTCGGGGTCCGGGCAGATCGCCTCGACGGCCTCCAGGGTCCAGCCGCCGCGGAAGACGGCCAGGCGGCGGAGCAGGACGCGTTCGGCCGGGTCCAGCAGGTCCCAGCTCCAGTCCACGACGGCGCGCAGCGTCTGCTGGCGGGGCAGCAGCGTACGGCTGCCGCCGGTCAGGAGGCGGAAGCGGTCGTCGAGGCGGTCGGCGAGCTGGCGCGGCGAGAGGCTGCGCAGCCGGGCCGCGGCCAGCTCGATGGCCAGCGGCAGCCCGTCCAGGCGGCGGCACAGCTCGGCGCAGGCCACCGGGTCCTCGTCCACCGAGAAGCCGGGCCTGGCCGCCGCGCCCCGGTCGGCGAGCAGCCGCAGCGCCGTCGGGTCCGGCAGCGGGTCCAGCGGCCGTACCAACTCGCCCGGTACGCCCAGGGGTTCGCGGCTGGTGGCGAGCACCGAGACGCCCGGGCAGTGCGCGAGGAGCTGTTCGGTCAGGGTCGCGGCGGCGCCGATCACGTGCTCGCAGTTGTCCAGCACCAGCAGCAGCTCGCGGCTCGCGCAGTAGTCGGTGAGCTGCCGGGCCGGGTCCTTGGTCTTGGTCTCGACGGACAGCGCGGCCTCGGTGGCGCTGCCGGAGTGCAGCAGCGTCTCGCGCAGCCCCAGCGAGCTGATCACCGCCTCGGGCACCGTCCGCGGATCGCTGACCGGCGCCAGTTCGACGTACCAGACGCCGTCCTTCCAGCGCGGCGCCACCAGGTCACCGGCCTCCTGCGACAGCCGCGTCTTGCCCGTGCCGCCGGGTCCGGTGAGCGTGACGAGCCGGGCGCGCGACAGGTCGCCGCGCACCGCGGCCAGGTCGGCCTCGCGGCCGACGAAGCTGGTCAGCCGCGCGCGGGCGTTCCCCGGTACGGGCCGGGCCCCGCCCGCAACGGCCGCGCCCCGACGCCCGAACGCACCGCCGTCAGCCGCCTCGCCCGCGGCGGCGCCCATGACGGCCCCGCCGGGGCCGTACTCGGCCGGGCCGCCCTGCCCGTCTCCGCCCGAAGCGGGTCCGGTCCGGTGGTCCTGGCCGACCTGTCCGTGATCGGCCGGGCGTGGGCCGGGGGCCGCGGTCGGGCCGCGGGTGTCGGATCCGGGGGTGGGCGTTCGGGTGCCGCGGGCCCGGCTCTGCGCCCTTCCGGCCGCGGAACCGCCCGGGCCGGGCGGAGTCCCGACCGGACGGTCACCCGGCAGCGGCGGGGGGTTCAGCAGTTCCGCGTGCAGGGCGCGCAGTTCGGGGCTGGGGTCGGCGCCGAGCTGGTCGGCGAGGTCACGGCGGACCGACTCGTACGCGGCCAGGGCGTCCGCGGTACGGCCCGCGGCGCGCAGGGCGCGGATGTGGAGGGCGCGCAGCGGCTCGTCCAGGGGGTGCGCGGCGGCCAGCTCCGCCAGCTCGGGGAGGATCGGACCTGCCCTGCCGAGGGCCAGTTCCGCGGTGAGCCGCTGCCGCTGGGCGTCCCGGCGCAGCGCCTCGCTGCGGACGGCGGCCGTGTCCCGGTCGGGCAGGTCCGCGAGCGCGGCCCCGCGCCACAACGCGAGCGCGTCGCCGAGCAGCCCGGCGGCCTTGACCGGGTCGCCGTCGGCCAGCGCCCGCGCCCCCTCGTCGGCCAGCCGCTCGAACCGGTAGAGATCCACGTCCTCGGGCACCGCCTCCAGCCGGTAGCCGCCGTCGACCGAGCCGACCGCGTCATGGCCGATGGCCCGGCGCAGCCGACCGATCAGCGCTTGCAGCGCGCCGGTCGCCCCGGCGGGCGGGTCGCCGTCCCACACCTCGTCGATGAGCGCGTCCGCGCCGATCACCCGGCCGGGCCGCAGTGCGAGCGCTGTCAGCAGCGCGCGCAGCCGACCGCCCGCCAGTGCGGCGGGCGTGCCGTCGTCGCGCAGAGCCTGGGTGGTGCCGAGAATCGCGTATCGCACGGCCCCATTGTTACGGAGCCCGCACGGTCACCGCGCCCCGGTCGGCCCCGGTCCGCCCGCGGCGGCGAGGGCGTACGGTCCACGCGGGGGCGGAGGCGTGGCGTCCGCTCGCGCGCCTCCGTACAGCGGTGGCCCGGGGTGACGCGGCGTTGGAACCTGGTCACGCCGCCGGACGTTTCCCGGGCACGGCCTGTGTCGTTTCCGTCCCGGATGGCATGATCGGGCGGCTGCCTCAGGCCGCGTCCGTCCCCACCACCGTCGGTCCCCCCACCGTCGGGCCGCGGGGCCCGCGCACGACCTCCCGTAGCCTCAGCGCCCCACCGCCCACGCCAGGAGCCCGTCCATGAGCGTCACATCGATCCGCAGGGCCGACCGTCGCGGCGACAGCGACCGGAGGATCAGCCCGGTCTTCCTCGCCATCGTCGCGGTGATGGCCGTGTCCGGCTGGGCGGTGTGGAGCCAGTTCGCCTCCGACCACGGCTTCGCGGTCTTCCTGTTCGTCGTGTCCGGCTGGGTCGTCTCCCTATGTCTGCACGAATACGCGCACGCACGCAGCGCCCTGCACAGCGGTGACATCTCCATCGGCGCGAAGGGCTATCTGACCCTCAACCCGCTGAAGTACACGCACGCGCTGCTGTCCATCGTGCTGCCGGTGGTCTTCGTGATCCTGGGCGGCATCGGCCTGCCCGGCGGGGCCGTCTTCATCGAGCGCGGCCGCATCCAGGGGCGCTGGCGGCACAGCCTCATCTCGGCGGCGGGCCCGCTGGTCAACGTCGCCTTCGCGGTGCTGCTGATGCTGCCGTTCGCGCTCGGCGCGCTGGACTCCTGGCCGACCGAGTTCCTGTGCGCGCTCGCCTTCCTGGCGATGCTCCAGGTGACCGCCGCGATCCTGAACCTGCTGCCGGTCCCGGGCCTGGACGGCTACGGCATCATCGAGCCGTGGCTCTCGCCCGCCGCCCGCCGGCAGTTCGAGCCCTTCTCACAGTTCGGCCTGCTGGCGGTCTTCGGTGTGCTGTGGATTCCGGCGGTGAACGTGAAGTTCTTCCACGCCATCGACACCGTGATGGGCTGGCTGCACGTGCCGCGCGACTACGTGGACTACGGCTACACGCTGTTCCAGTTCTGGCGGAAGTGACGTCAGCTCTGCGGCTGGCCCGTCGCGTCGGCGGCAGCGGCGGCGTCCATCTTCGCCTTGCGGAAGTAGTACCAGCACATGTTGCTGGTCAGCCCGGCGAGCAGCACCCACACGATGCCCAGGAAGCTGCCGTGCGCGAAGGACACCACCGCGGCGGCGACGGCGAGCAGGCACGCGATGAGGGCGTAGAGGGCGAGGCGGGGCATGGGGTGCGGCTCCTGTCCGGGCGGACGCGTACGGTCGTCCGCCATTGTCCCCCATGCCCCGGACCGCTCGGGACGGGCTCGTACGTCTCGGACGTACGGCTCGCGTGGCCGGCCCGGGTGGCCGGCCTGGGTGGCCGGCCCGGCTATACGGCTCGGATGCGGCGCGGCTACGGCTCGATGCGGCTCAGACGTCGGTGAGGCGCAGGCCCGCGTGGGCCTTGTAACGGCGGTTGACCGAGATGAGGTTGGCGACCAGCGACTCGACCTGGTGGGCGTTGCGCAGCCGGCCCGCGAAGACACCGCGCATGCCGGGGATACGGGCGGCGAGCGCCTGGACGATGTCGGTGTCGGCGCGGGCCTCGCCGAGGACCATCACATCGGTGTCGATCTCCGCGATCTCCGGGTCCTGGAGCAGCACCGCCGACAGGTGGTGGAAGGCGGCGGTGACCCGCGAGTCCGGGAGCAGGGCGGCGGCCTGCTGGGCGGCGCTGCCCTCGTCGGGCTTGAGGGCGTACGCGCCCTGCTTGTCGAAACCGAGCGGGTTGACGCAGTCCACGACGAGCTTGCCCGCCAGTTCCTCGCGCAGTGACTCCAGGGTCTTGGCGTGGCCGTCCCACGGCACCGCGACGATCACGATGTCGCTGCGGCGGGCGCACTCCGCGTTGTCCGCGCCCTCGACGCCGAGGCCGAGTTCGGCGGCGGCGGTCTGCGCGCGCTCGGCGTTGCGGGAGCCGATGACGACCTTCTGGCCCGACCTGGCCAGCCGGTAGGCGAGCCCGCGGCCCTGGTCACCGGTGCCGCCGAGCACTCCCACCACCAGGCCCGACACGTCGGGCAGCTCCCAGGGGTCCTTGGCCGGTGCCTTGGCCGGGGTCTTCACGTCCTCAGGGGTAGTCATACCGGCGATCCTGCCAGGTGCGGGCGGTGTTCGACGGCGTTCGGTGGCGCGGATCACTCCGGGGGCGCAAGGATGCCGTGCCATGGACGCCGTACGGGTCGCGCTGCTGCGCGAAGTGCTCGCCGGAACGGAGTGGCCGCGCGCCGCCCGCGCCTTCGGCGGGACGCTCAGAACCGCGGTCCAGCGCGGGCCGGGACCGCTGTTGCTCGTCGGCACCGACGCGTACGAGCCGTGGCATCTCGCCGCGCACCTCGACGACGAGGCCGCCTGGAGCGGGGTGCCCGAACTCTCCCCCACGCTCCTGCGGTTCCGCGTGCCGCCGGGCGCGCCGCCGCATCTCGCCGTCGGTCTGCGGCGGCTGGCCGCCGCCGGGCGCGGCGAGACCGTGCTGCTCGTCGCCCCCGACCGGCCGGGGGCCGGCATCCTCGAACGCGTCCACGACGCCAGGCGCTCCGGCGCCACCGTCCTCGCCCTGTCCGCTTCCGCGGAGGGTCACCCTTTCGACGGCGTCGCCCACGACGTCCTGAGCCCGCCCTCGCCCGACGCGCCCGCGCTCTCCCTCGACGTCCTCCAGCACCTTGTCAGCTCCGCTGCGGGTGAGGCCACGGCCCCTCGCCGCCCCCCTTTCCGCGACCCCCTCTCCCGCCTGGCCGACCACCTCTCCACCCCTCCTCCCCGCTGGTAACCCCACCCCCCGTTCACCTCGCCCAGGTGGGTGCCCCCGGGGGCGCGGCCCCGGTGCGGTTCTCGGCTGCCGCCGCGTGGGCGCACCCAGCCACCGCGCTCCCGCAGGTCACCACCCGCCCCGGCGGGGCAATTCGGTTGTCGCCGGGCCACCGGCCCGGTGGGGGGCGGGCCGGGCGGGAGGAAAAGGCTTTGCGGGGGGAGGCCGGGCCGGGGAGCATCGCCCTACGTGACAGTGACCGTGACCGATGACCCCCCACCCCCGCGGAAGCGGAAGAGGGCGTTGCTCCCCGACATGACGCCGTGGCGCACCTCGGCGGACTTCCGGCGAATGTGGCTGGCGGGAGCCATCACGACGTTCGGAAGCTTCCTGACGTTCGTGGCCCTGCCGGTGCAGATCAAGGAGCTGACGGGCTCGGCCGTCGCGGTGGGAGCGATCGGCGCGGTGGAGCTGGTGCCGCTGATCGTGTTCGGGCTGTACGGCGGGGCGCTCGCGGACGCGATGGACCGGAAGCTGCTGATCAACGCGACCGAGGCGGCGCAGGGCCTGCTGGCATTGGGGCTGCTGGTCAACACGGTGGTGCCGCACCCGGTGGTGTGGCCGCTGTACGTGGTGGCGGCGCTGTCGAGCGCGCTGACGGGACTCCAGCGGCCCGCCCTGGACGCGATCGTGCCCAGGATCGTCCGGCGCGACCAACTCGCCGCCGCTGCGGCGCTCAACGCGCTGCGCTGGCAGGTCGGGGCCATCGCGGGCCCGTCCGTCGCGGGCCTGGTGATCGCGTACGCGGGCCTTTCGTGGGCGTACGCGGCCGACGCGGCGACCTTCGCGCTCTCCGTCGCGCTCGGCCTGGGGCTGAGCCGTTCACCGGCCGCGCACGACGCGAAGCCGCCCTCGCTGCGCTCGATCGCGGAGGGCGCGCGCTACGCGTGGAGCCGCAAGGAACTCCTCGGCACGTACGCGATCGACCTGGCGGCGATGTTCTTCGCGTACCCGGCGGCGATCTTCCCGTTCCTCGCGGACGACCTGCACGCGCCGTGGTCGCTGGGCCTGATGTACGCGGCCGGGTCGGTCGGCTCCCTGGCGGTCAGCCTGACCAGCGGCTGGACCACCCGGATCCACCGGCACGGCCGGATGGTGGTGTACGCGGCCGTGGGCTGGGGCCTGGCCATGGCCGCGGCGGGCTGGACGGGCCGGATCTGGCTCGTACTGCTGTGCCTGGCGGCGGCGGGCGGCTGCGACATGATCAGCGGCGTCGGCCGCTCCACGATGTGGAATCAGACGATCCCCGACGAGCTGCGCGGACGCCTGGCGGGGATCGAGCTGCTGTCGTACTCGGTCGGCCCGCAGCTCGGTCAGCTCCGCAGCGGCGGCGTGGCCGCCCTCACCACCGCCCGTACCTCCGTCTGGACCGGCGGTGTCGCGTGCGCGGCGGCGGTCGTCGCCCTGGCCGCCGCTCTCCCGAAGCTGATGTCGTACGACGCGCGGCAGCACCCGGCGGCGGCGGAGACGGAGAGCGGGACGGAGAGCGGAGCGGAAGGCGGCACGGAAAGCGGTACGGAAACGGCACCCGCGACCGCGTCCTGACGACCGGCTCCGCCCGACTGCTCCGTCAGGAGGCCCCCGGCCTGTCGTTCCCGGCGTCCTGGCCGTCACCGTCGGCGGTGTCGTGCCACTTCGGGTCGGTGTCCCACTGGAGATTGCGCTCGGCGGCGGTGTCCATCGCCCGCTGCGCCTCCTCGCGGGTGGAGTAGGGGCCGAAGCGGTCCTTGGCGGGGCATTCGGGCCCCTCCTCGACCTTGTGGTGCTCGATGCAGTAGAACCATTCGCCGGGCTTTCCGGCCGGCTTCTTCGCCCTGAACAGCGCCATGATCGTCTCCTGTGGTCGGGGGTGCCGCGGGTGGCCGCCTGCGGCCATGTTCCCCGATCGGGCGCGGATACACTCGTCGGCATGTCTGGTCAGTCGCTGCTCGTTCCCGGCAAGCTCTCCCCCACCCGGCACGTGCCGGCCTCGATCCCGCGCCCCGAGTACGTGGGCAGGCCGGGGCCGGCGCCGTACACCGGGCCCGAGGTGCAGGACGCGGAGACGGTCGAGAAGATGCGGACCGCCTCGCGGATCGCGGCGCGCGCGATGGAGGAGGCCGCGAAGGCCATCGCCCCGGGGGTGACGACCGACGAGCTGGACCGGATCGCGCACGCGTACATGGTGGACCATCAGGCGTACCCCTCTGACCTGGGCTACCGCGGCTTCCCCAAGTCGCTGTGCACGTCGGTGAACGAGGTGATCTGCCACGGCATCCCGGACTCGACGGTGCTGCGCGACGGCGACATCGTGAATCTGGACGTGACCGCGTTCATCCACGGGGTGCACGGGGACTGCAACGCCACGTACTTCGTGGGCGACGTCGCCGAGGAGTCGCGGCTGCTGGTGGAGCGCACACGGGAGTCGCTCGACCGGGCGATCAAGGCGGTACGTCCCGGGCGGCAGATCAATGTGATCGGCCGGGTCATCGAGTCGTACGCGAAGCGCTTCGGGTACGGCGTGGTGCGGGACTTCACCGGGCACGGCATCCACACCGCGTTCCACTCGGGGCTGATCATCCCGCACTACGACGACCCGCGGGCGACGACGGTGATGCGGCCCGGCATGACGTTCACCATCGAGCCGATGCTGACGCTGGGCACGCACGAGTACGACATGTGGGACGACGGCTGGACCGTGGTCACCAAGGACCGCAAGCGCACCGCCCAGTTCGAGCACACGCTGGTGGTCACGGCGGACGGCGCGGAGGTGCTGACCCTGCCATGAACCGTCGGAGCCTGTGTCTGGCGGCGGCGGCGACCGCGCTGGCGGTGCCGTTGGCCGGTTGTGTCACCGTGCACGGTGAGCGCGCGGACATCGCGTCGGTGCGGCCCGCGGAGGCGGCCGAGGTGCTGGCGAATTTCGCGAAGGTCAACAACGCGGCGACGAAGGCGTACGACGAGTCACTGGTCGCCGAGATCGAGTCGGGCGCGCTGGGCGCCATCGACGAGGCGGGGGTGCGGGCCAAGCACGCCAACCACCCCGAGGGCAACGCGTCGTTCACGCCGCTGGCCTTCTCCGACTCGCGCTTCCTGGTGCCGAGGCAGCGCGGCTGGCCGAAGTTCTTCGTGGCGGACACCGCGACCAACCGCGGCGGCGACTCGCGGTGGCTGCTGGTCTTCCGCCGGTTCACCGCGGGCGACCCGTGGAAGGCGTCCTTCCTTGCCGTCATGGCACCGGACGCGCTGCCCGCCCTCGCCACCGACAAGGACGGTCTGGTCGAGGCGTTGCCGGCCGCGGGCACCGATCTGCTCGTGCAGCCGGGCCGGTTGAGCACGGCGTACACCTCGTATCTCCAACAGGCTCCCGCCGCACCGGCGTTCGCCGACGGTCCGGCGACCTCCGAGCTGCTGGCCGGGCGCGACAAGAACCGGCGTACGGCCAACTCCGTGACGCAGTACGCCGATCAGCCCGCCGACGGCGGCGACTTCACCCCGGTCGCGCTGCGTACCAGGTCCGGCGGCGCGCTCGTGCTGTTCGCCAGTCGCCATCAGACCCGCGCCACGTACCGCGAGGGCTACCAGCTCAGCATCGACCAGGACACCAAGGCCCTGATGACCGGCACCCCCCGCACCTCCGTCACCCTCTCCCGCATGTCCCAGCAGGCCGCCACGGTCCCCGCCCGCAGCGCGGGACCGGACGCGAAAACGACCGTCCTCAGCCGCCTGGCGGGCCTGGTCTCGGCGACGGGCGCGTAGGGACTCAGCGGGGACGGGTTCTGCGGGGACGGGCCTCAGCGGAAACGGGCTCTGCGGGGACGGGCTCAGCGCGTGCGGGCGACCGGTTCCGGCTCGGGTTCGTAGGCGAACTGAGCGCAGGCGTCGGTGAGGATGTCGAGGACGGGGAGCGGATCGGGCAGCGGGAGGTCGGGGCCGAGGTCGGGGAGCCAGACGACCGTGCCGCCGGACGGCAGCCGGGCCGGGGGCAGCAGCACATAGCTGCCGCGGCAGTGCCAGCGGATGCCGGGGTGCTCGTCGGCGGTCTCCGGGTTGCAGTCGAGGGCGCAGGGCCACCACTCGTCCTCGTCGGCGGGGGTGCCGCGGGTGGCGGTGAAGAACAGCATCCGGTCCTCGCCCTGGAGGGCGACCGGGCCGATGGTGGCGCCGTCGGCGGTCAGCCGTTCCAGCGCGACGCGGCCCGCTTCCGCGGGGACGTCGAGGACGTCGTGGTTGAGCCCGGTGGCGGTGATGAAGTTGGCGAGCGGCTGGCCGCTGAGCCACTGGGCGACCCGCTGCGGGTCGGTGCTCGCCTGGGTCTGCCACGCCTGCGAGACGGGGTGCACACCGGGGATGTGACAGCCGATCCGGTCGCACGAACAGCCGAAGCCCTCGGGGTGCACGGCCGGTGCGACGGGATACGAGGCGGCGACGGCCGCCTGGATCAGCTCGTCACGGCGCAGGTCGTCGGCGGCAGCGGCGGCTGCCGCCCTGGCCGCCCGGCTGTTGCCCGAAGCGCTCTCCGTACGGCGGCGCAACCAGTCGGACACCCTGCTCTTGCCTGCCATCGGGCTCCTTTCCTCGCCACTCCCGTCCCGCGGACCACGGTACGCGGACGGTGGAGCACATCCTCCCTCTTGCCAGGAATGAACACCCACCCGGGGTGGAAGTGTTCCCCTGGCGGCCGTTTCCGACATCATGTCGGCAACCTATTGACTTAGGTAAGCCTAAGTTGGGAGGATCGAGGTCGGCGCACAGCCTTGACCAGGAGGTTCCTTTGACCACGTCGATTCCGTCGGCCACTTCGGACACGTCGGCCACTCCGGACGCACCGTCCGCCGCATCCCCCTTCTCCGCCGTGATCCGCGCCGCGACCCGGGCTCAGCACCAGGAGGCGCACGACTCGACCTTCATGGACGACCTGCTCGGCGGGCGGCTCGGCGTGGACGCGTACGCGCGCTACACCGAGCAGCTCTGGTTCGTGTACCGGGCGCTGGAGGAGGGCGCGCACCTGCTGGCCGACGACTCGGTGGCCGCGCCCTTCACCCGCACCGAGCTGCTGCGCGTCGCCTCCCTCGAACAGGACCTCGACCACCTGCTCGGCGAGGGCTGGAAGGACCGCGCGACCGCGCTGCCCGCCACCGCCCGGTACGCGGCCCGGGTGGCCGAGGTCGCCCGCGAGTGGCCCGCCGGTTATGTCGCGCACCACTACACCCGCTACCTCGGCGACCTCTCCGGCGGCCAGGTCGTCCGCGGTGTCGCGGAGAAGACCTGGGGCTTCGCCCGCAAGGGCGACGGTGTCCGCTTCTACGTCTTCGAGGGCATCGACAACCCGGCCGCCTTCAAGCGCGAGTACCGCGAACTGCTGGACGGCCTCGCGGTCGACGACCTGGAGAAGCAGCGGGTGGTCGAGGAGTGCAGGACCGCCTTCGCGCTGAACATCGCGGTCTTCCGGGAGCTGGGGGACGCCTTCCCGCTCTCCGCGTGAGGGCGCGCTGTCCGTACGACCCCCGCGAAGCCGGGCGGCCCACCTGAACTCACGGTGGGCCGCCCGGCTTTCGGCTGTGCCTGAGGTCTTCGCGGCGGACGGTGCCGCGTCAGACGGTGCCGCGTCAGGCGTCTTCGCGTCGGACGGTGTTGCGTCAGACGGTGTTGCGGCGGCGGGCCACGGTGACGGTCGCGGCGGCGCCGGTCACCAGCAGGGCGCCCGCGGCGGCGAGCAGCGCGGCGGACGGGGTGCCGGAGCCGGTGGAGGCCAGCTCGCCGTCGGTGGTGAAGTCGTTGCCGGTGCCGCCGACCGTGCTGCCGGAACCGCCGGTCGTACCGCCGCTGGTGGAGCCGCCCGTCGTACCGCCGTCGGAGGAACCGCCCGACGAACCGGCCGACGGGCTCGGCGAACCGGTCGGCAGGGTGGCGCTGTCGTCCAGCGAGACGGCGACCGTCACCGGGTCGAGCGCGTCGCCCGCCTTGTAGAAGCCGCTGAACGCCTTCGCGCCGTCCTCGGTGAGCACGGCGGAGGCGCCGGAGACCGTGACGACGTCGCCGTCGGCGGTCGGCGCGACACCGCTCAGGGTGGCCACGGCGATGCCCTTGTAGTCGGTGACCTTGCCCGAGGCCATGTCCTTGGCCGACACGTCGGCGGTGAGGGTGCCGGTGGCGCCCTTGGCGGCCACCGTGAAGTTGCCGAACTTCAGGTCGAGCGCGTACGTGCCCTGCTGGAGGTGGCCGAGGAAGCGGACGCCGCCGGAGAAGGAGGCGTTGAGGGTCTTGGTGTCGGCGTCGTAGGTGCCGGCGCCCTTGGGGAAGCGGTAGCCGGAGGCGGTGCCGGTGGCGCCGTCGGTGAGCTCCACCTTGCCGTCGGCGATCGGTCCTGTGACGTAGGAGCGGAAGGACTGCTTGACGCCCCAGTCGAGGTTGCCGTCCACGACGGCGGCGGGCCCGCCGGGCGCGGTCGTGGTGGGCGTGGCGGTCGGCTCGCCGGTGGGCTCGCCGGTGGGCTCGCCGGTCGGCGGGTTGGTGGTCGGCGCGGTGGTCGGCGGCGTGGTGGGGGCGGTGGTCGGCGGGGTGGTGGGCGGCGTCGTCGTCGGGGCGGCGCCCGGAGTGACGGACAGGTCGGCTGCGTCCAGCGCCGTACCGGGCTGGTACATGCCGTTGAAGGCGCTCGACCCGTCGGCGGTCAGCGTGGCCGGGATGCCGTTGAAGGTCATCGCACCGCCCGCGCCGCCGCCGGGCCTGACGTTCGACAGGTCGAGCGTGGCGAATTCCACGTCGTTCGACGTGCTGCCCGCGGCGGTCACGTCGGCGGTGATCCTGCCCGTGGTGCCGACGGTGACGACCTTGAGGTCGGCCAGCTTGATGTCGAAGCCGTGCAGCGTGGACGCGAACTCGACGCTGCCGTCGAAGCCGACGGTCACGCCGTGCGTCGACGTGTCGTACGAGCCTTGGCCGTTGGTGAAGTGGAAGGTGCCGTTGGAGTTGGCGGTCGCGCCGTCCGCGGTGGTGATGGTGCCCCCCGCGGGGCCGGTCACGTACGAGCGGAACGACTGCTTGACGCCCCAGTCGAAGGTGCCGCCGGTGAGCGGTACGGCCGGGGACGACGGCGAGTCGGCGGCGGCGAACGCCGGGACCAGCAGGGCGGTGGCCGCCCCCGCGGTGGCGGTGGCTATGGCCAGGGCGAGCGCGCGGGAGCTGAGGCGGGCGGTCATGGGGTGGTGTGCTCCTTGTGTTCCTCGGAAGGTGGTGCTCGGTGCGGTGGTGCCCGGTGCGGGCATGCGGCCGTACGGAGGGCGTACGGGCCCTGCGGCCGCACGCTGCGTGCGGCCGTACGCGTCCTGCGGTGCTGCGGTTCGAGCGGGTGGTGCGAGGTGCGGGGGGAGGTGACGCACCGTCAGCCGACGTCTGGGTGACGCGCCGTCAGCCACCGTCTTCGGTACGGCGTTTGCGCCGTACGACGGTGAAGACGACCGCCGCCGCGGCGAGGACCGCGGCCGAACCGCCGGCCAGCAGGCCGACCGGCGCGCCGTCGTGCGAGCTGTCCGCGGCGGACTCGGTGCGCGGCGCGGCGGGTGCGGTGCTCGGCGCCGGGGACGCCGCCGGGGTGGCGGACGCCGTGGGGTCGGAGCCGATGTCGGGCAGCGCGGGCAGGGCCGCCGCCTTGTCGAGGGCGACGGAGAGGGTGAGCGGGTCCATCGAAGTACCCGCGGTGTAGAGGCCGTTGAACGCCTTGGCGCCCTGCGCCGTCAGCGTGGTCGGGACCTCGGTCAGGGAGATCAGGCCGTTCTTCGGCGCGAGCGCGGCGGGCGCGGCGAAGGTGATGAACGGCTCGCCGTCCGCGTACAGCGTGCCCTTGCCGTCGGTGACCGTGACGCGGACCGCGCTGATCGACAGGTCGAGCCCGTACGTGCCGTCCGCCGCCTTCATCCCGACGAAGCGCACCGTCCCGCCGAACCGGGCGTCCAGCGAGTGGTGCGAGGCGTCGTACGTGCCGCGGCCCGCGCCGAAGCGGAACAGGGCGCCGCCGTCCCGTGCGCCGTCGGCCACCGTCCAGCGGCCCTTGGCGATGTCGCCGGTCACGTACTCGCGGAAGGTACGGCGTACGCCCCAGTCGGCGGCGGCGTCAACGACCGTGCCGGGCACGGCCGTCGAGGTGGCGGTCGGCTTCCCCGACGCCTTGTCGCTCGCGCCGCCGGTCGGGGTCCGCGGCGGGGCGGTGGTCGGCGAGGCGGGTGCGCGCAGGTCGACCGAGAGGCTGACCGGGTCCAGCGGGGTGCCGGTGGTGTAGTAGCCCGCGAAGGCGCGGGCGCCCTGCGAGGTGAGGGTGGCCGGGATGCCGCTGAGGGTGATCTGCGGCCCGGTGACCCCGCGGGTGTTGACGCCGCCGACGGCGAGCGAGGCGAGCGGCACCTGGGCGGTGGTGGTGACCCGACCGGTGTTCTTGTCCTTGCTGCGCATGTCGGCGTAGAGCGTGCCGTGGCCGCCGGAGATCTTGACGGTGGGACGGCTGATGGTGAGGTCGAGTTGATAGGCGCCGCTGGCCTGCCGGTGCCCCAGGAAGTGGACGCCGCCCGCGAAGGCGGCGGTCAGCGCGCCGCTGCCCGGATCGTACGAGCCCCGCGCCGAAGGGAAGCGGAACTGGTTGCTGCCGAAGGTGCCCGCGCCACCGGTCATCGCCCAACTGCCTTTCGCGATGGGCCCGGTGACATAGCTCTGGAACGACGCCTTGATTCCCCAGTCCAGCCGTCCCCCGGCGACCGTACGGCTCGTCGCGGCGTCCGCCCTTGACGCGGGCAGCACCGCGGTCAGCGCGGTCAGCGCGACCGCGCCGAGCAACGCGGTGCTCACGGCCGTGAGCGAGACGGCCCGGCCGCCGGTACGGCGCACGCGGGCATGACGGAACAACGGCATGGACCCCTCCAGGACTGGCAAACTCAGGTAAGGCTAACCTAAGCTAATCACCGACCGGCGGGGAACCCTCCCGCGACGTCGCCGAACGCGCTGGCGCGCGGGCACAGCGGCATCACGACATGACGGCACCACGGCAAGGGACGGGTTGGCAGTGCGAACAGGTTCCGAACGACGTCCCGACCGAGCGGATGCCGAGCCGCATGCCGCGGGCTTCCCGACGACGGCCTCGCAGGCCGGGCGCTCCCTGGACGCCCCGGACGCCGACACTCCGCAACGCGGGCATGCCCAGGCCGACTTGGGCGACCGCACCGCGCCGGAACCCAACCGTCCACCGGCCGCCGGTCCACAGCCGACCGCCGTCCGGGCCGCCCCGGACCTCGCCGCGTCACCAACCCCGCGTTCGTCCCCCGCCGGTTCACCACCGACCGCCGTCCGGGCCGCCCCGGACCTCGCCGCGTCACCAACCCCGCCTTCGTCCCCCGCCGGTTCACCACCGACCGCCGTCCGGGCCGCCCCGGAAGCCGGCGGCTCGGGGCGCGGTCGCTCGCGGCACCGCGCTTCCGTGCGGCGGAACGCGTGCGCCGCGCGGGGTGTGGCCTTCTCGTTGCTCGGCGGGCTGCTGGCGCTCGCGCTCACCGCGTGCGGCGGCTCGGCGGGGAAGGCGGGGCCGTCCGCGAGCGGTTCGGGGGCGACGTCGAGCGCGGGAGCGGACGCCGACCGGATCGAACCGCTGGCCGGTGCGGCGCCCGTGCCCGTACTGCCCGCCACCGTCACCTCGGCGGACGGCCGGAAGGTCACCGTCACCGCCGCCGACCGGATCGTGCCGCTCACCGGCGGGCTGTCCGAGATCGTCTTCACGCTGGGCCTCGGCAAGAACGTCGTCGCGCGCGACATCACGGCGACCTTCGCGCAGGCGGCGAAGCTGCCGGTGGTGACCCGCGCCCACGACGTCTCCGCCGAGGGCGTCCTGTCCCTGCACCCCACCCTCGTCCTCGCCGAGGACACCACGGGCCCGGCCGAGGCGATCCGCCAGATCCGCGACGCGGGCGTCCCGCTCGTCGTCGTCAAGACGGCGACCTCGCTCGACGACGTGGGCCCGCGGATCGATGCCGTGGCCGCCGCGCTCGGCGTGAAGGCCGCGGGTGACACGCTGCGCGCGCGTACGGCGCAACGGATCGACGCCGTCCGCGCGACGATTCCGAGCACGTCCGACAAGCCGCGCGTCGCCTTCCTCTACCTGCGCGGCACCGCGTCGGTCTACCTGATCGGCGGGCGCGGCTCCGGCGCCGACTCCCTCATCGCGGCGGCGGGCGGCGTCGACGCCGGGACCGCCTCCGGCCTCGACAAGGACTTCACCCCCATCACCAGCGAGGCCCTGGTGAAGGCCGCGCCCGACGTCATCCTCGTCATGACCAAGGGGCTCGACTCCGTCGGCGGGGTCAGCGGCCTCGAAAAGGTCCCGGGCGTCGCCCAGACCCCCGCCGGTCTCGACCACCGTGTCGTCGCCATCGACGACGGCACCCTCCTCAACTTCGGCCCCCGCACCGACTCCGTCCTGCGCCGGCTCACCACCGGCATCCACCAAAAGGCCCGGTGACCCGGCCCATGACGACCACGGCCTCCCCGAACGAGGAACACACCGCGCCCGCCGGGACGGACGACGACACCCGGCCGACCACGACTGCGGCTCCCGCTCGGGACGCCGGCCCAGGAGCCCAGGACTCCGTACCGGCGCACGATGACGCGGCGCATACGCGCACGGGGCCCAAGGAAGCGAGCGGCCCCGGGGGGATCGCGGACGACGGGCCGCGGCCGACCGGCCGTCAGGCCAACCGGCGTGGCCGGGCAACCGTGTTGATCGCGGTGCTGGCCGCGGGGCTGGTCGTGCTGAGCGTCGTGTCGGCCGGGATCGGGGCGTACGGGATTCCGGCGGGGGACGTGCTGGCGTCGGTGGCGCACCGCTGCGGCCTCGGGGGCCACCGGCTGGACCGGGTGGCGGAGTCGGTGTTGTGGGACGTACGGCTGCCGCGCATCGTGCTGGCGCTGCTGGTCGGCGGCTCGCTGGGGTGCGCGGGGGCGCTGATGCAGGGCGTGTTCGGGAATCCGCTGGCCGAGCCGGGGGTGATCGGGATCTCGTCCGGCGCCGCGGTGGGCGCCGTCGGGTCGATCGCGCTCGGCCTGACCTTCGCGGGCACCTGGTCGGTGACGGTGTGCGCCTTCGTCGCCGGGCTGCTGACCGTCCTCCTCGTGTACGGCCTGTCCCGGTCCGGCGGCCGGACGGAGGTCGTCACCCTCGTCCTCACCGGCATCGCGGTGAACGCCTTCGCGGGCGCCCTCATCGGCCTGTTCGTCTTCTTCGCGGACAACTCGCAGCTCACCCAGATCACCTTCTGGCAGCTCGGTTCGCTGGCCCAGGCGAGCTGGCCGAAAGTGCTCGCGGTGCTGCCCTGCGCGCTGGCGGGTCTCGCCGTGGCGCCGTTCTTCTCCCGCCGCCTGGACCTGCTGGCGCTCGGCGAACGCCAGGCCAAGCACCTCGGCGTGGACGTCGAACGGATGCGGATCGCGGTGATCCTGATCGTGGCGCTGCTGACGGCGGCGGCCGTCGCGGTCGCGGGGATCGTCGCCTTCGTCGGGCTCGTCGTGCCGCATCTGCTGCGGATGGCCGCGGGGCCGGGACACCGTTTCCTGGTGCCGGGCAGCGCCCTCGGCGGCGCGCTCGTCCTGGTCGCGGCCGACCTCGCCGCCCGTACGCTCGCCTCGCCCGCGGAGCTGCCGCTGGGCGTGCTGACCGCCCTCGTCGGCAGCCCCTTCTTCTTCTGGCTGCTGCGCAGGACCCGCGGCCGGCAGGGGGGTTGGGCATGAGGCCGCTCGCGGTACGACGCCGCGCCCGTACGTCCCTCCCGCCGCCGCCCGCCCCCGGCGACGTCCTGGCCGAGGCCCACGACCTGGTCGTACGGCTCGGCGGGCGCCCCGTGCTCGACGGGGTCGGCGTCGCCGTCCACGCGG
Organism: Streptomyces sp. NPDC025721; assembly: GCF_055558595.1. Taxonomy (NCBI): domain Bacteria; kingdom Bacillati; phylum Actinomycetota; class Actinomycetes; order Kitasatosporales; family Streptomycetaceae; genus Streptomyces; species Streptomyces sp. NPDC025721. Next base: position 406,494 of record NZ_JBVHMF010000002.1, on the reverse strand, counting down.
GCGAAGTGCTCGCCCTGGTCGGGCCCAACGGCGCGGGCAAGTCCACGCTGCTGGGGGCGCTGGCCGGTGACGTGCCCGCCGACTCCGGTGAGGTGCGGGTCGGCGGCGCGCCCCTCGGCCGCTGGACCGCCCGGCAGCTCGCCCTGCGCCGGGCCGTGCTCCCGCAGTCCTCGCCGCTCGCCTTCCCCTTCACCGCCGACGAGGTCGTACGGATGGGGCGCGCGCCGTGGGCCGGGACCGTCCTCGCCCACGAGGACGAGGCCGCCGTGGCGGCGGCCATGCGCGCCACCGAGGTCACGGGCTTCGCCGAGCGGGCCTATCCCGCGCTCTCGGGCGGCGAGCGGGCCCGCGTCGCGCTCGCGCGGGTGCTCGCCCAACGCGCGCCGCTGCTTCTGCTCGACGAGCCGACCGCCGCCCTTGACCTTCACCACCAGGAGCTCGTCCTGCGCGTCTGCCGCGAGCAGGCCGCTCTCGGGCGCGGGGTCGTCGTCGTCCTCCACGACCTCGGTCTCGCCGCCGCCCATGCCGACCGTGTCGCCGTCCTGTCCTCCGGCCGCGTCACCGCCAACGGTTCGCCTGCGGCGGTGCTCACCGCCGAACGGCTCTCCGCCGTCTACCGCCACCCCGTCGAAGTCCTCCCCCACCCCCGCAGCGGCACCCCCCTGATCCTCCCCCTCCGCTGACCCCCCCACCCACCGGCCCGGTGGTCCGGAGACAACCGAACTGCCCCACCGGGACCGGTGGTGACCCGCAGCAGCATCGTGGCTGAGCGCGCAGTTCCCCGCGCCCCTAAAAGACCGGCTCACCGCCCCGACGAAAGACGGCCCGCCCCGCCAGGGGCGCGAGGAACTGCGCGGCCAGCCCCCACCGGGCCGGTGGTCCGGTGACAACCGAACTGCCCCGCCGGGGCCGGTGGTGACCCGCAGCAGCATCGTGGCCGAGCGCACAGTTCCCCGCGCCCCTAAAGGATCGGCTCACCGCCCGGAGGAGATACGGTGCCCCGTCAGGGGCGCGGGGAACTGCGCGGCCCGCCCCCACCGGCCCGGTGGTCCGGTGACAACCGAACTGCCCCGCCGGGGCCGGTGGTGACCCGCAGCAGCATCGTGGCTAAGCGCGCAGTTCCCCGCGCCCCTAAAAGATCGGCGCGCCGCCCGACGCGAAGGAACCGTACGGGGTTCACGCGCTCGGAGGGGTCCGCCTCCGGGAAAGGCGGGGGGAAAGGGGGGAACCCTTTGGGGTACTTGGTGGTGCGGGACCCCAGCGGGAGGCGCAGAATCGGGGCGTACGTACGAACTCCGGGGGGCCGACCGTCCGCCGGAGGCGGCCCTTCACCACCCCCCGAGGAGCCCTCTTTGCGCACTGCGACACCCCGCCGGTACCTGATGTGTCCACCGGCGCACTTCCGAGTGACGTACTCGATCAACCCGTGGATGGACCCGACGAAGCCGGTGGACCCGGCACTGGCCCTGTTCCAGTGGGAGGACCTGCGCGACAGGTACCGGGCGCTGGGCCACACCGTGGAGCTGCTGGACGCGGTGGAGGACCTGCCGGACATGGTGTTCGCGGCGAACGGCGCGACCGTCGTGGACGGGAAGGTGCTGGGCGCGAGGTTCGCGAACCCCGAGCGCGAGGCCGAGGCCCCGGCGCACCTGGCGTGGTTCAGGAGCAACGGCTTTCCCGATCCGCGCGAGCCGGTGCACATCAACGAGGCGGAGGGCGACTTCGCGGTCACGGCGACATGGATCCTGGCGGGCCAGGGCTTCCGGAGCAGCCCGCTGTCGCACTCGGAGGCGCAGGAGTTCTTCGGCCGTCCGGTGATCGGCCTGGAGCTGACCGACCCGCGCTACTACCACCTGGACACGGCGCTGGCCGTGCTCGACGACGCGCGGGACGAGATCATGTACTACCCCGGCGCCTTCTCCCCCGGCAGCCGCGCCGTGCTGGCCCGGCTCTTCCCCGACGCGCTGCTGGCGACGGCGCAGGACGCCGCCGCGCTCGGCCTCAACGCGGTCAGCGACGGCCGCAACGTCCTGCTGCCGCGTACCGCCACCGGCCTGCTCGGGCCGTTGCGCGACCGGGGCTTCGAGCCGGTCCCGGTGGACATGTCGGAGCTGCACAAGGCCGGCGGCAGCGTGAAGTGCTGCACGATGGAGCTGCGCCCGGCCGTCGGCTGACCGGCGCGCGGCCCGAGCCCGCGCACGCCACGCCGCGGGTCCTCCCGGCCGGGGGCCTCGGCGTGGTGGCGGCTCGGCCGCCGACCAGCTGAACCGCCCGGTCCCGACCGCCCCATGCCGTGCGCCGCCGCGTCATAGGGTGCGGGGATGGACGTTTCGAGCGGGGCACGGCATGACGTGGTGATCGTCGGCGGCGGCCACAACGGGCTGGTCGCCGCCGCCTATCTGGCCCGCGCGGGCCGCCGGGTGCTGCTGCTCGAACGGCTGCCCGCGACGGGCGGCGCGGCCGTGTCGACCCGGGCCTTCGCCGGGGTGGACGCGCGGCTGTCGCGCTACTCCTACCTGGTGAGCCTGCTGCCCGCGCGGATCACCGACGAGCTGGGGCTGCGGTTCGCGGTGCGCCGCCGCCGGATCTCCTCGTACACCCCGCGCGGCACCGGCGGCCTGCTGGTGGACGCGGGCGACGCGGCCCGTACGCGGGAGCAGTTCGCGGCGCTGACCGGCGACGACCGGGACTTCGAGGCGTGGCAGCGGTTCTACGCGATGACCGGGCGGGTCGCGGAGGCGGTGTTCCCGACGCTGACCGAGCCGCTGCCCTCGCGGGCCGCGCTGGAGAGCGCGATCGGTGACTCCGCGGCCTGGGAGGCGCTGTTCGAGCGGCCGCTGGGCGAGACGGTGGAGGCGGCCTTCGCGGACGACCTGGTGCGGGGCGTGGTCCTCACCGACGCGCTGATCGGCACCTTCACGCACGCCCACGACCCGTCGCTGCGGCAGAACCGCTGTTTCCTCTACCACGTGATCGGCGGCGGGACCGGCGACTGGGACGTGCCGGTGGGCGGGATGGGCGCGTTCACCGACGCGCTGGCGGACGCGGCCCGCGCGGCGGGCGCCGAGATCGTCACCGGCGCCGAGGTCACGGGCATCGCGGCGGACGGCGTACGCGCGGAGGTGACGTACGAGCGCGACGGGCGGCAGGTGACGGTCGGGGCGCGTGACGTGCTGGTCAACGCGGCGCCGCACACGCTGGCCGGGCTGCTGGGCGAGGCGGCGCCGGGTCCGGCACCCGAGGGCGCGCAGCTCAAGGTCAACATGCTGCTGCGCAGGCTGCCGCGGCTGCGCGACACCTCGGTGGACCCGCGCGAGGCGTTAGCCGGGACCTTCCACATCGCCGAGGGCTACGAGCAGTTGGCGACCGCGTACGAGCAGGCCGCCGCGGGGCGCCTGCCGGACGCGCCGCCGTCGGAGATCTACTGCCACAGCCTGACCGACCCGTCGATCCTCTCGCCGGAACTGGCCGGGCGGGGCGTCCACACGCTGACCCTGTTCGGACTGCACACGCCCGCGCGGCTGTTCGCGGCGGACCCGGCGGGGGCGAAGGACGCGCTGCTGGAGGCGACACTGGCGCGGCTCGACGCGGTGCTCGCCGAGCCGCTGGCGGACTGCCTGCTGCTGGACGGCGACGGCCAGCCGTGTCTGGAGGCGAAGTCGCCGCTGGACCTGGAGCGCGAGGTGGGCCTGCCCGGCGGCCACATCTTCCACCGCGACCTGTCGTGGCCGTACGCCGCACCGGACGCGGACCAGGTGACGTACGCCACAGGCCGCTGGGGCGTCGGCACCCCGCATGAGAACGTCTTCCTCTGCGGCGCGGGCGCGGCCCGCGGCGGCGGGGTGAGCGGTGTTCCCGGGCACAACGCGGCCATGGCGGTACTGGAGAAGGCACGATGACCACCGACGAACGCGGCATCACCCCTGGCCGGCGTCTGGACCCGCGGCTGATCGACCCCAGGCGGCTCGCCCGCCGCACGGGCGGCCGCAGGCAGTGGCGGCGCGGCGGCACCTGGCACACCCTCGGCGAGGACGGCACGGTGCCCGAGCAGCGCCGCCGCACCGCGGACGTGGTGGTCGACTGCGCGGTGTACGCGGACGGCTCGCGGGTGGCGTCGCTGCCGCCGCGCGAGGCGCTGGCGGAGGCCAGGAAGCACACCGGCGGCTTCGCCTGGATCGGGCTGCACGAGCCGGAGGCGGAGCATCTGACCGAGATCGCCGAGGTGTTCGGGCTGCATCCGCTGGCGGTCGAGGACGCGGTGACCGCGCACCAGCGGCCCAAGCTGGAGCGGTACGGCGACTCGCTGTTCATGGTGGTCAAGACGATCGTCTTCGTCGAGCACGAGAAGCTGACCGCGACCAGCGAGGTGGTCGACACCGGTGAGCTGATGATCTTCCTCGGCGCGGACTTCGTCGTGGTGGTGCGGCACGGCAGCGCGCCGGGGCTGACCCGCGTACGGCACGCCCTCGAAAGCAGCCCGGAGATGCTGGCGCACGGCCCCTCGGCGGTCCTGCACGCCATCGTCGACCAGGTCGTGGACGACTACCTGGACGTCGCCGACGAGGTCGAGCTGGACGTGGACGACCTGGAGGCCGACGTCTTCGCCGACTCGCACCGCGACGACGCCGAGCGGATCTACCAGCTCAAGCGGGAGCTCATCGAGTTCAAGCGGGCCGTGCACCCGATGGCCAGGCCCTTGCAGCGGCTGAGCGAGGAGCCGGACCGGCTCATCGGCGCCGAGGTCGCCCGCTATCTGCGCGACGTCGCCGACCACCTGACCCACGTCCGCGAGCGGCTGGTGGGCTACGGCGAGCTGGTCGACGGTCTGCTGGCGGCCAATCTCAGCCAACTCGCCGTGCAACAGAACGTCGACATGCGGCGGATCAGCGCGGGCGCCGCGATCCTCGCCGTCCCGACGATGATCGCGGGCTTCTACGGCATGAACTTCGACCACATGCCCGAGCTGCGCTGGTCCTTCGGCTACCCGCTGATGGTGGGCGTGATGGCCACGCTGTCCTTCCTGTGCTACCGCGCCTTCCACCGCTACGGCTGGCTGTAGGGCGCTAGCTCCAGGGGTCGCCCCAGGAGGCGTCGCGGGCCGCGCGGTAGGTGTCGCCGTGCCGTTTGCTGACGGTGTCGCGGACCAGGCCGCGGTCGGCGGTGCACAGGTCGAGCAGGACCAGGCCCCTGCGGATCTGCGGGTGGCGCACGACGCGGCCGGGGGCGGGGGCCGCGGGGAACCGCGCGGCGGCCACGTAGCTGAACTTCTCGTCCTCGTAGGGCAGTGAGCCGCCCTTGACCTGCCGGTGCAGCGAGCTGCGCTGGACGCGGGCGGCGAAGTGGCACCAGTCGTCGCCGGTGACCGGGCAGGCCGCGTCGTGCGGGCAGGGCGCGAGGACGGTGAGCCCGGCGGCGAGCAGCCGGTCGCGGGCGGCGATCGTGCGCGCGTACCCCTCGGGGGTGCCGGGCTCGACGACGAGCACCGCCCCGGTGGCCGCCAGCGCGGCCGCGTCGATCAGCGCGGTGCGGTCGGCGGCGGTCAACTCCCCGATCACGTACGAGACGGTGACCAGGTCGGCGGCGGGCAGCGCGGGTCCGCCGCCGAGCGGCGACCGGGTCCAGCGCGCGGCGCGCAGGGCGGGCGACTCGGCGGTGCGCGCCAGTTCACCTCCCAGGTCGAGGGCGGACTGCGACCAGTCGAGGACGGTGGAGGTGTGCGCGCTCGCCGAGGGATCGCCCGGGAACGCGTCGGCCACCGCCCACGTCGCCGCGCCGGTCCCGCCGCCGAGGTCGAGATGGGTCGCGGGCGACCACTGCCCGGCCTGCAAACGGAATGCCTCGAGCGCGGCCCTGACGGCCGCGTACGTGGCGGGCATACGGTAGGCCGCGTAAGCCGCCACCGACGCCGCGTCCCGCAGAATGGGCGCTGACGTCGGCGACTTGCCACGATATGTTTCGATGAGGCGTTCCACCTCGGCGGAAGCCCTGGTGGGGGCCGTGGCGCTCAGTCGCGCCGACAGGGCTGTACGCAGGTCGTCGGGTAGGTGCACAGTGGACACAAGTCCCAAGGGTAAGGGTCGTGCACACCCGTAACGGCCTCCTTACACTCTGTGGCCATTCGATATCCATACTTGTGTTAACTCGGTCATAACAACGGCTCGAATCTGCGTAAACCGCAGCGGAAAGCCCTCGTGTTGGCCTAGCGTTCGCTTTTATCCAGGCGCACTACCCCTTGGGGAAGTGGTAGAGCGCCTCGTCGGTCGCGATGTGCCAGGGGGGTCCATGCGGCGTGTCGAAGCAAACCGGGTTCTACCGGTCATACCCATGAGTGCCGATACGAGACCCGTGCGCGCGAAAGCCGCGCACGCGTTCGGCAGGAGGGCATCGGGTTCCACCGGTGCCCTCGCCGCGCCCGGCCCTTACGGCGGGCACGGCAGGTTCAGTGACAAGGCGCGGTGGTATCTGCCGCTCGCGCTCACCGTCGACGTGCTCGGGATCGCCTTCCCGGTCGCGGCGATCTTCCATGCCACCGGCCAGCCGCACCCGCTGGTCTGCGCCGCCGTGGCGGCGCTCGCCTGGGTCGGTGTCCAGGCGGTCAGGCGGCGTTACGCGGCGGACGTCCTCGGCGAGCACCGCGGCGCCGGGGCGGTGCTCCGGGACTGGCTGATGCTGCTCGGGGTGCTCGCCGTGCTCAGGACCGCCTTCGATCAGGTGGCGGAACCGTCGTACGCGCTGGCCGGGCTGACCGCCGGTCCCGTGCTGACGGCGGCCTGCCGGATGCTCACCCACCACCACCTGATCGCCGCCCGGCGTGAGGCCCACGCCGTGCGCAGGGTGCTGGTCATCGGCGAGCCGAGCTCCGCCGACCATGTGGTGGGCCACCTCGCGGCCCGTACCGAACACGCGTATGTGGTGGTCGGGGTGGTCCCGGTGGGCAACGCCAAGCTGGAGTGCGGGGCCCCGGTCACCGCACGGCTCGGCGCGGTCGCGCCGTCCGGTCTCGCCGAGGACGCGGGCATCGTGCTCGGCGCCGCCCGCGACCACGGGGCGGAGCTGGTCCTGGTGGCGCCGGGACCGCGGCTGTCCGCGGAACGGCTGCGCAGGCTGTCCTGGTCCCTGCACGACGCGGGCCTGCCGCTCGCGGTGCTGCCGGGGCTGATCGATGTGGCCGTGCGCCGGGTGCAGTTGGACGCGCCCGCGGGCCTGGCCATGCTGCACATCGCCCCGCCGTCCAGGCGCGGCGTCCAGCCGGTGCTCAAGTCGGCCCTCGACCGGGTCGGCGCGGGGCTCGGACTCCTGCTGCTCTCCCCGGTCTTCGGCCTGGTGGCGGCGGCGGTCCGGCTGACCTCGCAGGGCCCGGCCTTCCACCGGCAGATCCGGTACGGGCAGGGCTGTGTGCCGTTCACCATGTGGAAATTCCGCACGATGGTGGTCGACGCGGAGCAGCGCAAGCCCGATCTGCACGGGTCGAACGAGAACGACGGCCTGATGTTCAAGATGCGCCGTGACCCCCGGGTCACCCGCGTCGGGCGGCTGCTGCGGCGGCTGTCGCTGGACGAGCTGCCGCAGCTCGTGAACGTGCTGCGCGGCGAGATGTCGATGGTCGGCCCGCGTCCGCCGCTGCCCGACGAGGTGGCGCGGTACAACGAGGTGGAGGTCAGGCGCCTCGCGGTCAAGCCGGGCATCACGGGTCTGTGGCAGGTCAGCGGCAGGTCGGAGCTGTCCTGGGACGAGACCCTCGCGATCGATCTGCGGTACGTCGACAACTGGTCGCTCTCGGGCGACGCGGATGTGATGGCCCGCACCCTGCGGGCCGTGGTCGACGGACGCGGGGCGTACTAGTGAGTCACTGTTCCGGCCACAGACCCGGCGGTCGCCCGCCAGTCCGCGTACACCGCGGCGATCCCGTCCCGCAGCGCGATCTCCGGCCGCCAGCCGAGCGCCTGAAGACGGGACACGTCGAGCAGCTTGCGCGGCGTGCCGTCGGGTTTTGTGGTGTCCCAGCCGATCGTGCCGCGGTAGCCGACGACGTCCCTGACGGTCTCGGCCAGTTCGCGGATGGTCAGGTCCTCGCCGCAGCCGACGTTGACCGGCTCGGCGCCGTCGTAGACCCGCAGCAGCAGCGCGCAGGCCGCCGCGAGGTCGTCCACGTGCAGGAATTCGCGCCGCGGTGTGCCGCTGCCCCACAGGGTCAGTTCGGCCGCGCCGTCCCGCTCGGCCTCGTGGAAGCGGCGGATGAGGGCGGGCAGCACGTGCGAGGTGGCGAGGTCGAAGTTGTCGCCGGGGCCGTAGAGGTTGGTGGGCATCGCGGAGATGTACGAGGCGCCGTACTGCTTGCGGTAGGACTGCACCTGGACGATGCCGGCGATCTTGGCGAGCGCGTACGCCTCGTTGGTCGGCTCCAGCGGGCCGGTGAGCAGCGCGTCCTCGTGGATCGGCTGCGGGGCCAGCTTGGGGTAGATGCACGAGGAGCCGAGGAAGAGCAGGCGGGCGACGCCCGCCTCGTGGGCCCCGGCGACGACGCTGAGCTGGATCCGGAGGTTGTCCTCCAGGAACTGCACGGGGTAGGTCGAGTTGGCCATGATCCCCCCGACCTTGGCCGCCGCGAGCACCACCGCGTCGGGCCGGATGTCGCGCAGATACGCGGCGGTCGCCGCCGCGTCCCGCAGGTCCAGTTCCGCGCGGCCCCGGGTGAGCACCTGGTGGCCGTCGGCGGTGAGGCGGCGGGCCACGGCGGAGCCGACGAGGCCGCGGTGGCCCGCGACGAAGATCCGGGCCGCGTCCGGCAGTAGGTCTGTCATGGAACGGCATTCTGCCAGCACACTTCACCCGATCGGGTGCCAACCCATCTTTACGTACGAAATACAGCACAACCCGACCAGTTGGGGGGACTCACATGGGCAAGACCGCGCTCATCACCGGCGTCACCGGCCAGGACGGCTCGTATCTCGCGGAGCTGCTGCTGTCCAAGGGCTACACCGTGCACGGCCTCGTGCGCCGCTCGTCGACGTTCAACACCGAACGGATCGACCACATCTACCAGGACCCCCAGGAGAAGAACCGCTCCTTCGTGCTGCATCACGCGGACCTCACCGACGGCATCGCGCTGGTGAGCCTGCTGCGTGACCTGCGGCCGGACGAGATCTACAACCTGGGCGCGCAGTCCCATGTGCGGGTCTCCTTCGACGCGCCGCTGTACACCGGGGACGTCACCGGGCTGTCCGCGCTGCGGCTGCTGGAGGCGCTGCGGGCGAGCGGCATCGAGGCGCGGATCTACCAGGCGTCGTCCTCGGAGATGTTCGGCGCCGCCCCGCCGCCGCAGAACGAGCGCACCCCGTTCCACCCGCGCAGCCCGTACGGCTGCGCGAAGGTCTTCGCCTACTGGGCGACGGTGAACTATCGCGAGGCGTACGGGATGTACGCCGTCAACGGCATCCTGTTCAACCACGAGTCCCCGCGCCGCGGTGAGACCTTCGTCACCCGCAAGATCACCCGCGCCATCGCGCGTATCCAGGCCGGCCTCCAGGACCGGCTCTACCTGGGCAATCTGGACGCGGTGCGCGACTGGGGCTACGCGCCGGAGTACGTGGACGCGATGTGGCGGATGCTCCAGCGCGACGAGCCGGAAGACTACGTGGTGGCGACCGGCGAGGCCGCGACCGTACGGCAGTTCCTCGAGGTGGCGTTCGAGCACGCGGGTCTGGACTGGGCCGAGCATGTCCGGTACGACCCGAAATACGAGCGGCCCAGCGAGGTCGACGCGCTCATCGGCGACGCGAGCAAGGCACGGGACCTGCTGGACTGGAAGGCGCAGGTCAGGGTGGCGGAGCTGGCCCGGATCATGGTCGACGCGGACATCCGACAGGTGGCGGACCAGTTGTCGGGGGCCACGATTCGCATCGACAGATGATGTGATGTCACTTTATTCGTCAAAAAGGCAGACCGGGCTAAGCGGAACCCCCTACTCTGCCGTGCATCACGACGGCCGTATCGGCCGTTGCAACACATCAGGGGCCTGGGGGGCAACTCATGCGTAAATTGCCGGTGTTCTCGGCTGCCATATTGCTGGCAGCCGCGACGCTGGGAGTGATGTCGTCGCCATCGGCGACCGCGCTCCAACCACCGGTCGGCATCACCGCCGACAATCTCAGCACGTACCAGACCAACGGGATCGTGTGGGCCATGGCCCAGGCGAACGGCGTGGTCTACACAGGGGGCACCTTCTCCGCGATCCGGCCCGCCGGGTCCGCGGCCGGGACCAACGAGACGTCCGTCGCGAACTTCGCGGCCTTCGACGCCGCGACCGGCGCGCCCACCGGCTGCCAGCTCAACTTCACGGTGGGCTCCAACAACGCCACCGTGCGCGCGCTGGCCGTCTCGCCCGACGGCCAGACGCTCTACGCGGGCGGCTTCTTCGGCGCGGTCAACGGCGTCGGGGTGAGCAGCCTGGCCGCGATCAACCTGGCCACCTGCGCGGTCAGCACGACCTTCCACCCGGCGGCCTCGGGCACGGTGCGCACCATCGCCGCGACCTCGGACGCCGTGTACTTCGGCGGCGACTTCACGTCGGTCGGCGGCCAGTCCCGTGGCAAGTTCGCCGCGGTGAACACCGCGGGCGCCCTGCTGCCGTGGTCGCCCAACGCCGACCTGCCGGGCCGGGCGCTGGCGATCACCCCGGACGGCCAGAACGCCATCATCGGCGGTGACTTCAACTACGTCGGCGGCACCTACTCGCACTCGCTCGCCGTGGTCGACACCACGACCGGCGCGCTGACCAAGGCGTACCCGCCCGGGTTCCTCGACGCGACCTCGGTGACGAAGTCGATCATCGTGGACCCGGCGAGCAACGCTTTCTACACCGCCAACGAGGGCACCGGCGGCGGCGTGTTCGACGGCCGGGTGGCGCTCAGCCTCACCGACTTCAACCAGATCTGGCGGGACACCTGCCTGGGCGCCACGCAGAGCCTGGTGGTCCACGGCACCGTGCTCTACAGCGGCTCGCACGCCCACGACTGCTCCAGCATGGGCGAATTCCCCAACTCGACGCGCAAGCACCTGGTCGCCGAGTCGGTCACCGACCCGCACCTGCTGTCGTGGTACCCCGACACCAACGACGGGATCGGCGAGAAGATCGGCCCGCGCGTGATGGCGATCTCGTCGTCCGGCGGCCACGACTACATGTGGGTCGGCGGCGAGTTCACCACCGTCAACGGCGGCGCGCAGCAGGGCCTGACCCGCTTCGCCGACGGCCCCGACACCGGCGCCCCGACGCTGCCGCAGACCGCGGTGAGCAGCATCGACCCCAGTGCGGTGAAGGTGACCTGGCAGTCGAGCACCGACAACGACGACGGCACGCTGATCTACAACGTGTACCGCAACGGCGCGGCCACCCCCGTCTACACGGTCAGCGGCGACTCCAAGCCCTGGATCCGCCCGCAGATCACGTTCACCGACACCAATGTCACGCCCGGCGTGAAGTACACCTACCGGGTGTCGGCCAGTGACGGCGTCAACACCAGCGCCCAGTCGCCGAACGCGGCGGCCACCGTCCCGGCCACGGCCGAGCCGTACGCCACGCAGGTCCTCGCCGACGGCGCGAATCTGTACTGGCGCTACGACGCCGCCGCCGGTTCGTACAACGCGGACGCCTCCGCGGCCGACGACAGCGGGATCAGCGTCGGCGGCCCGGTGCACGCCGTCTCGCCGGGCGCGGTGCCCGGCTCGAAGGCGTACACCTTCAACGGCTCCACCCAGTGGACGTACAGCGACCGCTCGCACCCCACACCGTCCGCGTACAGCGTCGAGACGTGGTTCAAGACCACCACGACCTCCGGCGGCAAGCTGATCGGCTTCGGGAACCTGGCGACCGAGACCAGCGGCAACTACGACAAGCACGTCTACATGACCGACAGCGGTCAGCTCATCTTCGGCGCCTACACCGGCAGCACTCGCATCGTCTCCACGCCCACCGGCGGCTACAACGACGGCAACTGGCACCAGGTCGTCGCCACGCAGGGGGCGAACGGGATGCGGCTGTACGTGGACGGCGTCCTCAAGGGCAGTGACGCCACCGTCACCACCAGCCAGAACTACGACGGTTTCTGGCGGGTCGGCGGCGACAACCTGAACGGCTGGCCTTCCCAGCCGAAGAGCCAGTTCTTCGCGGGCTCGATCGACGAGGCGGCCGTCTTCCCGACGGTCCTCAGCCCGGCCCAGATCGCGAACCAGTACGCGCTCGGGACCGCCGGGTGACCCGGAAACACCGCTCCGCCACTGCCGCCGCCGTCCTCGTGACGGCGGCGGCGGTGCTGCTCGGCGCCTGCGGCGGCGGGGGTGGCGGAGGCGGTCACGACACGGCGAGGAACGACGCGAAGGCGTCGCCCGGCGTCTCCGCGACGGCCACGGGCGGCACTTCGGGACCGTCCGCGACCACGAGCCCCGACGCCGGTGCCGGTTCGGACGACAGCACCGAGGCGCCGGGGTCCGCGGCCGACGCCCCGAAGGTGCCGGACGCGCAGCTCACCCCGCCCGGCGGCGGGACCTTCAGCAAGCCCCAGAAGTCGTATCTGTCGGGGCGGGTGCCCAAGGGCACCGACCCGGTGGCCGTCCTCGAGGGCGGCCAGGAGATCTGCGACCGGCTGACCCGTACCGCGAAGATCGACAAGGACGCGGCGGCCGGGGCGATCGTCACCGGCGACATCAGCGGGTCCGGCGCGGCGGCGGCCGTCCGCAGCCTCTGCCCCGACCAGCAGCCGGTGATCGACGCCGCCGCGCGGGGCTTCGCCGACGGGACGTTCACGGTGGCGGCGAAGGCCGTCCCCGGCACGTCGGTCGCGCCCGGCACCTACCGCGCGCCGCACCCGTCGACGCACTGCACCTGGCGGGTGACCAGCTCGAACGGCACCCTGTCGGCCGGCAGCGGCGCCCGGATGACAGTCCCCGCCGCCGCGCGCGGCGTCACCTCCAGCGGCTGCTACGTGTGGCTCGCGGGCACGGGGTGAGCGATGCGCCGTGAGCCGCAGGACGAGACCGAGATGAACGGAGGGACCGCATGAGCAAGCTCCCGATCGTGGTGGCGATACCGACCAAGAACGAGGCGGAGAACATCGCCCGTACGGTGTCGTCGGTCATCGACCACGTCGAGGCCGTGGTGGTGGTCGACTCGGCCAGCACCGACGACACCTGCAAGATCGCCGAGGGCCTCGGCGCGGAGATCGTCGAGTACGCGTGGGACGGCAAGTACCCCAAGAAGAAGCAGTGGTGTCTGGACCATGTGCGCACCGAGATCCCCTGGCTGCTCTTCCTCGACGGCGACGAGACGCCGAGCCCCGAGCTGCTGGCCGAGCTGAAGGCCGCCTTCGCGGCCGGGCCGCCGTCGGTGGCCGCCTTCGACATCCCGCTGGGCTACTGGTTCGCGGGGCGGCGGCTGCGGCACGGCTACACCATCGTCAAGCGCGCGCTGCTGGACCGCACGCGCTGCCACTTTCCCGAGGTCGGCGACCTCGAAGCGCCCGGCATGGGCGAGCAGGAGGGCCACTACCAGCCGGTCGCGCCGTCGGCCGCCCGGCTGCGCTCACCGATCGAGCACGAGGATCTCGACCCGGTGCGCACCTGGTTCGACCGGCACAACCGCTACTCCGACTGGGAGGCGTGGCTGGAGCTGAACCCCCGGGTGAAGGAGGAGATCCGGCAGGTCAAGACCCGTCAGGGCCAGCTCTTCCACAAGGCGCCGTTCAAGCCGCTGGTGTCCTTCACCTACGCCTACGTCTACAAGCGCGGCTTCCTCGACGGCCGGGCGGGCTTCGACTACGCGCTCGCCATGAGCTTCTACCGCTGGCAGATCGGCCTCAAGACGCGGGAGGGGCGCAAGCCCTGACCCGCGGTCGGCCGTGACCCGCGGCCGCTGATCGCGCCGCCCGAGGCCGGCCCCGGTCCTCCCGGGGCCGGCCCGCGGACCGCGCTCCGGGACCCGGGGTCCGGAAGCGCACGCGGGGGCGTCACCCGGCGCGGGTGACGCCCCCGTACACCTCCATGAGCGTGTCGACGACGGCGCCGATGGAGAAGCGGTAGCGGATGAGCCGCCAGGCGGCGTCCGACGCCTCCTCGTTGGCGGCCGGGTCGAGCAGTTCCAGGATGGCCTGGCCGACCAGCGGGCCGTTGTCCGCGTCGGGGTCGCTGTCGGTGATCCGCCCCGCGCCCGCCGCCTCGACGTCGGGCGACAGGCCACCGGTCCGGGTCACCACCACGGGCAGGCCGACCGACATCGCCTCCAGGATCGAGACGGCGAACGGCTCGACCACCGACGGCAGCACGTACACATCGGACTTCCTGAGCTGTTCCAGCACCTGCTCGTGGCCGAGCGCGCCGACGCACTCCAGCGAGTCCGCCACGCCCAGCTTCGCCGCCAGCTCCCGCATGGGGCCGGTCAGATCGCCGGTGTCGGGGCCCGCCAGCACGAAGCGCGCGTCCGGGTACTTGGCCAGCACCACGGGCATCGCCGACACGAAGTCCTCGGGGCGCTTGCGCTTCTGCACCCGCGCCAGATAGAGCACGGTCGGCGGGCGGTCGGCCCGCGCGGGCCTGCGGTCCTGCAACGTCACGCCGTTGACCAGCCGGTGGAAGGTGGTCAGCGGAGTGTCGGGCACCACGGCCTGCACACCGTCGCGCTCCATCCGCGTCAGGTGCAAGATCGCGTCCGCCTTGCGCAGCACCCGCTTCATGCCCAGGACGTCGACGGCCTTCGCGAACAGCTTCTCCGTCGGGTCGATCATGCCGTGCGTCTGGATCACCAGCGGCACCCCGGCCTCCAGCGCGACCAGCGCGAACGGCAGCGTGATCAGGTCCCGCATCAGGTGCACATGGACCACGTCCGCCGACTTCACCATCCGGCGCGCCTTCGCCAGCAGCCCCGGCGACGTGATGCCGCTCACCTCGAACGGCAGCACGTGGCGCGCCTGGTGCACGAACGACGGCACGCCCTCCAGCTCCGTCGGCAGCGGGCCCGTGAAGCCGTCGCCCAGCGTCGCGATCCGGGCGTCGACACCCTGGGCCCGCAGGCCCTTGGACAGATTCAGCGCCACCCGTGTCGGGCCGCCGAAGTCGTTCGTCGGCGTATGCAGCGTGACGACATGCAGCACCTTCATATGACTCCCCACCCCTGTTTTTCGGCGCCCCCGCGCCTCGGGTTCACATTATCGACACCGAACCCTCATCGGGGCACTTCCGGCCCCGGACGCCCTGATCCTCCCGGCCGGAGGCCATAGACTCGGCGCGGGGAGCATGAAGGGGGTGGGCCATGGCCCTGGACGTGGCACAGGACCAGGCCGGTGCGGGCGGGCCGCTGGAGCGGCCCGGCCCGGACGAGGCGCAGGCCACGACGTCGGTGCCGCGGGCGGCGCTGTCGCGGGCGCTGGCGGTGCCGCTGGTCATCGCGTTGGTGGGGTTCCTGCCCGCGTACGTGGCGGCCCAGCCCGGCACGGGCGTGCGGGACACCGCGTACTGGCTCCAGTTGACGCTGACGGTGTACGGCGGCGGCCGGCTGGCGGCGATGGTGCTGACCCGGCGACGGCGGCTGATCCAGGGCGCGTTCTGGCTGTTCGTGTACGTGGCGATGGGCGTGGCCCCGCTGGCGCAGGCGGTCATCGGGCAGGTCCCGACGCCGGTGGTGGGCCCGCGCTCCGACACGACGACGGCGATCACGCTCGTCCTGATCGGCTGCGTGGCCTTCGACGTCGGCGCGCTGCTGGCCCGGCACCGCCCGGCGGCCCGTATCCGCAAGGCCCGCCCGCAGGCGTCCGTGTCGCGGCGCCGCCTGTGGCTGCTGATCGTGGTCGCGTACCTCGGCAGCGCGCTGTGCATCATGAAGCTCGGCGGCCCGACCGTCTTCTTCTCCAGCCGTCAGGGCATCAGCGAGTCGGTGCAGGCCAGCGGTCTCGCGGGCAGCGGCGGCGACAGCCATGTCGGCTCGGCCTTCATCCGCGGCTTCGGCACCGTACCGGCGCTGCTGGCCATGCTCTTCCTGATCCGCTGGATGATCACGTCCCGGATCGCCCGCCGCAGGCCGCTGGCCATCGCCGCGCTCACCGGCCTGGTGCTGATCAACGTGATCGTGAACAACCCGATCTCCAACCCGCGGTACTGGTTCCTGACCGTCGTGTTCTCGTTGCTGTTCACGGCCTTCCCCAAGAGCCCGGTGATGTACCGCACGGCCCTGGTGACGGGCGTGGTGGCGGCGCTGCTGCTCTTCCCGTTCCTCGACCGCTTCCGGTACGACTCGGGCGGCTACCACCCGGTGGAGACGACGTCGGCGCTGGAGCCGCTGACGCTCAAGGACTACGACCAGATCGGGATGTTCGCGAACACCATCACCTTCGTGCAGTCCGGCGAGGGCCACTCCCACGGGCGGCAGCTCGCGGCGGACGTCTTCTTCTTCGTGCCGCGTTCGATCTGGCACGGCAAGCCGCTGGACTCCGGTGTGCAGGTCGGCCAGTGGATGGGCATGACCAACACCAATCTGTCGTCGCCGCTGTGGGCGGAGCTGTGGCTGGACTTCGGCCCGGTCGGCATGACCGGCGGCTTCCTGCTGCTGGGCTACTTCTGCGCCCGCGGCGACCGCAGATACGCCCAGCGCACGCTGGAGGACGGCCGCCCCGGCACGGTGATGGCCGTGGTGATCCCGCTGGTGTGCGGCTACTCCTTCATCCTGCTGCGCGGCCCGCTGCTCCAGGCGTCGGGCCGGATCGGCATCGCGGCGGTGTGCCTGCTGCTGGTGACGACCTTCAGCGCGGACCGGCGGAAGATCCTGCGGTGACGCCCTCGGCGGAGGCGTCCGGCGCCTGAGGGTCGGTGGCGGCGGCGGGCGCGCGCTTGACGGCGACGATCCGCAGCCACAGCGCCACCGCCTTGAGCGCGGAGCCCAGGGCCAGGCCCCAGGCGGCGCCCATCACGCCGTCCCACTGGTAGCCGGCGAGCATGAAGACCACGGACGCGAGCGAGAAGACCACCTGGATCGGCAGCGTGGCGCGGGGCCGCAGCACGCGCAGCGTCAGCAGGGCGCTGGTGCCCAGCGCGATGCACGCGTACTGGCTGCCGGAGGCGGCCAGCAGCGCGGACGACGACGCCCAGGTGTCACCGAGCAGTTGGCGGCCCACATGGGCGGGCAGCAGCATCAGCACGACCGTCCAGGACACCGCGATCCAGGCGAGGACGGTGGCGAGGACGGCGGTCGCGCGCACCTTGTCGTCGGAGCCGCGGACCCGGTTGAGCAGCGGCGGCCCGAAGGCGGTCGCGGAGTTGAAGAGCACGTTCATCGGGCCGAAGAGCGTGGTGGCGCCGCGCAGGGCGCCGACGGCCAGCGGCGCGGCGAACAGGCCGAGGCCGACGACCGCGAGCTGACTGGTGGCGTTGCCGACGCCGAACTCGATGACGAAGCGCTGCCCGAGGTGCCCGCGGCGGACGAATTTACGCAGGTCCACCGGCGCGCCCTTGACCTTCGGCCACAGCAGGGCGGCGCCCACGAGCAGCGCGGGCACGGCGGACACGCCCCAGACGGCGACGAGCCGGACCGCGCCCGCGCCGTGCGGCTGCATGGCCAGCGCCGGTACGGCGACGGCCAGTCGTACGGTGTCGGCGGCCAGCGCGTAGTGCGGCAGCCGCAGGGCGGAGAAGCAGTACCGCATGCCGTCCTGGGTGAGCACGATCGGCAGCACCAGGCCGAGGACCGCGAGGCCGCGCGCGGTGCCGCCGGGCACGAAGGCGAGCCCCGCGGCCATCGAGAAGCCGATCACGGTGGACGCCACGGCGGTGAAGGTGGCCGCGCTGCGGCAGGCCGCCCGCACCTGCGCGGCGCCGCGCTCCAGCACCAGCGCCTGTCCCACGTAGGAGACGCCGACGCCCAGCAGCACCGTGAACACCATGTAGACCATGGAGAACACGGAGAATCCGGCGGCGCTGGACAGCCGGGCGGCCACGACGAGCACGATGATGTTGGTGAAGGCGGCGACGCCCTGGTCGGCCACCGAGCTGATGATGGCGGCCTTGGTGCCGGGCCCGCCCTTGGACGTGCCGGACCCGGCCGGGTCGCCGGACTCGTCCTCGCCGTCCGCCGACGCGTCGGTCGGGCCGGACGGCGCTGAGCCGCCCGGGGGATCGGGCGGGCCGCCGTACGCGAACTCGGCCCCGGGGCCCACGGCCGCCGTCGTGACCGGGTGGGTGACGGGGCGCCGCGGGTCGGGGCCCGTCAAGGGACCGGGTGTCGTTCCGGAGCGGCCGGGCTGTGGGACTGGGCGGACGGCTCCCCGTCGTGGTGCCGGGGCTGCTGCGGTATCCCGCCGCCACCGCCGGAACCGCCGCTCCCCGTGCGGCCGGTGGCGGCCCTGCGGCGGCCGAGGCGGAAGCGGCGCCCGCCGCCGGTCTCCGCGGCCGAGTGCAGGACCACGCCGAGTACGGCGCCGCCCGCCGCGTTGACCAGCTCGCGGACGCGGACGAGGTCGGCGCGGTGCACCTCGCGCGGGTCGCAGACCACGACCACGCCGTCGACCCGGTCGGCGAGCGCCAGCGCGTCGGCGTAGGCGAGGACCGCGGGGGCCAGTACGACCACGGCGGCGCCGGGGGTGTCGGCCTCGGAGAAGAGCCTGGTGGCCGGGGCCGAGGTGAGCGCGCGGGCCACATTGCGCACCCGGCGGCCGGGCACGAGGTCGAAGGAGCCGGACTCGCCCGCGTCGATGGAGACTTGCAGCCCGGCGGGCCAGCCGCCCTCGCCGAGGCCCGGCGAGCGGGCCCAGCCGGGGCGCGCGCCGCCGTCGGCGGTGCGCAGCCGGGCCGACAGCGACGGGGTGCGCAGATCGGCCTCGACCAGCAGCACCTCCATGCCCATCTCGGCGAAGGACGCGGACAGGTTGACCGCGACGCCCGCCGCGGTGTCGCTGCTGCCGCGCGGGGCGACGACCAGCAGCCGCCGCCGGTCGGCGAAGCGCTTGTCGTGGGCGAGCCGGAAGCCGACCGCGCGGTACTCCTCGGCGAGCCGTCCGCCGCTCTGCCCCTCGGCGAGCAGCGACGCGGGGCCGCTGCCGCGCCGGCGGCGGCCGCGCGGCAGCGTGCCGAGCACCGGGGCGCCGAGCGTGCGCGTGACCTCGCCCTCGGAGCGGACGGTCGGGTCGAAGACCAGCCTGACCCAGGCGCCCAGCAGCCCGAGCGCGATACCGACGCCGCCGCCGAGGCCGAGCATCATCGGCAGTCCGGGACCCGCGGGGGCCTTGGGCGCCGCACCGGGCCTGATGATCGAGCCGGGCGTGGTGTCCAGGGCGCGCAGGCCGCTGATGTTGCCGTTGAGTTCGAGGATGCGCGAGAGCAGGTTGGTCTGCTGGGTGGTCAGGGCGCTGATCACCTGGGCGTTGACGGTGTTGTCGATCTGCTTGAGCAGGTCGTCGCGCTGCTTGTTGAGCGGGTCGAGCTGGGCCTTGTAGCCGTTGACCATCGTGTTGATGGTGGACTTGGTCTGCGCCTGCCGGTTCTCCAGATACGCCTTGGTGAAGGCGTTGACCCACAGCGCGGACTTGGCCGCGTTCCCGGTGCTGCACGTGAAGCGCAGCACGAGGGTGTTGGGCGGGTTGGTGACCTGGAGGCAGTGCTCCATGGCGTCGGCCGGCGCCTTGACGATCTTCGCCGCCGCGTCGGAGACGGTGCTGCTGACCGCGGTCTGCCGCTCGGAGCCGATGTCGATGCCCTTGTCGGCGGAGGCGCCGGTGGCGAACGGGTCGACGGTGGCGGCCCTGATCCGTACCTCGCTGGTGGCCGCGTAGGAGTCGGCGCCGGTCAGCGCGAGCCAGGCGCCGCCGAGGAGGCCGACCAGCACACCGGCCACGATCAGCGCCCGGTAGCGGATGAGCTGGCGGAACTGGTCGCGGAGCAGATCCGGTTCGTCCTGCGCCTCGGTGGCGCGCGTCGTGTCGCTCACTTGCCCACTGCCCCCTCGATCTCCCCGGTTCCCCCGGCCGTCCCGGGCTCCCGGGCCTCCCCGTCCTCAGGAGGCGTCTCGCGGGGCGCCCCCAGCGCCTCCGCGAGCAGTGCGTCGATCCGCGCGAGACCCGCCTCGCGGCTGAGATGCGCGTCCACGTACTCGGGCCCGCGCGCCCCCAGCGCGTCGGCCCTACCAGGATCATCGGCCAGAGCGCGTACTACGTCCAGCAGTGCACGCGGATCCTCCGGCGGGACGACGATTCCCGCCTCCGAGCGTTCCACTTCCTGGGCGGTGCCGCCCTCGGCCGCGACGGAGGCGACGACCGGCCGCCCGGCGGCGAAGTAGGAGGTGAGCTTGGAGGGGATGCTCATGTCGAGCACGGAGGCGCGCTGGGTGACCGCGAGCGCGTCGGCGGCGGCCAGCATGTCGGGGAAGTCGTCGTCATCGGCGGGGGGCGCGAATTCCAGGTTGGGCAGGCCGCCGGCCAGCGAGCGCAGGTGCTCGCGCTGGTTGCCGTCGCCCATCAGCACCACGCGCAGCGCCGGGTCGAGGCGCGCGGCCTCGACGAGCACTTCGAGGCCCTGTTTGAGGCCCATGTTCCCGGAGTGCAGCAGCACCGTCTGGCCCGGACGCCAGCCCAGCCTGGCGCGCATCTCCTCGCGCGGCCTGCTCGGGCGCTTGACGTGCGACCAGTTGGGCACCAGCCGTATTCGCTCCTCGGGCACGCCCATCGCGGCGACCTTGGCGACGAAGCTCTCGTGGATGACGCCGACCAGCGTGGCGCGCTTGAGCGCGTACGCCTCGACCGCGCCCGCCGCGGAGGCCGCCCTGCCGCCGCCGCGTATGCCGCTCTGCGCCGCCGCCGCGCCCATCAGGTCCTGCACGACGGGGATGTACGGGACGCCGTGCCGCCGGGCGATCCGGGCGCCGACCAGGCCGCCGCCGAGGCTGGGCATCTGGGCGACCACCGCGTCGGGGCGGTTCATCGCGGGCGGCGCGAGCAGGCCGTGGCCGAGCACGGTGGCCTCGAACAGGGCGCGGGTGACGGCGCTCTGGCGCGGCGGCACGAGGTGCTTGCGGCGGTGCACGCTGACCCCGGCGCGCCGCTCCTCGGTGCGCCACACCCGGGCGTACTCCGGGTCGAGCCGCCAGGCCGGGTAGTGCGGCATACCGGCCAGGACGTGCACCTCGTCGCCGTTCGCCGCCCAGTGCTCGGCGATCTGGGTCGCGTACGGACCGATCCCGGCGTGCTCAGGCGCGTAATTCGTGGAGACCAGCAGCAGACGGCGGCGCGCGCCGGACTCAGCCACGGAGTGTTCCCTTCCCCCGGCGTCCCCAGACCCCCCAGAGACCGCCAATGACGAACAAGTGCCCACCCTAGCTGTTCACCAGGAGAGCACACGCCCGCTTACCATCGGTTGTACTTTCGCTAATCGCCGCTTGACCGCAACACGGCACGGCTATCGTCTGAGACTCCGCGACGCTGGGGAGCGTCGCACAGCTCACCGTACGACCGGGGGGTCGTTTTATGTCACATCGGGTCGGTTACGCGCCTGGGGTCTACGACCTCTTCCACGTGGGGCATCTCAACATCCTGCGGCACGCCCGCAGCCAGTGCGACTACCTGGTCGCGGGCGTCGTCTCGGACGAGATGGCGCAGCTCGCCAAGGGCCGCAGTCCTGTGGTGCCGCTGGTGGAGCGGCTGGAGATCGTCCGCAGTGTGCGCTTCGTGGACGCGGCCTTCGTCGAGACGGTGCCGGACAAGCTGGAGACCTGGCAGCAGGTCCGCTTCGACGTGCTGTTCAAGGGCGACGACTGGCGCGGTACGGACAAGGGGCGCCGTCTGGAGCGGGACTTCGCGACGGTGGGCGTGGAGATCGTCTACTTC
The DNA here is from genome assembly GCF_055558595.1 of Streptomyces sp. NPDC025721. Taxonomy (NCBI): domain Bacteria; kingdom Bacillati; phylum Actinomycetota; class Actinomycetes; order Kitasatosporales; family Streptomycetaceae; genus Streptomyces; species Streptomyces sp. NPDC025721. Next base: position 384,649 of record NZ_JBVHMF010000002.1, on the reverse strand, counting down.
CCGTACACCGTGCACACGTCGAGCACCCAGCTCCGCAAGGCGCTCGACGTGCTGACCGAGCCGGCGCAGCCCTCGGTCAGACCCTCCGAAGCTCTCTGAACCACTTGGTGAGGAAGGCCGCGAGGAAGAGCGCGTGCACGGCGAAGAGGGCCAGGTATCCGGTCCTGAAGGCGCTCTGGCTGCCGAGCAGCAGGAAGACCAGGCAGAAGACGCCGTAGTCGACGGGCAGCAGGGCGACCGCGCGCAGCCGTGAGGGCGGGGGTGACGGCGCGGGGGCCGCCCCCTGGCTCTTCGGCTCCTTCGGCTCCTTCGGCTTGAGCTTGTCGGTGAGCAGGCCACCGAAGAAGATCAGGACGGCGGCGAGCTGGAAGCCCAGCGGCAGCAGCAGCCAGCCGTCGCCCGGCAGGTCGAAGTGCCGGTAGAAGGTGATCAGCACGGCCGCGTGCACGGCGGTGATCTTCGCGCAGTCGACGACGTGGTCGAGCCACTCCCCCGCCGGGCTGCCCGCGCCGAGCAGCCGGGCGAGCTGTCCGTCGGCGGAGTCGAAGGCGAAGCCGACCACCAGGCCCGCCCACACGGCGAGGGCCAGCGGCCACGAGGGGCGGCCGAGCGCGAGCGCGGCGACGGCCGCGCCGCTGAACACGGCGCTGACCAGGGTCACCTGATTGGGCGTCAGTCCGATCCGGTACGCCCCCGCGGCGAGCACCCGGCCGACCGGCCGGTTCACGTAACGGGAGTAGAGCGACACGCCCTTGGCGGTCTTCTGCGCGGCGCGCAGCCGCCGGACGGCGGTCAGGAATCCGGCGTCGCGGACAGGCGCGGTACGCGTGCCGCGCGCCACCACCGGGCCCGCGCCGCCGTCCGTCCCGGAGGCCGGACCTTCGCCCGCGTCGCCGTATGTCCCCGGGGACGTCCCGGCGCCCGGGGCGCCGCCCGCGTCCATGCCGGCGCCGCTACCGGCGCCCGTGTCGGCGCCGTCGCCCGCACGGGCATCCGTGCCGTCGTCCGTCCCGGCACCCGTCCCCGCCGTTGTCCCGGCCACGCAGCCCCCCACGCACCTCTTCGCGGTCACCCGCGGTCCACCCCCCGGTCACCGCGGCGCGGTGCCTTCGTCGGCCCATGATGGCAGGCGGCCCAGCGGACTGACTCATCCGTGCGACTCCGCGCGACGCGGGCCCGGCGACATGGGCCGAAAGTGGCGTTACGTCATAAGGTGATGCCCGATGTCCATCTCCCGCCGAAATCTGCTGCAAGTGACCGCGTCCGGGGCGCTGCTGGCCGGGTGCTCCGACGGCCGTCCGTCCGGCGCCGCACCCGCCCCCGCGCCCGGCACGTCGTCCTCGCCCTCGTCCCCCGCGTCCCCCGCCTCCACCGGCGCGCCCTCGTCCCCGCCGCACGCGCCCGCAGGGAAGCCCGCCACGTCCGCGCCGCCGCCGCTGCCGCCCGGCCTGCCCGACCAGATCGAGCACGGCCCGCGCGACCGCGAGCGGCTCGCCCTCACCTTCCACGGCCAGGGCGAACCGGCGCTGGCCACCGCGCTGCTGGCCGAGGCGGAGAAGGCCGGGGCGCGGGTGACCGTGCTGGCGGTCGGCGCCTGGCTCGACACGTATCCGCGGCTCGCCCGCCGGATTCTGGACGGCGGTCACGAACTGGGCAACCACACCCAGACGCACGGCGACATCGGCGCGATGGACGCCGCCGCGGCCACCGCGGAGATCGAGGGCTGCGCCCGGCGGCTGACCGAGCTCACGGGCTCGCGGGGCCGCTGGTTCCGCCCGTCCCAGGCGCGGATGGCGACCCCGCTCGTGGTGAGACTCGCCCGCGAGGCGGGCTACCCGCACGTGCTGTCGTACGACGTCGACCCGCTCGACTACACCGATCCGGGGGCCGACCGGGTGCGCGCCGCGGTGGCCGCCCAGGCACGCGCGGGCTCGGTGGTCTCCCTGCACTTCGGGCACTCCGGCACGGTCGCCGCGCTGCCCGGGATCCTCGACGACCTGCACCGCCGGGGCCTCCGCGCGGTCACGACCTCGGAGCTGCTGACCTGATGCGCCGCATCCCGTTCCGTTCCCCGCACCCGGCCCCCGGCCACTCCCGGCCGCCCGCGGTCTCCGCCCGCACGCTCCTCGTGGCGGGCGCCGCCACCGTCGCCGTACTCGCGGGCGGTGTGCTCACCGCGGGCTGCGGTACGACGGCCACCGGCGGGCACCCGCACGCGACCGCCTCCGCCAAGGCCGCCAAAGCCGCCGCCGGGGCGACACCGCAGTCCGCGCCGCGCGTCCCGGCCGCCGGGCAGGGCCTGCCGGGCATGCCGCCGCCGCTCGACCCGAAGGACGTCTACGCCGCCGACCGGCCGAACGCGCTGTCCCCCGTGGTGCGGAACTTCCCTTCGCGGGTCTACGTGCCGAACACCGACTCCAACACGGTCTCGGTCATCGACCCGAAGACGTACAAGGTCATCGAGACGATCCCGGTCGGCGAGCAGCCGCAGCACGTGGTGCCGTCGTGGGACCTGAAGACGCTGTGGGTCAACAACGACGTCGGCAACACCCTCACCCCGCTCGACCCGGCCACCGGCAAGGCGGGTCCGACGGTCGACGTGCACGACCCGTACAACCTGTACTTCACGCCGGACGGCAAGTACGCGGTGGTGATGGCGTCGCTCGACCGCGAGCTGGTCTTCCGTGACGCGCACACCATGGCGGTCAAGAAGACCGTGCCGGTGAGCTGTTACGGCGTGAACCACGCGGACTTCTCGCCCGACGGCCGGTACTTCATCGTGTCCTGCGAGTTCTCCGGCGAGCTGCTGAAGGTCGACACGGCGGAGATGAAGGTCGTCGGCCAGCAGCGGCTGCCGTTCGAGGGCGCGATGCCGCAGGACGTGAAGATCTCGCCGGACGGCAAGACCTGGTACATCGCCGACATGATGGCCGACGGCGTGTGGGTGATGAACGGCGACACCTTCTCCAAGCCGACGCTGCTGCGCACCGGCAAGGGCGCGCACGGCCTGTACGTCTCGCGCGACTCGAAGGTGATGTACATCTCCAACCGCGGCGAGGGCTCGATCTCGCTGCTCGACTTCGCCACCGGCAAGCTGGTCCGCAAGTGGCACATCGAGGGCGGCGGCAGCCCCGACATGGGCGGGGTGTCCGCGGACGGCAAGGTGCTGTGGCTGTCCGGGCGGTACGACGGCGAGGTGTACGCGATCGACACCGCCGACGGGCGCACTCTGGCGAAGATCCCGGTCGGCTCGGGTCCGCACGGCCTGGCCGTCTACCCGCAGCCGGGCCGCTACTCGCTCGGCCACACCGGCATCTTCCGCTGAACGGCCGCACGGGCGTCGTCCGTTGAACGGCCGCACGGCGCACTGCGTTGGACGGCCGCACGCGCGAACTGCGTTGCACGGGCGCACGGGCGTCTCATGTTCAACGGCCGCACGGGCGACCCGCGTTGAGCAGGCCCGCTACACCGGCCCCGCGGTTCCGGCCTTGAGGATCGCCCTGGCCAGTCCGGTCGCGGCGGCGGCGCGTGGCGCGCTGCCGTCGCGCCAGGTCCTGGTCGGGTGGACGGAGTTGGCGAGCAGCACGAGAAAGCTGTCGCTCTCCGGGTCGACCACGAGGCTCGTACCGGTGAAACCGGTGTGCCCGTACGCGCCGCGCCCGGCCAACTCGCCCATGAACCACGCCTGGTCGGTCTCGAAGCCGCCCCAGGGCCCGCCCCGGTCGAGCAGCGCCCGGCAGAACAGCGCCAGGTCCCAGGCCGTCGAGAACAGCCCGGCGTGCCCGCTGACCCCGCCCATCGCGTACGCGTTCTCGTCGTGCACGCTCCCGCGCACCATGCCGCGGTCGAGCCTGCCCCACGGCCGCCGCTGGTCCTCGGTGGCCGCGATCCGCGAGAGCGCGGCGGACGGCGGGTTGAAGCCGGTGTCGAGCATGCCGAGGGGGCCGGTGACCTCCTCGCTGATCAGCACCGCGAGCGGGCGGCCCGTGGCGGCCTCCAGCGCGTACTGGACCGCGATGAGGTTCAGGTCGGAGTAGACCCGCAGGGTGCCCGGCGGGTGCACCGGCTCCTCGTCCCACAGCATCCGCGCCCGGCCCTGCGCCGTCGGCCGGTCGTAGAAGGGCAGTTCGGGGCGCAGGCCCGAGGTGTGGTCGAGGAGCTGCCGTACGGTGATCGCGCCCTTGCCCGCCGCGCCGAACTCCGGCACGTACGCGGCGACCTCCCGGTCCTGGTCGAGGTGGGTGGCCGCGACGGTGGCCGTGAAGAGCTTGGTGAGCGAGGCCAGGTCGAAGACGGTGTCCTCGCGCATCGGCACCCACTGCCCGGGCGGCAGCTCGACGCCGACGTCCGCGCTCTCGTCGTACGCGCCGTAGCGCACCGCCCAGCCGACCGCCTCGTGCAACGCGACGGTCCTGCCCCGGCCGGCCAGCACGACGGCGCCCGCGCACCAGGGGTGCGCGGGCGCCGGGCGCGTGTACGCGGCCAGCGCGGGGACGATACGGCTCAGCTCTGCGGCGTCGAGACCCGCCTCAGGGCAGGTACCTCTCGACAGCGGCGGCGCCATGTTCCTCCAGTGCTCTGCGGGCCTTCTCGATCCGTTCCGGCGTGGGCTCACGGCCGGAGAGCAGTACCAGGTCCTCCGGGCTCACCGAGCCGTCGGCCGCCCCCTCCGCGCCCGTGCGCAGGGAGCTGTCGGCGCTCTTGAACGCCCATGTGCGCTCGTCGTCGCCCGGCTCGGCGAGCCGGTCGGTACGCGCGCCCACGCTCTTTCCGGGGCTCTCGTCCGCGGTATCGGACATCGCATCCTCCTGATGGCCCGCGGGCCTCCTGATGGTCCGCGCCGCGAGCCGCCTGATGGCCCGCGTGCCGCCTAGGGTCCCTCCACGGTACGACGCCCGCGCACGCACAGCCCGACGAAACAGGCGACGGCCACGAGTGCGCAGGTCAACTGCACGAGGGCCATCGGCACCGCGGTGCCGTCACCGGCCACTCCGGCCAGCGGCGACGCGAGGGCGCCGATCAGGAAGGACGAGGTGCCCACCAGCGCGGACGCCGAGCCCACGTCCCGCTTGACGCGCAGCAGCGCCAGCGTGTTCGCGGTGGGCAGGGTCAGGCCCATCGACGCCATCAGCACGAAGAGCGCGGCGGAGACGGCGGGCAGTCCCGCCCGGCCGAAGACGCCGGTGGTCAGCAGCACCAGGGCCACCGAGGCGGCGGTGATCAGCGCGAGCCCGATCGTGAGGATCTTCTCCATCGCGACCCGGCCGACCAGCACCTTGCCGTTGAGCTGGCCCACGCCGACGATGCCGATGGAGTTCAGCCCGAACAGCAGGCTGAAGGTCTGCGGCGAGGCGCCGTAGATGTCCTGGATGACGAAGGCGGACGCGGACACGTAGGTGAACAGCGCCGCGAAGGCGAAGCTGCCCGAGAGCACGTACCCGGTGAAGATCCGGTCGCCGAGCAGCCGCTTGACCGCGCCGAAGGTGCCCAGCAGCCCGCCGGAGTGCCGGCGCTCGGGCGGCAGCGTCTCGTGCAGCCAGCGCCACACCACCAGGGTGAGCAGGACGCCGATCACGGTGAGGACGGCGAAGACGCCGCGCCAGTCGGTGATCCGCAGGATCTGGCCGCCGATCACCGGGGCGACGATCGGGGCGACGCCGGAGATCAGCATCAGAGTGGAGAAGAAGCGGGCCATCTCCACGCCGTCGTAGAGGTCGCGGACGACCGCGCGGGCGATGACGATGCCCGCCGCGCCCGCCAGGCCCTGGATCAGCCGGAAGGTGATCAGCAGGCCCGCCGAGGGCGCGAAGGCGCAGACGGCGGTGGCGAGGATGTAGATGACCATGCCGGTCAGCAGGGGACGGCGGCGTCCCCAGCGGTCGCTGAGCGGCCCGACCACGAGCTGGCCGAGCGCCATGCCCGCGAGGCAGGCGGTGAGGGTGAGCTGCGCCGTCGCCGCGGTGCTGTGCAGGGCGTCGGTGACCTGGGGCAGCGCGGGCAGATACATGTCCATCGACAACGGCGGCACCGCGGTGAGGCCGCCGAGAACGAGCGTGACGAGCAGGCCGGTACGGCGCTGCGTGCCGATGGTCGGGGTAGGGGTGGTGGTGTGGGTGGTGGTGACATCGGTGATGTCAGCGGTGTGCGCGGGTATGGGCGGCCCGGCGTCCTGCACGGCACTCTCCGTAGGTGGTAGTTGAACCGTTCTCTATCCTTCCAGTGATCGCGCACGACCGAGACCACGTTTTGACCCTGACCGACGAGTGGGAGACCGACCGATGAGCGACGACGGCGTACGGACCATCCGCTGGGGCATCCTGGCGACCGGCGGGATCGCCGCGACCTTCACCGAGGCGTTGCTGACGCTGCCGGACGCGGAGGTCGTCGCCGTGGGCTCGCGCACCCTCGAGGGCGCGAAGGCGTTCGCCGAGCGGTACGGGATCGCGCGCGCGTACGGCTCCTGGGCGGAGCTGGCCGCGGACGACGGGGTCGACGTGGTGTACGTCGCCACGCCGCACTCCGCGCACCGCGAGGCGACCGGGATCTGTCTGGAGGCCGGGCGGGCCGTGCTGTGCGAGAAGGCGTTCACCATCAACGCCCGTGAGGCGCACGAGCTGGTGGACCTCGCCCGCGACCGCGGCCTGTTCCTCATGGAGGCCATGTGGATGTACTGCAACCCGCTGATCCGGCACATGCTCGCGCTCATCGCCGAGGGCCTGATCGGTGAGGTGCGGGACGTCTCGGCCGCCTTCGGTTTCTCCGGGGACTTCCCCGCCACCCACCGGCTGCGCGACCCCGACCAGGGCGGCGGCGCCCTGCTCGACCTCGGCGTCTACCCGGTCTCCTTCGCCCAGCTCCTGCTCGGCGAGCCCGACGAGGTCCGGGCGTGGTCCCACCTCACGCCCGAGCGCGTGGACGACAACACCGGCATCGTCCTGGGCTGGAACGACGGCGCCGTCGCCACTTTGACCTGCTCCATCACCGCCGACACCGGCGCCCGCGCCGTCGTCACCGGCAGCGCCGGCCGCATCGAGCTTCCCGAGGGCTTCTTCAACCCCGAGCGCTTCGTCGTCCACCGCCAGGGCGAGGAGCCCCGCACCGTCCTCTTCTCCGACGTCGTCGCCGACGGCCTCACCCGCGGCACCATGGCCTACGAGGCCGCCGAAGTCATGCGCTGCCTCCGCGCCGACGAACTCGAGTCCCCCCTCGTCCCCCTCGCCGGCTCCCTCTCCATCATGCGAACCCTCGACACCATCCGCGAACACACCGGCGTCACCTACCCCGGCATCGACTAGGGCCTGTCCGGGACGTGCCCCGTCACGGGCGCCGGGGGCGCCTCCCGGCCGAAGGCCGGGGGAGGAACCGCGCGAGCAACCCGCCACCGGCGGGTGGTCCGGAGACCACCGGACTGCCCCGCCGGGGCGGGTGGTGACCCGCGGGAGCGCCGCGGCTCAGGCGGCGGAGTGGGCCGGGGCGATGGCCTCGATGCGGGCGGCGAGGTCGAAGTCCTTGGCGGTGAGGCGCCCACCGGCGGCGTGGGTGGTGAGGGCCACCGTCAAGGTGTCGTAGCCGAGGGTGAGTTCCGAGTGATGGTCGAGCTCGGCTTGGATCCCCGCGATGTGCAGCGCGAAGATCGCGGCGGGAAGGTGCGCCAACCGGTAGACCCGCCGGAGCGAGGCGGCCCCGTCACCACCGGGCAGCACCTCCCAGCCGGGAAGCCCGGCGAGCCGCGCGGCCACCTGGTCGGACGAGAGCGGTTCGGCGTAGGGCATCCGGGGGCCTCCACGGAAAAGGGGCGGGCGGGTGGGCGGGCGGGCGAATTCATCCTCGCACCGCCCAGCGCATAACCTGCGGTGCCATGAGCGAGAACGAGCGAGTCGCGGTCGTCACGGGTGCGGGTTCGGGCATCGGCCGGTCCGTCGCGGTGGAACTGGCGGCGGCGGGCTGGACGGTACTGCTGGCGGGCCGCCGCGAAAAGGCGCTGGCCGAGACGGCGGAGCTGGCGGCGGCCGGCCCCGGACGGACACTGACCGTACCGACCGACGTCACCCGTCCGGAGGACGTGGAGCGGCTGTTCGCGTGGGACACCGCCCCCGGCCGCCTGGACCTGCTGTTCAACAACGCCGGAATGTTCGGCCCGCCGGTCCCGGTCGAGGACCTGTCGTACGACGAGTGGCGCGCCGTCGTGGACGTGAATCTGCACGGCGCGTTCCTGTGCGCGCAGGCGGCGTTCCGGCGGATGAAGGACCAGGACCCGTCCGGCGGCCGGATCATCAACAACGGCTCCGTCTCGGCCCACGTCCCGCGCCCGCACAGCATCGCGTACACCGCGACCAAGCACGCCATGACCGGCCTGACGAAGTCGCTGTCGCTGGACGGCCGCCCGTACCGCATCGCCTGCGGCCAGATCGACATCGGCAACGCGGCGACCGAGATGACGGCCCGGATGCGGACCGGGATTCTCCAGGCGAACGGCACCACGGCCGTCGAGCCCGTGATGGATGTCGCCGACGTGGCCCGTACGGTGCGGCACATGGCCGAGCTGCCGCTGGAGGCCAACGTGCAGTTCGCGACGGTGACGGCGACGACGATGCCGTTCATCGGACGCGGCTGAGGGCGCGCCGCGCCCGGCGGCGACAGCCACGGGAATACGCGCGGGACGGCGCCGGGTTGGAGCGGTCATGACGACACCCACGGGGCCCGACATCCTGCGCTACACGGCCTTCTCCGACGACCCCGAAGGCGGCAACCCCGCCGGGGTCGTCCTCGACGCCTCGGCGCTCGACGCCCCCGGCATGCTGGCCGTCGCCGCCGACGTCGGCTACTCCGAGACCGCCTTCGTCACGGCGACGGACGGCCGCACGCTGACCGTGCGGTACTTCAGCCCGAAGGCGGAGGTCTCCTTCTGCGGCCACGCCACCCTCGCCACCGCCGTGGCGGTGGCGGACCGACTCGGCGCGGGCGACCTGCTGTTCCGCACCCGGGCGGGCGACGTCCCGGTCACCGTCTCGACCGGCCCGGACGGTACGCCGCTGGCGACGATGACCAGCGTCGAGCCGTACGTCGAGGACATCGCGTCCGACGCCCTCGCCGAGGCGCTGGCCGCCCTCGACTGGCCCGCCGCCGACCTCGACCCGGCCTTCCCGCCCCGGGTCGCGTACGCGGGCGCCCGGCATCTGGTGCTGGCCGCGGCCACCCGCGAGCGGCTGGCCGACCTCGCCTACGACTTCGACCGGCTCGCCGCGCTGATGACCGCCGTGGACCTGACCACCGTCCAACTCCTGTGGCGCGAGAGCCCGTCGGTCTTCCACGTCCGCGACCCGTTCCCGGTCGGCGGTGTGGTCGAGGACCCGGCGACCGGCGCCGCCGCGCTGGCCCTGGGCGCGTACCTGCGCGACCTCGGCCTGGTCGCCCCGCCGGCCACCCTCACCCTCCACCAGGGCCACGACCTCGGCCGCCCGGCCACCCTCACGGTCACCGTCCCGCCGCCCGCGACCCCGTACATCCAGGTCACGGGCACGGCCGTCCCGATCCCGGCGTAAGGCCACCGTCCCGGCGGGTCAGACCGCTTCCTTCTCCCATACCGAGACGTGCCGGGTGCTGTCCTGCGTGAACGGCTCGCGCGACCAGCCCGCCCACCGCTCCCGCAGCCGCATGCCCGCCAGTTGGGCCATCAGGTCCAGCTCGGCGGGCCAGACGTAGCGGAACGGCGTCGAGGTGACCTGTCCCCTGCCGTCCTCGGTGACCGTCACGTAGTGGCAGGTCGCGTCCTGCGTGACCGTGTCGTAGACGGTGTACGAGCAGCCGTCGGGGCCGGTGTGGAAGGGCACGACGTTCTGTCCGTGCGGGATCTTCCGCAGCTCGGGGACCATGACCTCCACGACGAACCGGCCGCCGGGGCGCAGGTGCGCCGCCGCGTTGCGGAAGCAGGCGACCTGTGACTCCTGCGTGGCGAGGTTCATGACGGTGTTGAACACCAGGTAGGCCAGCGCGTATCCGCCGCCGTCACCGTTCCCGTTCCCGTCTGCGGTCCCGTCCGTGCTCGCGTTCCCGCCCGCGATCCCGTCCGTGCTCGCGTTCCCGTCCGCGGTCCCCGCCGCGTACCCTTCCGCCGTCGTCGTCGCGATGTCCCCGATCGTGACGGGGATGTCCCGTCCGCCGGGCTTGGCCCGCAGCCGGGCCACCATCGCGCGCGACATGTCGATGCCCGCCACCGGCACACCGCGCTCGGCGAGCGGCACCGCGATCCGGCCGGTCCCGATGGCCAGTTCCAGCGCCCGCCCGCCGCCGGCCTGGTCCGCGAGGAAGTCCACCGTCCGCCGCACCACGCCCGGATCGAACTCCTCACTCGTGTCCGCGTCGTACCGCCCGGCCACGTCTTCGCCGAAGTACCCGTCGTCATGTCCGTCGTCGTGTCCGTCGTCGTGTCCGTCGTCATTGCTCACGCGCCGGACGCTAACCCGATCCCCGGGACGGCCGCGCCCGATTATTCCCGGCCACCGCGGCCTGCACCGGCCTGCTCCGCCGCCCCTGCCGCCCGCGCTGTCCGGGCCGGGGGGCCGTGAGGTGGGCGGATACGGCGTGGATAGAGTGCTGGACGGTCCGCGCGAGCGGGCGTCCGTCACGACGAGGGGGAACTCGCGCATGCGCAGCACGACCGGGGCACGCAGGGCCGGAATCGGGGCCGAGGCCGGGCGGCGGGTGCGGCTCGGGGCCGCGGTCGTGGTCACGGCGGCGCTGGGGCTCGGGCTGGCCGGGTGCAACGGGTACCAGAGCACGTCGCCGTCGGCCGCGCGCAAGCATGTGGCGGCGGACGGCACGACGGCCGCCTTCGCGCAGGGTGCGGACGGGCCCGTGGACTGCCGGAAGGCGAAGTGCGTGGCGCTGACCTTCGACGCGGGGCCGAGCGTGCGGGCGCCGCAGATCCTGAGCATTCTGCGGAAGTACCACGTGCACGCGACCTTCTTCACGCTCGGCAAGAACCACGTGATGAAGCACCCGCAGATGGTGCGGGACATGGTGGCGCAGGGCGACGAGGTGGAGACGCTGACCTGGTCCCACCAGATCCTCACCAAGATCAGCTCGTCCGAGATCCGCAAGGAGATCACCGAGGGGCGGGACGCGGTGCAGAAGGTGACCGGCGTCCGGCCGATGCTGCTGCGCCCGCCGCAGGGCCGTACGAGCAGCAAGGTGACGGCCATCGCGCGGGACCTGGGCATGGCGGAGGTGGTGTGGAGCGCCAACGGCCAGGACTACCGGACCACCGACTCCGCGCTGATCGCCAAGCGCATCCTCCAGCAGACCAAGCCGGACGGCATCATCCTGCTGCACGATCTGGTCGACCCGACGAACAAGGGCTACAACGGCACGGTCGCTTCGATCGCGCCGATCGTCTCCACGCTCCAGGCCCGCGGCTACACCTTCGTCACCGTCTCCCAACTCCTCGCGCCGGGCACACCGCAGCCCGGCAAGGTCTACAAGTAGCCACGCCCCGAACGACGTTCACAGCGAAGCCCTGACTGACGAAGGCGGACCCGATGGCCCTGTTCGACCTGCCCCTCGACGAACTCCGCGCGTACCGCAGCCGGTCCGCGGAGCCCGCCGACTTCGACGCCTTCTGGTCGCAGACCCTGGAGGAGGCCCGCGCGCACCCGCTCGAGGCGCGGTTCGAGCCGGTACGGACCGGGCTCTCGACGGTCGACGTGTACGACGTCACCTTCGCGGGCTTCGGCGGCCAGCCGGTCAAGGGCTGGTTCGTGGCGCCCGCCCACGCGGCCGAACCCCTTCCGCTGCTGGTCGAGTTCGTCGGCTACGGCGGTGGGCGCGGCCTGCCGCACACCCATCTGCTGTGGGCCTCGGCCGGTTTCGCGCACCTGGTGATGGACACCCGTGGCCAGGGCAGCGGTTGGTCCGTCGGTGACACCCCCGACGAGGCGGGCAGCGGGCCCGCCGTCCCCGGTTTCATGACCCGTGGCATCGAGGACCCGCGATCCTTCTACTACCGCCGGGTGTTCACCGACGCGGTGCGCGCCGTCGAGGCGGGCCGCGCGCACCCGTTGACCGACGCCGCGCGTACGGTCGCGCTCGGCACCAGCCAGGGCGGCGGGATCACGCTGGCCGTCGCGGGCCTCGTACCGGACCTGGCGGCCGTCGCCCCCGACGTCCCCTTCCTGTGCGACTTCCCGCGCGCGATCCGGCTCACCGACCGCGACCCGTACCGCGAGGTGGGCCGCTACCTCAACACCCATCGCGCGAGCGTCGACCGGGTCACCCGGACGCTGTCCTACTTCGACGGCGTCCACTTCGCGGCCCGCGCCAACGCCCCCGCCCTCTTCTCCACCGCGCTCGAAGACCAGACGTGCCCGCCGTCCACCGTCTTCGCCGCCTTCAACGCCTACGCGCACGCCGACAAGCAGATCGAGATCTACGACTTCAACGGTCACGAGGGCGGTGGTCCTCACCAAGAGGCCACCCGCCTCGACTGGCTCCCCAACCACCTCACCCCCCGCCACCCGGCCTCGGAGGACGGGAACCCCGCCCCGTCGGGGCCGTGAATCCTCGCCTCAACTGCGCGCAGGAGGACGCCCTGCGCGACACCCCGGACCTCGGCCCGCTGGAGGAGTAGCCGCTCCACGGAGAAGAGGCAGCGCGACGACGAGCCCGCGCACCGCGGTCGCGGTGGCGCGGGCTCGTCGTCGCCGCTGTCGGCCGCGGTCAGCCCGTGCAGGTCAGGGTCGGATTGACCCAGTCCCCGTGGTCGTTGCCGTTGCCGTCGCCTCCGTCGCCGACGCCCAGGTCGATGACCTGGCCGCCGGTGACCGGCACGTCGATCGCGACCGGCGCCGAACCGCCGTTCAGCACGGGCGTGGTGGTGAGCGCCTTGCCGTCGAGGGTCACGGAGAAGGTGACCGTGCCCGGATCGCCGTTGTCGACGCCGACCAGGGCGGTGAACCTGGTGCAGCGCCCGTCGAGGTAGATCTGCACGTCGCTGGGCGAGTTGGTGCCCAGGCCCTTGGCGTAGGTGACGCCGCCCAGCTTCAGCGGGGTGCCGTCGCCGGACGCGGTGTTGCCGACGCTCTGGTCGCGTTCCACCGGTCCCCAGCCGTTGGTCGCGGACAGGAACTCCAGGTCGCTGACCTGGTTGTCCCCGGCCGGCGGCGGCGCGGGCACCGCCCCGACGATCCGTACGTCACGCGGGGCCGTGGTGGACCGGCCCTGCGTCAGACGGGCCTTCACCGTCAGGGAGTTGACCTTGGCGGGGCTCTGCGGCGCGGTGACCTTCCAGGTGAAGGCGGCCGAGGAGCCGCCGCGTATCCGGTCGACGACGGCGGGCGCTGACCGCGGGCTCACGGTCCACCCCGGCGGTACGTCGAGTGCCGCCGTGACCTTGGTGGCGGTCGGGCCGCCCTTGGGGACAGTGACCGTCGCGGTCGCGGTGAACGTCGCGCCGCCGCCCACCGATCCGGGGACCTGGAGGGAGACCGCGGAGGCCGGGGCGCCCGGCATCGCGTAACGGGCCTTGTCGTAGCGGGGGCTCTGGTTCCGGGCGACGGTCAGCGAGGAGGCGTAGCTGCCGTAGTCGGTCAGCGCGACCTTGCCGAGTCCGCCGGTCGTGCCGTCGAGATTCCACACGGCGAGGCTGACGGTGTTCCTGCCGTGCGGGTCGATGACGCCGTTGGGCAGCGGGAAACTGTGCTGCGGGCCCACGTAGTTGACGTAGTTGCCCATGTTCCAGCCGTTGACGTAGATCTCGACGCGGTACTTGCGGGACGGGTCGTCGGTGAAGGTGAGGCCGAGCGAGGTGTCCTGGCCCTTGGGGAGGTCGAGGTTGACGTCGGTGGTGTACCAGGAGACGCCGGGCGTGGTGTCGGTGGTCGGCAGGGTGACCGGCGTCCAGCCGTCGGTGGGGTGGCCGGGCAGCGGGTATCCGGCACGCTCGCCGTACAGGCCGCCGGAGTTGAGCGGGCCGCGCACGGTGTCGACGGGGGTCTCGCCGCCGCGTACGCCCTGGAGCCGCCAGGTGATCGTGTCCAGCGGCGCGCCGGCCAGTGAGGCGCCGGTCAGGCCGCGGGCGGCCTTGTTGCCGTTGGGCGGGTTGTAGTCCTCCTCGTGGCCCATGTTGACGGTGAGCACCGAGACGACGTTGTCGCCGGTCGTCCTGAGCACTCCGGCAGGGAACGCGTACGTCTTCTGGCCGTCCGCGGTCGCGCTGCCGAGGAAGGTGCCGTTGAGCCAGACCGAGGAGGCCGCGGCGCCGCCGCCGCTCTGCGCGGACAGCGTGATGCCGGTCTCCTTGCCCGTGGCGGTGAACCGGCCGCGGTACCAGGTGCTTCCGGTGTGGAAGCCGTAGTCGTCGGCGAACAGCACCGGCAAGGTGGCGGGCGTGGTGCGGCTGTTCGAGGTGGTCTTGTCGGCCACCTGCCAGGTCGAGTCGTCGAAGCCGGCGGCCGACTCGGGCGACTCCTGGATGTGCTTCCAGCCGGTCAGGGCGGGCAGGCTGACGGCCGCCGCTGTCGGTACGGTGCCGGTCCTGCTGCCGGTGGCCGTGGTGGCGGTACGGACGCTCTTGCCGTTCCACGTCACGGAGTCGGCGGTGCTGAAGACCTCGATCGCGCCGTCGGTGGCGACGTCGCCGGTCAGGGCGAGCGCCGAGCCGTTCGAGACCGCGCCGCGCAGCAGGTGGGTGCCGCGCACCAACACGGGCCCTGCGGCGGTGTCCTGCCGCCAGAAGGTCTTGGCGGTGTCGGTGTCGGCGAGCAGCAGGAGCAGCGGGTGCGCGCCGCCGCTGATCCGCACGCGGGTCAGGCCGGTGTGGGCGTAGTTGAGCCGCAGGTCGCCGGTGGCCGGGTCCCAGGCGGAGGTGACGGCGCCGCCGGTGGCGGTGACCGTCGGGCGGGTCGCGTAGTGCAGGACGGTCTCACCGTCGGAGCCGTGGTCGCCGTAGAGCACCGCGACATCACGGCCGCCGATGGTGGCGTTCGTCATGATCTCCGAGGTGCTGTACTGGAGTTGGTTACCGCCGAGGCTGTAGTCCGCGACGATGATCTTGCTCTGGCGGCCGTTGAGGGTCAGCGCCGTGCCGGGCTGCTGCGGGACGGTGTAGACGGGGGCGGTGGAGCCCTGGCCGTTGTCGACGTCGATCGCGTCGATGGTGACGAACTGCCCTGACGCGGCGGTGTTCTTGGTGCCGGTGGCCACGATCTTCAGGGTGTGCGCCCCGGCGGCGAGCCCGGTCGCCCGGTAGGCCACGTACTGGTTCTGCTTGGTCGCGCCGTACAGGTCGACGGTCTTGACCTTGGCGCCGTCGAGGTAGACGTCCGCGATGCCGTGGTTGCCGTCGAGGTTGGTGACCCACTTCACGCCGGTGCCGGTGAAGCCGACCGAGACGCTGTCGCCCGCGGTGTCGGAGAACGACTCGGTGTGCTGGTAGTCGCCGCCGGTGTAGTTCTGTTCCGCGCCGACGTGCGACCAGGCGCCGGTGTACGCGAGCGCCGGGTCGACGTCGTCGTACGTGTAGCCGGGGTGCGCGCCGAGGTCGATCGTCACGTGCCCGCTGTCGGTGGTCGTCGCGGTGGAGTCGGAGTGCCGCAGCACGTGGAACTGCGTGCCGGTGTCGGGGTTGCGGCGCGCGGTGTCGACGATCTTCGCGTTGTCGGTCGGGGTGGCGGGCAGCGCGTCGGTCTTGGTGAGCGGCGCGAGCGCCTGTGTGAAGTAGCCGATCAGCTTGTCCTGGTCGTACTTCGGGTCGAGCTGCCGGTTCTCGCGGATCGCGGCGCCGTAGTCGTACGACGTGTAGTTCTGCGGCTCGCCCAGCCAGCCCCAGTTGGTGCCGCCGTAGAGCATGTAGAAGCTCTGCGAGGTGGCACCGACGGCGATGTTCTGCTTGTAGAACACGTCCGCGAACTGGTCGTTGATGAGCTGCGCGCACTTGTCGTAGCCGGGGCCGCCCCACGGGTCGAAGGCACCGCCCTGGAACTCGGCGGTGGCCAGCGGCTTGCCCGGGACGTGGTCGTAGCTGATGTCGGGCACGCCGTTCCACCGGGTGGGGTTGGAGCAGTTGAAGCCCTGCGGGTAGGAGTCGGCCGCGTCGACGGCCAGTTCGGCGTCACCGGAGTTGAAGGTGCCGTTGTTGTTGCCGACCAGCGGCACCTTGATGCCGTCCGCGGTGGCCTTGTCCTCCAGGTGCTTCATGTAGGCGCGGCCCGCCGCGCTGCCGTTGTAGTACTCGTTCTCGACCTGGTACTCAATCACCGAGCCCTTGCCGTCGGTGAGTTGGTGCCGGGCGATGATCCGGTCGATCTGCGTCTGCCACTCGTCGCTGTACTTCAGATACGCCGGGTCGCCGGTGCGGGTGTCCCCCGCCTTGGTGGAGAGCCAGCCGGGGAAACCGCCGCCGTCCACCTCGGCGTTGATG
This sequence comes from Streptomyces sp. NPDC025721, assembly GCF_055558595.1. Taxonomy (NCBI): domain Bacteria; kingdom Bacillati; phylum Actinomycetota; class Actinomycetes; order Kitasatosporales; family Streptomycetaceae; genus Streptomyces; species Streptomyces sp. NPDC025721. The sequence continues at coordinate 368,235 of NZ_JBVHMF010000002.1, read as the reverse complement.
TACGGGCCGGGTCGGGCGACCACGTAGATGCCGAGGTCGTCGGCCATGTCGAGGAGCTTGTCCACGTCGCGGACGCCGGTGAAGTCGTAGACGCCCGGGGCGGGCGAGTGATAGCCCCAGTCGAAGTAGAGGGAGACGGCGTTGAATCCGGCCGCTTTCATCTTCTGGAGCACGTCCAGCCACAGATCCTGGCTCGGCAGCCGGTAGTAGTGGAACTCGCCGCCCCACAGGTAGGTGCGCTTTCCGTCGATCATGAACGAATAGCCGTCGTAGGTGACCGAGTGGGTGGCGTGCGGGGCGCCCGCGTGCGCCGTGCCCGGCGCCCGCGCCGGCGGTTCGGCGGCGGCCCCCACGCCGACGCCGAGACCGACCATGAGCGCGGCGGTGACCCCCAGGGCCAGACAGCGCCGCAGCACCCATCGGTACGTGCGATGAACAGCCATTCCTACCTCCACGTCACGTGCGGGAGTGGTCGCGAGCTTCAGCGGTCGCTCATGAACAGCCAGGAAAGAGCAGATTCCCTGTTGATATATGTGCGAACGAGTCGCATAGCGACGGGAAGTGTCGCAGTCTCCGATGGGTAACGCAACCATTCGGGCCGAAACGATTCAGCCGGATTCGAAGGAGGGCGGCGCCACGCGGCGCGGCCCCCGGACGGCCGTGCGTCCGGGGGCGGAACAGTCCCTGATCGGCGGCTGACCGGCGGGCGGGCGGCGGTCGGTCAGTGGCCCGGCGACGGGCGGCCAGTGGCCCGGCGACGGGCGGGCGGCGGTCGGTCAGTGGCCCGACTGCGGGCGGTCAGCGGCGGGGCGGTGGCCGGTCAGCGGTCGGTTGGATGCCGGGTCAGCCGCGGCGGGCCACGCTTCTCGCCCGCAGCCGGTCGGCGGTGATGGCCAGCCCGAGCACACAACCCAGCACGATATTCGTGTAGTTGGAGTTGATCTGAAGCGTCGTCAGGCCGTTGTTGATCAGTTCGAGCAGGATCGTGCCCGCCACGATGCCGAGAATCCGGCCCTGTCCGCCGACCAGGCTCACCCCGCCGATGACGGCCGCGGCGATGGCCGACAGCTCCCACCCGACCCCGACGCCGCTGGCCGAGCCCACACCCATCCGGCCGAGCACGAAGATCCCGGCGAAGCCGGACAGCAGCGAACTGGTCACGTACATCGAGACGATGCGGCGGTCGCCGCGGATGCCCGCCAGCCGGGCCGCCTCGGGATTGCCGCCGACCGCGTACACCTGGCGGCCGGTGTAGGTGCGTTCCAGGAAGAACCACGCCGCCACGGCCACGACCGCGAAGACGATCAGCGGGAGGGGGATCTGCGCCACGTACGTCTGTCCCAGGTCGCCGAAAGCGCCGTCGATGCCGGTGATGGAGGTGCCGGAGGTGATGGCCAGCGTGACGCCCTGCGCGACGGTGTAGGTGACCAGGGTGACGACGAAGGGCGGCATTCTCAGCCGGGTGACGGCGAGGCCGTGGACGAGGCCGACCGTGCCGGTGACGGCCAGCGTGAGCAGGATCGCGAGCGGCGCGGGCAGTCCCGCGCGGACGTTGAACCAGGACATCAGGATGACGCTGGTGCCCAGCAGCGCGCCCACCGACAGGTCGATGCCGCCGGTCAGGATGACCAGGGACTCGCCGATCGCGATCAGCCCGTACTGGGACAGGTCGAAGCCCATGCCCTGGAGGTTGACGGCGCTGGCGAACGTCGACTTGTCCAGCGCGAGCGCGACGAAGACCACGACGCAGGCCGCGACCACGCCGACCTCGGGCGTCTCGGCCAGGCGGCGGACCGGCGACGTACGGCCGCCGCTCGCGGCGTCCTCCGTGGCCTCGATCGGTGCGGTGCTGGTGGTCATGGCCTCGCCTTCCCATGAGTGCCGACGCCGACGGCGGTCATCGGCAGGGGCCTGTTGTCGTTCATGCGCGTGCCTTGCCCTGACGGTCGGCGCCGGCGCCGGCGCCGGCGCCGGTCCGCGGCCCGAGCGCCCCGGCCTGTTGCCCGGCCTGTTGCCCGGCCTGTTCCCCGGTTCCGTCCCGCGCCCCGTCCCTCTCGCGCGTACCGGGCGCGCCGTTCCGCGTACCGGCCGCGGCGGTCATGATCGCTTCCTTGCCGAACCGGTCGCGGGGGAGGTCGGCGACCACCCGGCCGTGCGCCATCACCACGATCCGATGGCAGATCCACAGCAGTTCCTCCAGCTCAGAGGAGGCCACCAGCACCGCGAGGCCGTCCTGCGCCGCGGTGTCGATGAGGCTGTAGATCTCCGCCTTGGCCCCGACGTCCACGCCGCGGGTCGGCTCGTCCAGGAGCAGCAGCCGGGGCTCGGTCGCCAGCCAGCGCCCGAACACCACCTTCTGCTGATTGCCGCCCGACAGGTCCGAGATGAGCTGTTCCTGGCTGCGCAGCCGCACCCCGAGGTCCTGGACGATCCTGGCCGCGTGCGCCTTGTCCGCCCTCGGCCGCAGGACTCCACGTGCGCTGATCCGGCGCAGCGTGGCCAGCGTGACGTTCCAGCGCACCGAGTGCGCCGGGAGCAGCGACTGGACCTTGCGGTCCTCGGGCACCAGTCCGATCCCCGCCTCCACCGCGTCGGCGGGGTGGCGCGGGCGGAAGTCGGCGCCGTCGAAGACGACCGTGCCACCGGTACGCGGCTGCGCGCCCATCAGCGTGTGCAGCAGGCGGCTGCGCCCCGAGCCCATGAGCCCGGCCACGCCGACGATCTCCCCCGCCCTCACGTCGAGGTCGACGGGCCCGAGGCCGTCCGCGGTCAGCCCGCGTACCGACAGGGTCGTCGTGCGCTCGACGGAGGACGGCGGGGCCAGGTCGGCGCGGGCCAGCTCACTGCCGACCATCTCCCGGATCATCCGCTCCTCGCTCGCCTCCGCCGGGGCCAGATCGGCCACCATCCGGCCGCTGCGCAGCACGATCACCCGGTCCGCGACGGCCTGGACCTCGTCCAGGCGGTGGCCGATGAACAGCACCGCCCCGCCGGCCGCCGCGTGCGTACGGGCCAGGCCGAGGACGCGCTCGGCCTCGACCGGGCCGAGCGAGGAGGTGGGTTCGTCCAGGATCAGCACCAGCGGATGGTGGCCCCACGCCTTGGCGATCTCGATCATCTGCCGTACGGGGACCGGGAACCGCTCCACCGGCCGGTCCACGTCCACCCCGCTGACGCCGACTTCGGCGAGCAGCGCGCGCGCCTCCGCCCTCGTACCGGCGCGGTCGTAGACGACCCGGCCCAGGGTGCGGGACGCCGCCCGCGCGGGACGGCGGCCCAGCAGCAGGTTCTCCGCCACGCTCAACTGCCCGACGAGCGGGAACTCCTGGGCCACCAGGGCGACGCCCAACTCCTTGGAGTGGTCGGGCCGTCCGGCGTGGAGCGGCGTACCGGCGATCTCGATGCTGCCGGTGGTGGGCGTGACGGTGCCGGACAGCACGCCCATCAAGGTGGACTTGCCCGCGCCATTCTCCCCCACCACCGCGACGATCTGTCCACGGGCCAGGTCCAGGCTCGGGATGTCGAGCACCTTCACCGGCCCGTACGACTTGCTCACCGACCGCAGCCGGACGGCGACCTCGGGTGCCGGGGCCCCGTCCGGGGCGGAGGCCGGGGCGGCGGCCGGGGCGGCGGCCGGGGTCTGAGCCGGGGCCGGGGACCGCGGAGCCTCGTACGGGGCCGGACCCGAAGCCATCAGCCGATGCCCAGGTCGGTCAGCTTGGTCTGGTACGCGGCCAGGTTGGCCTGGGTGACCAGGCCGACGCCCGAACTGAGCGTGGTGCCGTCCGACTCCAGATACGGCTTGACGATCCGGAGGGTGGCGTCCTTGCCGAGCACCTTGAACGCGGCCAGCAGATAGGCGCCGGTGTAGCCCTGCTGGTAGGGCTGTTGGAGGACGGTGGCCTGGATGACACCGGACTTGATGAACTTCAGCGTCTGCGGGTCGCTGTCGTCCGAGATGATCTTCACCCGGCCGGACTTCCCCGCGGCCTGCACCGCCTGCCCGGCTGACGGTCCGTCATAGGAGTAGACGCCGTACAGGCCGTTGATGTTCGGGTTGGTCTGGATCGCGGTCTGCGCGTTGGTGAGCGCCTTCGCCGCGTCCATGCCGTCGCTGAGCTTCTGCGCGACCTTGATGCCGGTGCCCTTGAGCGCGTCCTCGAAGCCCTGGATCCGCTCCACCGCGTTCGACGTGGTCAGCGAGCCGACGAGGACGACGACCTGGCCCTTGCCGCCGAGCGCCTGCTTCATGGCCTCACCGGCCTTCTGGCCCGCCTGGTAGTTGGGCGTGCCCAAATACAGGTCCGCGCCGTCCTCCGGCGGCAGCGGGGAGTCGATCGCCAGCACCGGTATGCCGGCGCTCTTCGCGGACGCGATCGGCGCCTTGATCGCCGTCGGGTCGATCGCCGACACGCTCAAGCCCGTGATGCCCTGGCCGCGCAGGGTCTGGATGAGGGAGAGCTGCTGGTCCAGACGGCCGTTGGCGGGCGCCTGGTAGACGCCCTTCACACCGAGGTCGGCCAGGCTCTTGGTGAAGCCGGACTTGCCCGCGTTCCAGTAGTCGACCGCCACGTTGACCACCATGGCCTCGTGCAGCTTCGACAGGTCCTTCCCGGCCAGCGCGGCCTTCAGCGCCGCGTCCAGCTTCGCGAGATTCGCGTCGTTGAACGCGATGTCGCCCTTGATCGTCACCGCCGCAGGGCTCCCGCCGCTCGCCGCGTCGGCCGCGGACGAGTCACCGGCACCGCTCTTACTGCACGCCGTCGCGGACAGGGCCACTGCCAGCGTCACCGCTGCGGCTCCCCATCGTCCGTGGCGGGCAAGGGCCTTTCGGGCGTCGCGCATGGCTGCATCCTGTTCGGGCAGTGGCCTCTCAGCCAGTTTTGTGAGCGCTAACAAATAGTGAGGAACAGAATCACGCAGAGCGGGACATCTGCTCTCTCCTCGCGGTAACTCGCCGATCTCTTACGGCACCAACGGGTGTTCCGGCCGCTGAGCGCGCCGCTGAACAGGCCGGACCCACTGACCCGATCGCCAGGCGCGCCGTCAGCTGTCGCCTATGAGTGTTAGCGCTCACTGATCGGTCGTCAAGACGTTGCACAGAGAAAAACCCGCCTCCGGCGCGGTGGCCGTCGCGGTACGGCTCCCCCCGCGGCGGGGCGCGCGGACAGGGCCGCACCCGCGGACGCGGTCGGCCGTACGGCGCGGGGCGGGTGCGGGGGCGAGGGCAGCTCCGACGGTCAGTCAGAGGCCGCCCGCCAGGCGGTAATACGCCTGATTCCAACGGATCTCCTGGGTGAAGCGGCGCAGTTGGGTGCCGTGGTCGATGAGGAGGAGTTCGGTGCGGAGCATGTCGGCCAGGTCGGCCAGTTCCTCGGCGCCGACGGCGCTGGAGAGCACGGTGTGGTGCGGGCCGCCCGCGGTCAGCCAGGCTTCGGTGGAGGTCCGCAGATCGGGCGCGGGCCGCCACACCGCGCGGGCCACGGGCAGTCGGGGCAGCGGTTCCGCGGGCGCGACGACCTCGATCTCGTTGGCGACCAGCCGGAAGCGGTCGCCCATGTCGGCCAGTCCCACGACGACCGCGGGCCCCGGCCGGGCGTCGAAGACGAGCCGTACCGGGTCCTCCCGGCCGCCGATCCCCAGCGGGTGGATCTCGCACGAGGGCCGGTGCGCCGCGATCGTCGGGCAGACCTCCAACATGTGCGCGCCCAGGATCACTTCACCGCCCGGCGTCAGGTCGTAGGTGTAGTCCTCCATGAAGGAGGTGCCGCCCGGCAGACCGGCCCCCATGACCTTCACGGTGCGCAGCAGCATCGACGTCTTCCAGTCGCCCTCGCCGCCGAAGCCGTACCCGTCGCCCATCAGCCGCTGCACCGCGAGGCCCGGAAGTTGCCGAAGGCCGCCCAGATCCTCGAAGTTGGTCGTGAAGGCGGAGAAGCCGCCCTCGGTGAGGAAGGCGCGCAGACCCAGTTCGATCCGGGCCGCGTACCGCAGCGCGTCGTGGCGCTCGCCGCCCGCCGCCAGCTCGCCCGCCAGCCGGTAGGCGCTCGCGTACTCCTTGACCACCTCCGAGACGGCCGCGTCGTCCACCTCGTCCACGACTGCCACCAGGTCGTTGACGCCGTAGGTGTTCACCGAGACGCCGAACCGCAACTGCGCCTCCACCTTGTCGCCCTCGGTGACGGCGACGTCGCGCATGTTGTCGCCGAAGCGGGCCACCTTCAGACGGCGCAGCGCGTCGTGTCCGAGGGCGGCGCGCATCCAGGTGTGGACGCGGGCCACGACGGCGGGATCGGAGACATGGCCCGCGACCGTCTTGCGGGCGATGCCGAGCCGGGCCTGGAGATAGCCGAACTCGCGGTCGCCGTGGGCGGCCTGATTGAGGTTCATGAAGTCCATGTCGATGGTGGACCACGGCAGTTCGACATTGGCCTGGGTGTGCAGATGCAGCAGCGGCTTGCGCAGCAGGTCGAGGCCCGCTATCCACATCTTCGCGGGCGAGAAGGTGTGCATCCACGCGATCAGACCCACGCACGCCCGGCTGGAGTTGGCGTCGACGACCGTGCCGGTGATGCCGGAGGCGTCGGTGAGCACCGGCTTCCACACGATCCGCACCGGGCCGCCGGGGGTGGCGGCGAGCCGGTCGGAGATGGCGCGCGACTGCTCGGCGACCTGCCGCAGCGTCTGCTCGCCGTACAGGCCCTGGCTGCCGGTGAGGAACCAGACCTCGCGCTCGTCGGACGGTGTCATGCCAGGGCTCCTCGGTCGGCGGGGGCGGCGGTATCCGCGGGATCGGCGGTGTCAACGGGGGCGGCCGGACCGTCGCGCACGACGGCCTGCGGCTCCTGGCCGGCGGGGGGCGGCCCGGCGGGGCCGCCGGAATCGGCGCTATCGGCGGCATCGGCGCGATCGGCCGCCGCCTGCTGCCCGTAGACGTTCTGGTAGCGGTCGTGGAGCCGGTCGATGTCGGCGCGGGTGAGGGGCAGCGGATCGCCCAACTGCCGGGAAATGTGCACGGTACGGGCCACGTCCTCGCACATCACCGCTGCTTTCACGGCCGCGCGGGCGTCCTTGCCGATGGTGAACACCCCGTGGCTCTTCATCAGCACCGCCGGCGAGCGGTGCCCGGCCAGCGTCTCCACGATGCCCCTGCCGATCGAGTCGTCACCGATCAGCGCGAACGGCCCGACCGGGATCTCGGCCCCGAACTCGTCGGCCATCGCGGTCAGTACGCACGGCACCGGCTCGCCGCGCGCCGCCCACGCGCACGCGTACGTCGAGTGGGTGTGCACCACCCCGCCGACCTCCGGCAGGTGCCGGTAGACGTAGGCGTGCGCGGCGGTGTCCGAGGACGGCGACAAGTCGCCTTCCACCACCCGCCCTTCGAGGTCGCACACGATCATCGCGTCCGGTGTCAGCCGGTCGTAGTCCACACCGCTCGGCTTGATCACGAACAGGCCGTGCCCCGGCACGCGCGCCGAGACATTGCCCGCCGTCCAGACGACCAGCCGGTAGCGGACCAGCTCCTGATGCAGGTCGCTGACCTGCTGTCGCAGGCGTACGACGGCCTCTGCGGCAGGGTGCGGAAAGGGGTGACTGCTCATACGGGACCTCGGCGGGGAGTGAGCGTTAACATTCTGGGTGAGCGCTAACAAAGAGCGGTGCCACGAGACGCCGCCCTACGGCTGAGCCGGGGTGTCCGCCTGCGCCCGCCCTCGGAGCGCCCGCAGGCGGTGCATGACATCGCTGCCGCCCCGGCCGAAGTGGTCGTGCAGGGCGCGGTATTCGGCGTAGAGGTCGTCGTAGGCGGCGGCGCGTGCGGGGTCGGGCAGATAGGCGTTGCGGCGCAGGCGGCCCATCGCGGCCGAGGCGGTGCGGATGTCGGGGTGGGCCCCCGCCGCGACGGCCGCGTGGATCGCGGCGCCCAGCGCCGGGCCCTGCTCCGAGGACAGCACGTTGACCGGCCGGTTCAGCACATCGCTGTAGGTCTGCATGAGGAAGGTGTTCTTCAGCAGGCCGCCCGCCGCCGTGAAGTCGGTGACCGGCACCCCCGCGCCCTCGAACGCCTCCACGATGGTCCGCGTGCCGAAGGCCGTCGCCTCGACCAGCGCCCGGTAGATGTCCTCGGGGAGGGTGTCCAGCGTCAGCCCCACCAGGAGCCCCGACAGGTGGTGGTCCACCAGCACGGAGCGGTTGCCGCTGTGCCAGTCGAGCGCCAACAGCCCGTGTCCGCCGACCGGTTGGGCGGCGGCCTTCTCCGTCAGCAGCTCGTGCGGGCTGATGCCGCGCTGCCGGGCCTCCAGCGCGTACGGCTGCGGTGTCGCGGTCCGCACCGCCCAGGCGAAGATGTCCCCCACCCCGCTCTGGCCCGCCTCGTAGCCCCACAGGCCGGGGACCACGCCGTCGCGGACCACCCCGCACATGCCCGGCACTTCGGCGAGCACGTCGGAGTTCATGATGTGGCAGGTCGAGGTCCCCATGATCGCCAGCAGATGGCCGGGGTCCAGGGCCCGCGCGGCGGCGCTGGTGACATGCGCGTCGACGTTTCCGACCGCCACGACCGTGCCCGCGCGCAGCCCGGTCAGCGCGGCGGCCGAAGCACTCAACCCCCCGGCGGCGGTGCCCAGTTGGGACAGCGGGTGGTCCAGCTTCGCCGTGAAGCCGGCGAAGTCCGGGTGCAGGGAGGCCAGGAACGCGGCGTCCGGATACCCCCCGTCCTGGTGGATGCCCTTGTAACCGGCCGTGCACGGATTGCGGTTCTCGGCCCCGGTCAACTGCCAGACGATCCAGTCGGCCGCCTCGATCCACCGGTCGGCCGCCGCGTAGACCTCCGGGTCCTCGCGCAGCACCTGCAACGCCTTGGCGTACTGCCACTCGCTGGAGATCCGCCCGCCGTAGCGGCCGAGCCACGGCTGCCCGGACTCCCCGGCGCGGCGCACGATCAGCTCCGCCTCCGGCTGGGCCGCGTGGTGCCGCCACAACTTCGGGTAGGCGTGCGGGCGTTCGGCCATGTCCGGCAGCTCGCACAGCGGCGTGCCGTCCGCCGTCGCGGGCAGCACCGTACAGGCGGTGAAGTCCGTCGCCACCCCCACGACCTGCTCCGCCCGCACCCCGGCGGCCTCCAGCGCGCGCGGCACGGCGAAGCGCAGCACGTCCCGCCAGTCCTGCGGAATCTGCAACGCCCAATCGGGCGGCAGCTCACGGCCGTTCGGCAGCGCGCCGTCCACCACCCCATGGGTGTACTCGTGGACGGCGCTGCCCAGTTCCTTGCCGTCGTCGACCGCCACGATCAGGGCGCGCCCGGACAGCGTGCCGAAATCGATGCCGACGGTGACGGCGGGAGGATCGGTCATCATGCGTGTCTCCCCATGCGCCGGGGGCTCCGGCAGCCGGTCGCGTACCGATTGCCCTGCGGTGTGAACTCTGCGGCGGTGCGGTCCTGTTCTGTCCTGCGGGACGTGCTGCGGGATGTGCTGCCGGGCTTCCTGCCGGACTCGGTGCCGGTCCGGTGGCCGGACCTGTGGTGACGCGTGCTGCGATCCGTGCCGCGGTGCCGTGCGCCGCCCGTACGGACCGCCGCCCTCAGGACGGGTTGCTGCTGCTGCGGACGATCAGGCGCGGTTCGATGACGACGCGTTCGCCGCCGCGGGTGGTGCCGGACTCCAACTGGTCGACCAGCAGCCGGATGCTGGCCTGCCCGACCGCGGTGAAGTCCTGCCGGACGGTGGTCAGCGGCGGCGCGAAGAACTCGGCTTCAGGGATGTCGTCGAAGCCCGCGATGGCGACCTGGCCCGGCACCGAGAGACCGGCCTCGCGGAAGGCCCGCAACACCCCCAGCGCCATCTGGTCGTTGGCGACGAAGACGGCCGACACCTCGGGTGAACCGCGGCGCCCGGAGCCCGCCGAGACCCGGCCCGCCAGCTCCTGTCCCGCGCGGTAGCCCGACAGCGGCGTCCAGTCCCCCACCAGCGGCGACGGCACCTCGACGCCCGCCTCCTCCAGCGTGGCGCGCCAGCCCTGCACGCGGGCCTCGGCCTCCAGCCAGTTCTGCGGGCCCGCGACATGCCAGACCGTGCGGTGGCCGCCGGCCAGCAGATGGCCCGTGACCAGCCGCGCGCCCAGCTCCTGGTCCACCGAGACGCCGGGGATCGGCAGGCCGTGCCCGCCCTCCACCGTGACGACGGGGAACGGCAGCTTAAGCTCGGCCAGTGCGGCGACGGCCTCCCGCTCCGGCACTATCACGACGATGCCCTCCACCCCCCAGTCGCTGAGGTGGTCGATCGCGTCCGCGAGCGCCTTCGGGGTGTGCCGCCGCAGGGTCACCGCGGAGACCATGTAGCCCTCGTCCCGCGCCGCTTCCTCCAGCCCGAACAGCGTGCTCGCCGGGCCGAACAGCGTCGGATTGCACGCCACCACCCCCAGCGTCAGCGTCCGCCGCGTCACCAGCGCCCGCGCCGACGAGTTGCGCCGGTACCCCAGCGCCTCGATCGCCCGCAGCACCTCCGCGCGCGTGGTGTCCCGCACATTCGGGTGATCGCTCAGCACCCGCGACACCGTCTGATGCGAGACGCCCGCCACCTGGGCGACATCCGCCATGGTGGGGGCCCTGCGGGGCGCTGCCGGGTCCGCGGTGCGAGACATGGCTCTCCGTTCCGTGATGCTGCTAAGTGTTAGCGCTCACAGTCCCATCCGTCAAGGCCGTACGCTCGCGCTTGGCGGAGGAAGACGGGCCTTTACCAGGCCCCCCGCCGGGGGCGACCCTCCCAAGGGCTTGGGCCCCTGAGGGGCACGGGGAAGGCGCCCCGCGCTGGCGCAGGGCCTGCTCTTCAGGGGCGCGGGGAAGGTGCGCCGCGCTGGCGCAGGGCCTGCCTTTAGGGGGCGCGGGGAACTGCGCGCTCAGCCGAAGCGCTCCCGCACCTCACCACCCGCCCCAGCGGGGCAATCCGGTTGTCCCCGGACCACCGGCCGGTGGTGGGTTACCCGCGCAGTTCCCCGCGCCCCTGACGGGGCACCGTCTCTCGCCCGGACGGCGAGCCGATCCTTTCAGCGGCGCGGGGTCCCGCGCCTCACCACCCGCCCCAGCGGGGCACTTCGGCCGTCCCCGGACCACCCGCCGGTGGGGGCGCGGGCCCCGGGCGCACGGGGAAGGCGCGCCGCACTGGCGCAGGGCCTGCTCTTCAGGGGCGCGGGGAACTGCGCGCTCAGCCGAAGCGCTCCCGCACCTCACCACCCGCCCCAACGGGGCAAACCGGTTGCCCCCGGACCACCGGCCGGTGATGGGTTACCCGCGCAGTTCCCCGCGCCCCTGACCGGGCACCGTCTCTCGCCCGGACGGCGAGCCGACCTTTTCAGGGGCGCGGGGTCCCGCGCCTCACCACCCGCCGGAGGGGGCGGGCGGCGCGGACGGCGCGACTGTGGGGATACGGTCACAGAGGGAACCTCACGGCGAGAGGCGGGACGGCGCGTGGTGGAAGTGGACGGGCACGGGCACGTGACGGCCGACGCGGAGGTCGTGCGGTGGCTGGTGCGGGAGCAGCACCCGGACCTGGCGGAGCTGGAACTGCGTCCGGTGGACGGCGGTTGGGACAACCAACTGTGGCGGTTGGGCGAGGAGTTGGCCGTACGGCTGCCGCGTACGCCGCGCGCACCGGCGCTGCTGGCGAAGGAGCGGCGGTGGCTCCCGCTGCTGGCGCCGCGCCTGCCGCTGCCGGTTCCGACGCCGGTACGCGACGGTGAGCCGTCCGCGCGCTTCCCGCGGCCGTGGGCCGTCACGAGGTGGGTGCCGGGCAGTCCGGCGGACCTCACGCCGATCGGCCGGGGCGAGCACGCGGCCGACGCGCTCGTGGGGTTCCTCACGGCGCTGCACCGGGAGGCACCCGTCGACGCACCGGCCAACCCGGACCGCGGTGTCCCGCTGAAGTCCTTGGCCGACGGGTTCGACCAGGGCGTGGCCGCCCTCGCCGAAGGCGGCCTCGACGCACGCCTGGCCGACGGCGCCCGGCGGGTCTGGGCGGACGCCGTCGCCGCCCCCGAGAGCACCGCCCCGCCGACGTGGCTGCACGGCGACCTCCACCCCGCGAACGTCGTCGTCACGGACGGCACCCTCGCGGGCGTGATCGACTTCGGCGAGCTGTGCGCGGGCGACGCGGCGAACGACCTCGCCGCCGCCTGGCTGCTCCTGCCCGCGGGTGCGGCGCCCCGCTTCTTCGCCGCCTACGGCCGTACGGACCCGGCCACGATCCGCCGCGCCCGCGGCTACGCGGTCCGGGCCACGCTCGGTCTCATCAGCGTCGGCCAGGGGGCCGAGAAGGGCCTGCCCGGCGGAAAGCCCACCTGGGGAGTCGCCGGGCGTGCGGCCCTGGAGCGCGTACTGGCCGACGTCTAGGCCCGGTTGACCAGTCCGGTTGACCAGGACCGGTCGACCAGCCCCGGTACGCCTACGCCCGGTCTGCCGGTTCGTCGTCGCGCCGCCCGCCCGGCTGCCGGGACCCGCGGACCTGGTGGCTCGCCCACCAGATCCGGAAGTCCACTTCCCGGAGGCTGAGTTCACCGATGAGCGCGGCCACCTCGGGATCGTCGGGATCGCGGCCCGTGTCCATCGGCAGCGCCGCGACGCACTCGCGGGCGATTCCGCGACCAGTCCGCGTACAGCGCAGCGGTCTGAACGCGGACCGGATGTCGGACGTGGACGGCGTGACGTACACCTCGGACGGCGGCCCGGTGTCGATGGTGCCGTAGGTGGTGTACGACAGGGAGCCGGGGCAACTCCCGCCGCCGATCTGCACGGTACGGCTCGACACGAGCTTGCCGGTGCGCAGTTCGAACACCTTCACCGGGATCGCGATCTTGCGGAATTTCACCTCGCGGGGGAAGTCGGGCAGCAGCTTGTTCTCGTACGGGCAGGTCGTGACCGTCGTGCCGTAGTCCTTGTCGCCGACGCAGACCACGAGTACCGCCTTGGTGACGTCATCGGCCGACCAGGAGCCGGGCAGTTCGCGGGTGAACTCGTCGTCGCCGTAGAACAGCGCGTGGTGGGTGCCCTTGCGGTAGGGGGCGGCGGCGCTGTACTTCGGCGGTTTCGAGCAGTAGTCGGGCTCGGTGTCGGGCGAAGTGCCCAGCAGCGTACGGACGTTGTCCAGCTCGATGGTCAAGGTGGCCTGCTCGACGCCGCTGCGGGCCTCGGCGGCGAGCCGGTCGCCGGGGTACTGGTCGAGCTGCTGCTGGTAGCGGTCGCGGGCCTTCGCCCACTCCTTGGCCTCCATGAGGTCGTCACCGCAGCCGACGAGCGCGGCGGGCGCGGTCTTCGGGACGACGGCCGCCGCCCGGTCCAAGTCGCCCTGGACGGAATTGTGTTGGCGGAGCCAGTCGGTGACCGTGACGGTGTCGCAGGGCACCTTGGTGGGCAGTCGGCCGAGGAAGCCGTTCAGCACGGTGTCGACCATCTTCTCGTGGCCCGGCAGATCCGCGAGTACGGCGGCCAGGCCGTCGAAGCCCGCCGTCAACGCGTGGGTGTCACCGCTCAGTCCGGTGGTCAGCTCGTGCTGCGCCGCGCCGAGCCGGCGGCAGGCCGTACCGTACGGTCGCCGCTCGCGGTCAGCGGCGCGTCGGCCACGCGGGGGCCGAACCAGAGACCGTCCTGGGCGCGCAACGCCTGGGCGCAGTCGCCGCTCCGGCGCGCGGCGGCCACCTTGCCCTCGGTCCGCGAGGCGTCGAGCCGCAGCAGCCCCGCGACCAGCAGCATCGGCAGGAGGACGGCGAGCGCGATCACCCGCTGCCGAAGGACCGGGCCCCGGCGGCCGAGCAGCAGGTAACCGGCGCTGAGGAGTGAGGCGTTGGCGAGGGCGACGGCCAGCGGGTCGCGCGAGCGCCCGCCGTCGCCCGCGCCCCTGACGGCTCCGGTGACGGCCCGGCCCGCGCAGCCGTCCCCGTTCCCGTCAACGAGGCCCGGACGCCGCCCCGGCAGATAACCCGGCGGGGGCCCCGGCGGCGGCTTCGGCACGCCGTCCTGTTCGGATACGTGCCAGGGCTCGGGGTCCGGTGCGGCCTGGGGCGGGTGGTTCCTCTCGGTCCCCTTCGTCGGGCGGTGGGCGGCGGCCGTCGCCCATTGTCCCCACCTGCGCCGGGAGGGGTCCCGGACGCACATCCGCCCTGTTCAGGGGTACTGCTACCGGCTCGCGGCGAAGGCGCCGCTCTCCGCGAAGACCCGCTCGGCGAAGCGTTCGCCGATACGCCGGTGGGTGGCGGCGTCCGGGTGCAGCTCGTCGGGCAGCGGCAGTTCGGCGTAGTCCGCCTCGCCGTAGAGTTCGCGGCCGTCGAGGTAGTACAGGTGCGGGTCGGTGGCCGCGCGCTCGGCGACGATCCGCTCCAGCTCCGCGCGGATGACGGTCAGGGTCAGCTTGCCCGCCGCCAGCTCCGCCGGGTCGCCGGTGGCGCGGAACCGCAGCTTTCCGGTGCTGAGCGCTTCGAGGTCGAAGGCGGCGGGGCCCGGGGTGTTCTCGTGGATCGGGCTCAGGATCGGCGAGACGACCAGCAGCGGGGCGTCCGGGTGGCCCTCGCGGATGGTGTCGAGGAAGCCGTGCACCGCGGGGCCGAAGGCGCGCAGCCGCATCAGGTCGGCGTTGACGATATTGATGCCGATCTTCACGCTCACCAGGTCGGCGGGCGTGTCGCGCAGGGCGCGGGCCGTGAACGGGTCGAGCAGTGCGCTCCCGCCCAGGCCCAGATTGATCAGTTCCACACCGCCGAGGGAGGCCGCGAGGGCGGGCCATGTGGTGGTGGGGCTCGCCGCGTCGGAGCCGTGGCTGATCGAACTGCCGTGGTGCAGCCAGACCTTACGGCCCCGGTCGGGGACCGGCCCGACGGGCGCGTCGGTGCGCAGCGCGACGATCTCGGTCGTCTCGTTGTGCGGCAGCCAGATCTCGATGTCCTTGTCCGCGTCGGGCAGTTCGGCGAAGCGGAGGGTGCCGGGGTCGCCGGGCTTGTGCTCGGCGGTTCCGGTGCTCATGTCGACGGTCAGGGTGTGGCCGCCGGCCACGCTGCCCTGGCCCGCGGGGCGGCCGTCGACCAGCAGGTCGTAGAGGCCGTCGGGGCGCGGCGGCGCGCCCGCGTACACGCGCTTGGTGGGCAGCGTGTCCAGCTCCACGGTGGTGGCGCGGGTGCGGAACACCAGCCGTACGCCGGAGGGTTGGGACTCGGCCATGGCGAGCTGGGCGTCGGCGCACTGGGCGCGGGCCCGCGCGGGCAGCCGGTGCGGTAGTACGCCGTGTCCGGTGGGCTCCAACTCCAGTGCGCCGCGCACCAGTTCCGCGCCCTCGGGCGTGGTGAACAGGGTCGTGGTCCAGTCGCCGTGTTCGGTCCGTGCGTCGTTCTCGGTAGGCATTGCTTTTCAACTTCCGTCTTTTTCCGGCCAGTTCTTCAACAGGGCGTCGAGGGCGTCGATGACGCGTTCCCAGGTGTCCTGGGTGTCGGGCGCGCTGTGGCTGAACCCGCCGCCCATCTCCAGGCCGACGTAGCCGTTGAACACGCTCCCGAGCAGCCGCACCGCGTGCGTCTGGTCCGGCTCGTCGAGGTCGTAGCCGCGCAGGATCGCCCGTGTCATCTCCGCGTGCCGCCCGCCCGCGCTCGCGGCGGCGGCCTGCGGATCGAGGCGGAACTGGGCCGCCGCGTACCGTCCGGGGTGCTCCCGGGCGTAGTCGCGGTACACGTTCGCCAGTCCGGCGAGCGCGTCCTTCCCGGCCCGGCCCGCCAGGGCGGCGGCACCGCGATCGGCCATTTCCGCCAGTGCGAGCTGCGCGATCCCGGTCTGGAGATCGTGCGAATTCCGCACGTGCGAATACAGGCTCGCGACCTTCACGTCGAACCGCCTGGCCAGCTCGGAGACGGTCACCGCGTCGAATCCGACCTCGTCGGCCAGCTCCGCCCCCGCCCGCACCAAACGCTCCCGTGTCAGCCCTACGCGCACCACAGCCGTCCTCCTCATTACCTAAGTCCATCATGCACATACCTAAAGCCTTTAGGCAAATGACCGCAGCCCGATGTAACGGCGGACCCTGCTCATGGTCGTACCGCCGCCGTGAGGCCGCGCGGTGTGGCACCGCTCGGTGCGGTGTCGCTCACCGCGGGGACCGCTCGCCGTAGAGCCCGCTCGCCGTGGGACAGAAAAGCCCGGGGCCCGGCTCGGAGCTGTCCGGTCGATCATGTGCGGAGCCAGATGACGAGGGCCGCGACGGTGACGGTGCCGAGGTACACATAGCCGCGTTTGTCGTAGCGCGTGGCCACGGCCCGGGGCTGCTTCAGCTTGTTGATGGCCCTCTCGACGGTGTTGCGTTTCTTGTAGCGCTGCTTGTCGAAGCCTGGTGGTCGTCCGCCGCGTGACGCCTTGCGGTGACGAGTGGCCTGGCTATCGGTCTTCTCCGGGATGGTGTGCCGGATGTTCCGTCGGCGCAGGCTGTCCCAGCAGGGCCCATTGCTGTAAGCCTTGTCCGCGGCGAGGCTGTCGGGCTTCTTGCGGGGCCTGCCCGGCCCGGTGCGCGGCACTCGGATCTTGTCGAGCACCGGCTCCAACTGGGTGCAGTCGGCCCGCTGCCCGGGCGTGATGACCAGGGACAGCGGCCGGCACCGACCCTCGGCGCTCAGGTGGAGCTTGGTGGTGAAGCCACCCCGGGAGCGGCCCAGGCCCTCACCTGCTTCACCACCTCCACCAGGCGGGCGTGAAGGCTTCGCCACGGCGGTTCGCGCTGGTGTTCCACGCCCGCGTCCCCTTTTGGCTCGCCCGGCGCGGGCGGCGGGGTGATGCGGGCTCCCGCCGCATGCTGGTGTGCGCGCACTACCGTGGAATCCACACCCATGTCCCAGTCGAGCTCACCTGCGGCATCGGCCGCGGCCTGCACCCGCTGGAGCAGCCGCTCCCAGGTTCCGTCCGCCGACCACAGCCGGTGCCGCTCATAGATCGTCTTCCACGGGCCGAAGCGTTCGGGCAGGTCACGCCAGTGCACGCCGGTCCGCACCCGATGCAAGATCCCGTCGATCACCTGCCGGTGATCCCGCCACCGCCCGCACCGACCATTTCCCACCGGCAGGAACGGCCGCAGCCGTTCCCACTCCGTGTCCGTCAGATCGCCCCGCCCCATGGCCCAGACAACGATCCGAGGGGGTGACAGTCACACGAGCCGACAATTCCCTGGCTTACGCTCCTGAGCATGACCAAGTTCTTCGCCACGGTGTGCCTCCCGCCGACCACACCACGGAAGGTTCCACAGGCGATAGCCGCAGCCATGGCGCCCTACGACCTCAACCTCCACCCCGAGGGCTGGAATCCGGGTGGCCACTGGGACTGGTGGACCATCCACTCCACCGCGAACAACGCCTACCTCGTATTGCCCACGCACGACGGCGACCCCCGACTCCTCACGGCCTCAACCGTGCCACGCGGGAAGGCCGAACTCGATGCCCTCGGGCCACTGGAATGCTACGGCGGACCCCGGGGTCTGCTCGACTTCGACGCCATGCGCACCCGAGCGGCGAGCAAGTACGACGCCCTGTTCGGCGTCTGGAGTGAGCTGACCGCCGTGCACCCACCGGCCCACCCGCTCACCGACTTCGTCGCTCGCCACAAGGCGGAGCCTGGCAGATACTCCCTTGCCGACGCCAAGCGAGAGCACCTGGCCCAGCCGCTGGTGCAGGACGTGGCCCAGCGGGCCGCCGAGGGAGACCCCTACTTCGACACCTCGTTCCTGCTCAACGACCCAGTCGCGTACTTCGCGCAGGAACACCAGGCCGCCAAGTCGTGGTCGGTACGGTGCGCCGTGCCCGGCGCAGCCTTGATCAGCCTCGATGGCTCATGGATGAACGCCGACCACGACGACTACTGGGATCAGGCCAACCGCTACCTTAACGACCTCGACGCAGAGGCCGTCGTCCTCGACCTCCTCTGTCACTGCTGAACCGCGGGCCGCACTCGTAGAGATCGGCCCGGCACCTCCGGACGGAAGCCCATGATCGGCCGGACAGGCCCTCGTCGATCGGGAAGCGGTAGACCGTCGACTCGCGGGCCCGGAAGCCCAGCCGCTCGTAGAGCCGGTTCGCGGCGGCGCGGTCGGGGCGGGACGTCAGATCCACCGTCCGGGCGACGAGCGGCGTGTGGGCGTCGCACGCCACCAGCCGGTCGATCGGCGCGGCGTCGAGGGGGCGCGCCGTCGCGGACAGCCGCGGCAGCAGCCGGGCGAAGGCGTCGCCGAGTTCCTGACCGGTCTCCGGGCTGATCTCCCGGACGATCTCCACGCGGGCGTCCACGCGGGCGTCCAAGCGGGGAGCCTGTCCATCCGTTCCGGCCGCACCGACGCGCCGGAGCCGGGGCGGGCTTGGCCGTAAAACCGGTTGGGCGGGCGATGCGCCGTTGGTAGCGTCCGCAGGACCGTCACACCAGGCGAGGAGGTGGAACCCGTGAAGGCCGGTTCTGACGGGGTGCTCCCTGTCCTCCTCACGGCGTGGACGGCCCGCGTGGACGTCACCGCAGGCGCCGGGATCGCCCGGTCGCTTCCCGAGCGCAACACCGCCTGTCTTCTGTGCGGTTCACCGCGCGGACGACGTCAAAAGGCGTCCGTGAACGAGACGTCGCCATGGGTGAGGTCAATGGCCCGCTCCGGCCGCCGCTTTCCCGCTCAGAACAGCCGGCGCTCCTGCTGCTGGGCCACCTCGGCGGCCCGCACAAGAAGGCGCCGCGGACGCTGGGGCGCGCGCAACGCCCTGTGACCGACGCCGGTTCTCCCGCGCCGGCCCCCGTACACCCGCATCGACACCCTGCGACCTCAGGCCCTAGCCCTCGTCGGGCAGCAGCGGGAAGAGCCGTGCGACGACCGCGACCGGACGGGCCGCGGCGGGGCGGGCCGCCGGATTCGGCTCCCGGTCGCGGTAGCGGGCGAGACTCTGCCGGATCGCGTCGGCCACGGCGGCCATCTCCTCCGGGGTCAGATACGCGACCGCGCTGAACGCCTCGTCCTGCCGCCACGGGGCGGGAGCGCTGTCGCGCTGGGTCTGCCAGCGCCGGTAGCTCTCGTCCTCCAACCCGCGGGCCAGCTCCCCGAATTCCGTCGCGGGACCCTCCCCCTTCGCCGGCTCCCCCGCCTGCCGGATCCGCCACGGCCGGGCGCGGCCACCGCTGTGCGGGGCCTCCTCGATGTAGCCGTAGCGCGCGAGTTGCCGCAGATGGAACGAGCACAGGCCGGAGCTGTAGCCGAGCCGCCCGGCCGCCTGTGTGGCCGTGACCGTACCGACCTCGGCGAGCAGGCCGAGCAGGTCGCGGCGTACGTCGTGGTCGGGCAGACCGCTGTCCGCCGAGGTTCCGGTCTCCGCTTCTTCTTCTGTCACTTTGCAAAGCCTGCTACTTTGCAAAGAGCTTTGCAAGCTCCTGGCCGACGCCACCGCTCCGAGGAGAGTGAGCCCCTTGGTCTCCCGCCCCTTCGACGTGTCCGAGCGCGCCGTCGTGCGCGCCATCACCGTCACCGGCGACGACATCCTGCACCGCCCCTGCCGCGAGGTGACCGAATTCGGGACCACGGAACTGGCCGAGCTGATCGAGGACATGGTGCTCACCATGCACGTCGCCGACGGCGCGGGCCTGGCGGCCAATCAAGTGGGCGTCGGCCTGCGGCTGTTCGTGTACGACTGCTGGGACGACGACGGCGTCCACCACACCGGGCACCTGGTCAATCCCGTGCTCGACGAACCCGCGCCTGCCGACCGGCGGCTCGTCGACGACGCCGAGGGCTGTCTGTCGGTGCCGGGCGCGACGGTGGACGTGCCGCGCACCGACCACGCCGTGGCGCGCGGCTTCGACCAGTACGGCGAGCCGGTCGTCATCGCGGGCAACGGCCAGTTCGGGCGCTGCCTCCAGCACGAGACCGACCACCTGGACGGCCGCCTCTACCTCGACCGCCTCTCACGGCGCGACCGGCGCGAGGCGCTGCGTCAGATGGCCGACCGCCGCGAACACGTCTTCGCCCTGCGCGCGGCCAGGGCCGCCGAGTTGGGCCGCTGACCTCCGCGCACGGGGCTCGGGGGACGCGACAGGCCGGTCGTCACACCGCCGGGCCGTCGCCGTCCTCCTCCTGGTGGGTGTAGCGCTGCTCCTTCCAGGGGTCCGCGAGGTTGTGGTGGCCGCGCTCCTCCCAGAAGCCGCGCCGGTCCGTCGTCATGTACTCGATGGCACGGAGCCACTTGGGCCCCTTCCAGCTGTACAGATGCGGTACGACCAGGCGTACGGGGAAGCCGTGTTCCGCGGTGAGCTGGTCACCGTTGTGGTGGGTGGCCAGCAGGGTGCCGTCGGCGGTGAAGTCGGCGAGCCGGAGATTGGCGCTGTAGCCGTACTCCGCCCAGGCCATGACGTGGGTGGCGTGCGGCGCCGGGGGCGCCAGGTCCAGCAGGGTGCGGGCGGTGACGCCGAACCACTCGTGGCCGGTCGAGGTCGTCCCGGACGCGCAGTGCAGGTCGGCGGCGACCGTGGCGCGCGGCAGCGCGCTGAACTCCTCAAGGGACCACGTGTGTTCGCCGCCGGCGGCGGTGGCGCCGAACACCTTCAGGCTCCACCGGTCCGCCCGGAATCTGGGCACGGGTCCGTAGTGCGAGACGGGCCAGCCCCTGACCTTGCGCTGTCCCGGGGGAAGCTCGTCGTTTCCCACTGGGTGATCGTCCTTCCCTGCGGGTCGATGCGGGTCGATGGCACGGCGGCGGTCCCGGTGGTGCGGTGGAGTTCCAGTGGCGCGCTGGAATCCGGTGGTGCGGTGGAGATCCAGTGGCGCGCTGGAATCCGGTGGTGCGGGGAGATCAGGCGTCCGCTCATGCGAGGCCAGACACCGTTAACGATTATCACATGCGGCGGCATCCGGCCCTTTCGCCTCGCATTCGCCGGGCGCCCCACGAAAACCGTTCCCTGGACCCGCTCGCCCCCGGACACGCCCTAGCGCCGCAGCCCGAGCGCCTCGCGGCCCGCGTACCGCGCCTGCGTCCCCAGCTCCTCCTCGATCCGGATGAGCTGGTTGTACTTGGCGGTGCGGTCGGAGCGCGACAGCGAACCCGTCTTGATCTGGCCGCAGCCGGTCGCGACGGCCAGGTCGGCGATGGTGGTGTCCTCGGTCTCGCCGGAGCGGTGCGACATCACGACGGTGTAGCCCGCGCGGTGCGCGGTGCCGACGGTCGCCAACGTCTCGGTGAGCGTGCCGATCTGATTGACCTTCACCAGAACGGAGTTGGCGACGCCGTCGCGGATTCCCTCGCGCAGCAGCGTCTCGTTGGTGCAGAAGACGTCGTCGCCGGTGAGCTGGCAGCGGTCGCCGAGGCGCGCCATGAGCAGCCGCCAGCCGTCGCGGTCGTCCTCGGCCATCGGGTCCTCGATGGACGCCACGGGGTAGTTCGCCACCAACTGGGCCAGGTACTCGGCGTGTTGCTCGACGCTGCGGCGTACGCCCTCGCCGGTGTAGTCGTAGACCCCGTCGCGGAAGAACTCCGACGCGGCGGGGTCCATGACGACGGTGATGTCGGTGCCGGCCTTGTACCCGCTGCGCTCGACGGCGCGTACGACGAAGTCCAGCGCCTCTTCGGCGGTCCGCAGGTCGGGGGCGAAGCCGCCCTCGTCGCCGACCGCGGTGCTGTGCCCCGCGGCCAGCAGGTCGCCGCGCAGGGTGTGGAAGACCTCGGAGCCGATGCGTACGGCCTCGGCGAAGGTGGCCGCGCCGATCGGCGCGATCATGAACTCCTGGAAGTCCAGCGGATTGTCGGCGTGCGCGCCGCCGTTGACGATGTTCATCATCGGCACCGGCAGCAGCCGGGCGTCCACGCCACCGACGTAGCGGTAGAGCGGCAGCCGGTGCGCGTGCGCGGCGGCCTTGGCGGTGGCCAGGGAGACGCCGAGGATCGCGTTCGCGCCGAGCCGGGACTTGTCGGGCGTGCCGTCCAGCTCGATCAGCGCCGCGTCCACGGCGGCCTGGTCCTCCGCCTCCAGGCCGACGACGACGTCCACGATCGACTCGTTGACGGCGTCGACGGCCCGCCGAACTCCCTTGCCGTGGAAGCGGGCAGGGTCCTCGTCGCGCAGTTCCACCGCCTCGCGGGCGCCGGTCGAGGCTCCGGAGGGTACGGCCGCGCGGCCGGTGGAACCGTCGGCCAGCTCGACGTCGACCTCGACGGTCGGATGGCCCCGGCTGTCGATGATCTCGCGGGCGACGACGCGGGTGATGGTGTTCCTTGCGGCCATGGCGGTGGTGCTCCTCACGTGCGGTGCGGACGACAACGACGCGGACGACGACGACGCGAACGGCGACGACACGGACGGCGACGACACGGACGGCGACGATTAAGTTCCGAACGAGAACAAAGTGAGTTCAGAAAGTGAATGTACTCTGTGCGGATGAGGATGCACAACGCCGACGAGGACTGCGGGATCGCCCAGGCCGCCGTGGTGATGGCCGACTGGTGGAACGTGCTCGTGCTGCGCGAAATCGCGCGCGGCCACGTGCGGTTCGACGCCCTGGCCTCCGAACTCGGCCTCTCCCGCAAGGTGCTCACCGAACGGCTCGGCGCGCTCGTCGCCCGCGGCGTCCTGCGGCGCAGCCTCTACCAGCGCCGCCCGGTCCGCTACGAATACCTGCTCACCGACTCGGGACTCGCCCTGCTCCCGCTGCTGGTGGCGATGCAGGACTGGGGCGACCGCTGGGTCCTCGGCGACGGGTCGGCCACGGCGACCGCGCCGCCGGACGGGGCGGAGCACGCACGCGTACACGCCCTGGCGGGCGGCGGTACCGATACGGGTACGGGTACGGGCGCGCGGCTGCCCGCGGATCTCCGACTGCCCGCGAGCGACGGTGCCGAGCGCCCCGTCGTCGCGCCGGACGCCGCCGCCACCGTCCTGTTCACCTACCCCGGCACCGGCGTCGACTGGGGCGAGGACCCGATCCCCGGCGCGCCCGGCTGCACACTGGAGAACCGGCTCTTCCGCGACGCCTACGCCGACTTCCGCCGCGCCGACGTCGCCGTCCACGGCGTCAGCACCCAACTCCCCTACGAACAGGCGGCCTTCGCCACCGCCGAAGCCGTCCCGTACCCGCTGCTCTCCGACGCCCAGCAGCGTCTGGCCGCCGCCCTGCGGCTGCCGACCTTCCGCGGGGCCGGGCGGCTCCGCCTCAAACGGCTCATCCTCGTCCTCGCCCCCGACCGCACCGTGCGGCACGTCCTCTTCCCCGTCGAGGACATTCCGGCGGCCGTCGAGGAGACGCTGCGCCTGGCGACGGCCGGTCCCTGACCGTCCGCGCAGGAACTATCCGGCCTGGTCCCGCGACTGGTGGGCGCCCGGCGTATGGCCGAAGGTGCGGCGGAAGACGTCGATGAAGGCGCTGGCGGACGACCAGCCGCACCGGTGGGCCACGGCGGTGACCGGTGTGTTCTCGGCGAGCAGCACCAGGGCGTGGTGGAGGCGGAGTTGGGTGCGCCACTGCGGGAAGGTCATGCCGAGGTCGCTCTTGAAGAGCCGGGACAGCGTACGGTCACTGGCGCCGACCTGGCGGCCGAGGGCGGTCAGCGTACGGTCGTCGGCCGGGTCGGCGCGCAGGATCGCGCACAGGGACCGGAGTTGGGGCGCGGCCGGCCAGGGCAGGTGGAGCGGCTGCTGCGGTGAGGCGCGCAGTTCGTCGAGCAACACCGCGCGCAGGCGGGCCCGTTCGGGGCTGCCGTCGTCGGGGGTGCGGGTGTGGGCGAGGAGCAGTTCGCGCAGCAGGGGGGCAACGGCCAGGACGGTCGGGGTGTCGAGGCCGAGCGGGTTCTCGTTCTCCGGGAGGCCGACCAGGTGGAGTTCGAGTTCGCCGTGGGCCTGGTGGGCGTGGACCGTACCGGCGGGGACCCAGATGGCGCGGGTGGCGGGGGCGACCCAGGAGCCCGCGCTCGTGGTGATGGCCAGCACTCCGCGTCCGGCGTAGACGATCTGGTGGTCGTCGTGCCGGTGCGGGTCGATCTCCGCGCCGGGGGCCAGCCGCTCGGTACGGGTCGGCGCGACCGGCTCATGGCGGATTTTCGTCATTGGTTGGCAGTTTATCGGAAGCCCGACATATCACCGCCTGAAGACCATGGGTGACGTGCCGAAAAACACCTCGATCACGCTGCTGTCCTTCGGGCATGCCTGCGTCGACATCTACCAGGGCGCCGTCGCGGCCCTCGTCCCCTACTTCGTCGCCGAACGCGCCTACAGCTACGCCGCCGCCTCCGGCATCGTGCTCGCCGCGTCCGTCCTGTCCTCCGTGGCCCAGCCGCTGTTCGGCCTGCTCACCGACCGGTGGGCGATGCCGTGGCTGCTGCCGGTGAGCACCGTCCTCGGCGGTGCGGGCATCGCGCTCAGCGGCGTCAGCGGCTCGTACGCGCTCACGCTCGTCTTCGTCGCGGTCTCCGGCGTCGGCGTGGCCGCGTACCACCCGGAGTCCGCGCGCGTCGCCCGCCTCGCGAGCGGGGGCAGCCACAGCGCGATGGGGTGGTTCTCGGTGGGCGGCAACATCGGCTTCGCGCTGGCCCCGCTCATGGTCGCCGCCGTCGTCGCGACGGGCGGCCTGCGCCTCACCCCGCTGCTGGTGCTGCCCGCGCTCGTCGGCAGCGTGCTGTGCCTGCCGGTGCTGCGCGAGCTGGAACGGCGGCGCTCCACCGGGACCTCGGCCGCCGTCGCCGCCGGGCGCGACGACAGGGCGTCCTTCGTGAAGCTCTCCGTGGCCGTGGTCTTCCGCTCGATCGTCTTCATCGGCCTGAGCACCTTCATCTCGCTGTACGCCAAGCAGCGCATGGGCGGCAGTGAAGTGGCGGGCACCGCCGCGCTGTTCGTCCTCTACATCGGCGGCGCGATCGGCTCCGTCCTCGGCGGCTCGCTGGCCGGCCGCTACGACCGCGTCACCGTCACCCGCTGGTCGTATCTGGTCTCGATCCCGTCCGTCGCGGGCGTCGTCCTCGTCCCGGGACCGGCCCTCTACCTCTTCGTCGCCCTCACCTCGATCGGCCTCTACGTCCCCTTCTCCCTCCAGGTCACCCTCGGCCAGGACTACCTCCCCACCCGTGTCGGCACCGCCAGCGGCATCACGCTCGGGCTCACCGTCAGCATCGGCGGCCTCGCCACCCCCGTCATCGGCGCGGTCGCCGACGCCACCTCGCTGCGTACCGCTCTCGCCCCGCTCATCGTCATGCCCGCCCTGAGCTGGCTGCTGTTCCGGTCCCTCCCCGAGCCCACCGCGCCCCGTTCGTCCCCCGCCGCCGCGCCGGAGGACGCGGCCACCGACCCCGCCCTCGCGGGCTAATCCGCGACACGTCGACCGGGCCGCCTCCCGCGCCCCCGGGCCACGGCCCACCAGACTGTCCCCATGTCATCCCCCCGCCGCCGCTGCCCCCAGTGCGGCCGAGAGATCGCCGTCGTGGGGGGGGGGGGGGGGGGGGGGGGGGGGGGGCCCCCCCCCCCCCCCCACGACCCACCCCCCGGCCCCCGCACCGCCACCCTCGTCTCCTGCCCCGGCTCCAAATCCCCCGCCGCCCCCACCGCCGCCCAACGCACCCTGGACGGCTACACCATCCCCGACTTTCCCGGCCAACTCCCCTTGTTCTAGACATATCCCCGCACCCACGGAAACGGCCGGTCCGCACGGGCCGCTGAATCCGGTCGAGTTGACCGGTCAGATCGGCGAATTCCTCGACATAGAGGTCGAAACGGTCAATGTGGAATCCGGACTTCCGTTTCGGGGAGAGGGACAATACGGTGATACGGCGCCGTCCGGGCGCCGGGAAGGGGGTGCGGGATGAGCGGGTACATGTGGCCTCCCGCCGTGGTGCCGGGGCCGTACACCATCACTACCGAGGAGATCCTCGCCGAGGTCAACGGCCGTCACCCGGGGGCGAGTTGGCTGAAGCGCGCGGACGGGATGGCCAAGAACACCGGGATCGGGGAGCGGCGGTGGATGCAGCCCCTGGAGGCGATCACGGCGCCGAGCCGCAGCGGCTTCCCCGGGCCCGCGGCCTCAGCGGCGGGCGGGACGGGTGAGACCGGCACGCCGGCCGAGGCGGGCCCGCCGGTGCCGCAGACCGTCGAGGAGCGCACCGCGTCGGTGTGGGGGACGGTCCAGGACTGCGCGGAGCGGGCGGCCCGCCAGGCGCTGGAGACCGCGGGAGTCACCCCTGACCAGGTGGATTACGTGGTCACCAGCAACTCGACCACCCCCGCCCTGCCGGGCCTGGACATCGCCTTGTTCAACCGGCTCGGGCTGCGCGAGGACGTGCTGCTGCTGCCGTTCTCGCAGTGGGCCTGCATCGCCGGTACCCGGTCGCTGGCCGCCGCTTCGAAACTGCTGGCCGCCGACCCCGGCGCGACGGTGCTGATCGTCATCGCGGAGGCGCTGAGCACCACCTACCAGCCCGACGACACCGGCATCGACTCGCTGCTGATGCGGCTGCTGTTCGCCGACACCGCGGTCGCCGCCGTCGTCCGCGGCCGGCCGGACCAGGGCGCGTTCCTGCGGCTGGACGCCGCGTGGCACCGCACGGTGCCCGGCACCGCCGACATCCACCGGCTGCACACCCGCGCCGACGGGGTGCACTACGAGATGGACCGCTCGGGGCCCAAGTGGGTGCAGTCGACGCTCCCGCCGATGTGGGAGTGGGTGCGCGGCCGTCACACCGACCCGGACTGGCACCCGGACCTGCTGGTGGCCCACCCGGGCGGCACCCGCGTCCTGGAACTCATCCAGGAGAGCGTCCCGAGCTCCTGGCCCGACGTCCCGGGGCCCTGGCCCGACCACCTGCTGGACCACTCCTGGAGCAGCATCGTCACCGGCAACCGTGGCGGCGCCGCCGTATTCGACGTCCTCGACCGCGCCCTCAGCGCGGGCGTACCCGCCGGAGCCCGGACCGTGCTGTACGGAGCGGCGCCGGGACTGACGGCCACCGCGATGGACGGAGTGTGGCTCTAGCCCGCCGTCCGGGACGCGCGGATCACAGGGCCGGTCCGGGCCCAACTGCCCGCCGCCGACGGTCAGTCCGGGTGACACCTACTCGCCGCCAGCGTTCAGTCCGGGGCGCAGCTGCCCGCCGCCAGCGTTCAGCCCGGGGCACAGCTGCCCGCCGCCAGCGTTCAGCCCGGGGCACAGCTGCCCGCCGCCGACCGTCAGTGCGGATCACGCCCACCCGCCGCCGACAGTCGGCCCTGGTCACAACTGCCCGCCGGTGACGGCCAGTTGTGCCCACACCGTGCGCTCCCCCGCGGTCTCCCCGAGCCGCGTCCCCCACGCGGCACTCGTGTGCTGGACGACGAGGAGCCCGCGTCCGCTGGTCTCGGACACCGCGGGGCGGGCGGCCCGCGGCCTGCCGTGCGAGGGGCCGGTGACCTCGCAGATCAGACGGTCGGACAGGTGCAGCAGCCGGAGGGTCACCGGGTCGCCGGTGCCGAACCGCAGGGCGTTGGTGACGAGTTCGGACACCACCAGGGCGCTGCGGCCGTGGGGGTCGGCGATGCCCCACTCGGCGGTGCGGGCGCCGGTCCACGCCCGTGCGCGGGCGACCGCCGTGAGATCGCCCGCGGGCAGGCGGAGTGCGGGCATGTCGGCCGCGGGCAGGCCGTCCATGCGCGCCAGGAGCAGCGTGAGGTCGTCGTGCTGCGGCGGCGGCCCGGTGACGTGGTCGACGACCGGGCCGACGACGGCGCTCAGGTCGCCGGTCGCGTAGTGCCAGGACAGTGCCTCCAGCAGGGCGGTCATCCCGTCGTCGAGGTCGCGGCCCGGGTGCTCCACGAGGCCGTCGGTGTAGAGCCCGATCAGGGCGCCCGGCTCGGCGGTGACCTCCAGGGCCTCGTACGGTTCCTCGCGGGCCGTGCCCAGCGGCGGGTGCAGCGGCGGGGCGAGCAGTTCCGCGGCCCCGTCCGGGTGGACCAGCACCGGCGGCAGGTGCCCGGCGCTGACCACGGTGAGCCGCCGGGCGGCCGGGTCGTACACGGCGTAGCAGCAGGTCGTGCCCAGCGCCGCCGCCGCGGCGCCCAGTTCGCCGTCGGTCTCGGCGGTCGCGTGCAGGCTCCCCACGAGGGTGTCCAGGTGGGTCATCACCTCGACCGGCGGGTGGTCGGCGGCGGCCAGGGTCTGGGCGGCCTGGCGCAGTGTGCCCATGACGGCGGCGGCTGCCAGGCCGTGTCCGACGGCGTCGCCGATCACCAGCGCGATCCGGCCGCCCGACAGGCCGATGACGTCCATCCAGTCGCCGCCGAGGCCGGCGCTGTCGGGTGCGGCGGGCCGGTAGGCGCCCGCGGTGTGCATCGCCCGGCTCGGCGAGTGCGGCGGGCGCAGCCTGCGCTGGAGCGCCAGGACCTGCCGGTGCTCCCGCTGATGACGGCGCCCGTGCTCCAGATTCATCGCGGCGCGGAAGGCCAGTTCCTGGACGGCGAGCTGGTCGTCGCCGTCGAAGGCCCCGCGGGGGTTGTCCTCACGCCGCCAGACCGCGACCGTGCCGAGTACGCGCTGCCGCCGGTCGGCGTCGGGGACGGTCAGCGGCGCGAAGGCCACCGCGAGCGGGCCGTGGTCCGGCACCAGGGCCCGTATCAGGTCCGGGTCGTCGCCCAGGGCCCGCTCGATGGCGGCGCGGTCGGGCAGCACGGTGACGCCGGGGTGACCGGTGGTGTCGGAGGCGGGGTGGGCGGGCAGGTCCGGCAGGCGCTCGCCCAGGCGGAGGAAGCCGCGCGGCCACGGCCGGTTCCCCGCGCGGGCGTACGCGGCGCGGCACCGCGGCTCGGTCCGATCGGGCAGGTCCCCGCTCCACAGGCACTGCGCCAGCGACACCGTGACGGCGTCACCCCAGGGCAGCAGCCCTTCGGCGAGCTGGCGCGCCGTCGTTTCGATCTCCAGGGAGGTGCCCAGGGTCGAGGAGGCGGCGAAGACGTCGAGCTGGGCGCTGACGTCGATCAGGCTGATCACCACCCGGCCCGGAGCCGCCGGGAGGACCGAAAGCGACACCACCGCGGGCGTTCCGTCCGGCCGGATCATGCGCTGGACCCGCGCCAGCAGCGGGCGGCCGGTGGCCAGTACCCGCTCCACCCGGGCGGCGATCGCCGCCGCGTCCTCGGTCGGGAAGAGGTCGGTCGCCCGCGCGCCCGATCCGTCGACCACCCCGTCGAGCCAGGTCCCGGCCAGATCGGCCTCCAGCACGGTCA
Organism: Streptomyces sp. NPDC025721; assembly: GCF_055558595.1. Taxonomy (NCBI): domain Bacteria; kingdom Bacillati; phylum Actinomycetota; class Actinomycetes; order Kitasatosporales; family Streptomycetaceae; genus Streptomyces; species Streptomyces sp. NPDC025721. The sequence goes on along the minus strand of NZ_JBVHMF010000002.1, from coordinate 339,041 downwards.
GCCGCTCGTCGACGACGATGATGCCGAGCGTGTCGTCCGACCCCGCCCCCGACGGCGCGCTCAGCGCACTGGGCGGCTGCTGCGGAATCATCTCCGTCAGCACGGCACCGACCCGGCCGCCCGCACCGGACGCACCCTCGGAAGAAGCGTGGCTGGAGTTGGGGCTGGTCATCACGGCAAAGTCCGATCATCCGCCAACGGTTGATTTCAGACATTACGGACAATTAGCCAATAAAAACATAAAGAGCAGGTAAAGCGACTCTTTGTTCACCATGACTCACACGGTGTACGGGCCGCGCGATCAGCCCCTCCCGGTGGACCCGCACGCCCCCACCTGCGGTCCAGGACCGCGTCCCGGCAAGAGCCCTCGCGGCACCCAGGAGCGCATCAACGATGCACGACGCGGCTCACCCGACCGTGCTCGCGCCCCGGGCGAGCCCAAGGGGGCGGTGGCGGCAGACGAGTCGAGCTGTACGCCGGGTTCTGTCGCCGGGCGGCCTCGCGGCCGGCCGGGAGACGGCCATCCATCTAGGGCCGGCGTTGCCACCGGCCTCGTGCGGTCTACCCGCGGACTCGGGCGGGCAGCCCTCGAACGTCCGCGCGGGTGCCGTATCGCTACGACGCCCTCTTGACCTTGCTCCGGGTGGGGTTTACCTAGCCGTCCAGGTCACCCTGGACGCTGGTGGTCTCTTACACCACCGTTTCACCCTTACCGGGGACCGAGATCCCCGGCGGTCTGTTTTCTGTGGCACTGTCCCGCGGGTCACCCCGGGTGGCCGTTAGCCACCACCCTGCCCTGTGGAGCCCGGACGTTCCTCGGGAAGCCCCCGAAAGGGCTCCACGCGGCCGTCCGCTCGGCTCGTCTGCCGTGTGGACCATGGTAGTGGCTGCGCGGGGGCGAAGAGCACCGCGGGGTCGGCGGCGAGCGTACGGCCGCCCGCCGGGGCAGTCCGGCCGGGCGCGGCCGGACAGGTCCCGTGGGCGGCCCGCCCAGGTCCTACTCTGGTGCGGGCCCCCCGACCAGGCGCGGGCGGCCCGAGCGCGAGCCGTACGACCCCGCGCACCGTACGACCGCCTGGACCGTACGAACCGCAAGAACCGTATGAAGGAGATGCCGTGCTCGTCCTGTTGCCGCCGTCCGAGGGGAAGGCCACCGGAGGGACGGGGGCCGCGGTCGCGCTGGACTCGCTGTCGCTGCCGGGGCTGAACGAGGCGCGGGCGACGGTCCTCGACGAGCTGGTGGAGCTGTGCTCGGGCGACGAGGAGAAGGCGGCGGAGGTGCTGGGGCTCAGCCCCGGCCTGCGCGGCGAGGTCGCCAAGAACGCGGCGCTGCGGACGGCGCCCGCGATGCCCGCGGCGGAGCTGTACACCGGAGTGCTGTACGACGCGCTGGGCCTGGCGACGCTCGGACGGGCGGCGCGCCGCCGCGCCGAGGAGTCGCTGCTGGTGTTCTCCGGGCTGTGGGGCGCGGTACGGCTCGGCGACCGCATCCCCTCCTACCGCTGCTCGATGGGCGTGAAGCTGCCCGGCGTCGGCGGCCTGGCGGCGTACTGGCGGCGGCAGATGGCCGATGTCCTGCCGGCCGAGGCGGGCGACGGCCTGGTGCTCGACCTGCGCTCGTCGTCGTACGCGGGCGCCTGGAAGCCGGCCGGGGAGGTCGCCGGGCGTACGGCGACGGTCCGCGTGCTCCAGGTGACGGTGGTCGGCGGGGTCGAGAAGCGGACGGTCGTCAGCCACTTCAACAAGGCCACCAAGGGCCGTCTGGTCCGCGCCCTGCTGGAGTCCGGCGCCCGGCCGAAGGACCCCAAGGGCCTCGCGCGAACGCTGCGGAAGCTGGGTTTCACGGTGGAGGAGCAGCCGGGTACGGGTCGGCTCGACGTCCTGGTGCGCGAGATCCACTGAGGCGCGCGGCGCGACGGTACGGAGCAAGACCCTCGTTGCACCGTGCGCAACGGCCGTTGCGCACGCTGGCGCCCGCCAGGCAGGATGACGGGCATGACTTCCGTGCTCGGCCTCGCCTCCGTCATCCCCGTGGTCGTCCTGGAGGACGCGGCGGACGCCGTACCGCTGGCGCGGGCGCTGGTCGCGGGCGGGCTGCCCGCGATCGAGATCACGCTGCGGACGCCCGCCGCCCTGGACGCGATCCGGGCCGTCGCGGACGGCGTCCCCGGCGCGGTGGTCGGCGCGGGCACGGTGCTGACGCCCGAGCTGACGGACGCGGCCGTGGGCGCGGGGGCCCGTTTCCTGGTCAGCCCCGGCTGGACGGACCGCCTCCTCGACGCGATGCGCGGCGCGGGCGTGCCGTTCCTGCCGGGCGTCTCGACCGCCTCGGAAGCGCTCGGGCTGCTCGAACGCGGCGTCACCGACATGAAGTTCTTCCCCGCCGAGGCGGCGGGCGGCGTCGCGTACCTCCGCTCCCTGGCCTCACCGCTCCCCCGGGCCCGCTTCTGTCCGACGGGCGGCATCGACGCGGCCCGCGCGCCCGAGTACCTGGCGCTGCCGAACGTGGGGTGCGTCGGCGGTACGTGGATGGTGCCGGGCGACGCGGTGCGGTCCCGGCGGTGGGATCTCGTGGAGAGCCTGGCGCGCGAGGCGGCGGCGCTGCGGGGCTGACGCCCTCAACAGCCGTAGGGAGAAGGCCCGTACGGGAAAGGCCCGCACGGAGAAGGCCCGTACGGGAAAGGCCCGTTCACCGCAGGTGGGCCGTCTCGTTCAGCGACCGCAGCGACGCGTTGCCGTCCGCGTAGTACGCCACCTCCGAGAGCGACGCCGGGGCGAGGTACATGCGGAAGAGCGCTTCGGGCGGCGCGTCCAGGGCGAGGCGCGCGAGCGTCTTGATCGGGGTGACGTGGCTGACGAGCAGTACGGTACGGCCGCGGTGGGCGGTCAGCAGCGCGTCGCGGGCCGCGGCGACGCGGGCGGCGACGTCGGTGAAGCTCTCGCCGCCGGGCGGCGGGACGTCGGGTGAGCCGAGCCAGGCGGTGAGTTCGGCGGGCTGCCGGTCCCGTACCTCGGCGAAGGTGAGGCCGTCCCAGGCCCCGAAGTCCGTTTCGCGCAGGCCCTCTTCGAGGTGGACGTCCAGGCCGAGGCGGTCGGCGGCGATCCGGGCGGTCTCCCGGCAGCGGGCGAGCGGCGAGCTGACGACGGCCTCGATGCCGTGGCCTTCGCTCAGTCGCCCCTCGGCGCGCACCAACTCCTCGGCGCGCACCGGTCCTTCGGCACGCACCGACTCCTCGGCGCGCACCGGCCCTTCGGCGCGTACGGCCAGCGCCGCCGCGGCCCGTTCGGCCTGGCGCCGCCCGGCGGCCGACAGCGACGGATCGCTTCCGCCGCTCCCGGAGAACCGCTTCTCCCCCGTCAGCGCGGTCTCACCGTGCCGCAGCAGGACGAAGGTGGTGGGCGCCGCCATGCCGGGCGCCGCACCCTCGTGAACCAACGCCACTACAGGCCGGACTCGGCCGTACGCACCAGGATCCGGCGGCAGTTCTCGCACCGTACGACGGTGTTGGCGGGCGCGGCCCTGACCTCGTTCAGCTCGGTGATGTTGAGTTCGAGGCGGCAGCCCTCGCAGCGCTTCTGGTAGAGCCGCGCCGCGCCGACGCCGCCCTGCTGCCCGCGGAGCTTGTCGTACAGCTTGATCAGGTCGTCGGGCACGGTCCCGGCGATGACCTCGCGCTCCTTGGCCGCCGTGAAGCCCTCCGCGTCGATGCTCTCGATGGCGGCGGACTTGCGGGACTCGGCCTCGGCGACCTTGGCCTGGACGGACTCGACGCGCGCGGCCAGTTCGGTGGCGCGCTCCTGGGCGCCCTCGCGGCGCTCCATGACGTCCAGCACGACGTCCTCCAGGTCGCCCTGCCGCTTGGCGAGCGAGGTGATCTCGCGCTGGAGGTTCTCCAGGTCCTTCGGCGAGGTGACCGCGCCGGAGTCCAGACGCTGCTGGTCGCGGGCGGAGCGCTGGCGTACCTGGTCGACGTCCTGCTCGGCCTTGGTCTGCTCGCGCGCGGTGTCGCTCTCCTCGGTCTGCGCGGCGACCAGCAGGTCACGGAGCTGCGCGAGGTCGGCGCCGAGCCGCTCCAGCTCGGCGTGCTCGGGCAGGGTCTTGCGCTTGTGGTCGAGTTGCGCGATACGCGAATCGAGGGCCTGGACTTCGAGAAGTCGGATCTGGTCGGCGGGCTCGGCGTTCAGCGGGGGGCTCCTGTGCGGCTGGAAGGGCGGGAAGTGGATTGCGGGAGTTCCCGGCCGCCCCGGAATTCCGGGGTGTCCGAGCGCTCCGGGGCGACGGCGTGCGCTGTCCACGGGTCGGTGACCGCGTACGAGACATGGGTGCGCAGCGCCCAGCCGCGCCGGTCGGAGATCTCGTCGAGCTGCGCGGCGGCCTGCTCGCACCACGGCCACTCGGTGGCCCAGTGCGCGGCGTCGACCAGCGCGGGCGGGCCGGACTCGCGCGCCTCGGAGACCGGGTGGTGGCGCAGGTCGGCGGTGACGTACGCGTCGACGCCCGCCGCGCGGACCTCGGCGAAGAGGCTGTCGCCCGAGCCGCCGCAGACCGCGACCGTACGGACCGTGGCCTGCGGGTCGCCGGCGATCCGCAGCCCGGTGGCGGTACGCGGCAGCCCTCGCGCCGCCCGCTGCGCGAATTCGGCCAGCGTCAGGGGTGCGGCGGTCTCGCCGATCCGGCCGAGGCCGCGGCGGCCCGCGGGGTCGGTGGGGTCGGGTACGAGCGGGCCGGTGATCCGCAGGCCGAGGGCGGCGGCCAGGGCGTCCGAGACGCCGGGGTCGGCGCGGTCGGCGTTGGTGTGCGCGACGTGCAGCGCGACCCCGTTCCTGATCAGGTCGTGGACGGCGCGGCCCTTGAAACCGGCCGGGCCGGTCGGCGCCACCGTCGTCGTACCGCGCAGATAGAGCGGGTGGTGCGTGACCAGCAGGTCCGCGCCGATCCGTACCGCCTCGTCGACGACTTCCCGCACCGGGTCGACGGCGAACAGCACGCGTCCGACCTCGGCCTCGGGCTCGCCGCAGACCAGGCCGACGGCGTCCCACGCCTCGGCCAGCTCCGGGGGCCAGAGGGCGTCGAGCGCGGCGATGACGTCGGACAGTGTGGGCACGGTAGGAAGGTTACCTGGCCGCCCGTGTCCGCCGGATGCCGTACGCCGTGACCGCGGGTGCCGGGGGGTGCCACAACGGGTGCGCGGGCCGGTCCGTCACCCGTGCGGCACCCGTTCGGCACCCGTTCGGCACCCGTGAGTCAAGGGCGCGCGGGGCGCATCCAAGGTCCGCGGGGAGCGCGACCGCTCGCCGGGCGGAGCACATCTGCCCCTTCGCGCGGAGCAGAACGGGAAAACCCGCACTCTTACGTGTGAACCGCACCGAGTCGCGTTGATCGTCCGGAAAAATGAAAACTACGGTCCTGTGCCGGAGGTGGGTGAGTCATATGAGCGCCAGTACAGATGCCAGTGCCCGTGCCATGGAGATCCCCCCGGCCGTCCGCGTACTGCGCCGGTCGGGCTTCACGATCGCCGCGGACGGGTCGTACGCGGCCTGCCTCGCCGAGGCTCGCGTACCCGCGCCGGAGGGGGACGGGGACGGGGACGAGTACGGCGGGGGCGGCGTCAGCGGCTGGTTCCCCGAGCGGTGGACGCTCGGGCCCGAGCCGTACGCGGTGCCGCTGCCCGGCGCCCAGCCGGAGGAGGCCGGGACGCAGGTCGTACCGCTGCCCGACGGGCGCGTCCTGATCCGGCGGCGGGTCGCCGACCGCCACGACCTGGCGCTGCTGTATCCGGCGGGGGCCGGTACCGGGGAGGTGCCGATCGGGTCGCTCGGCGGGGATGCAGTAACGCTTCTTCCCCCGTGCCCCTTGGGTGGGGCGGCTTTCGCGCTCGTGTACGAGGGGGGTTCCGGCGAGAGGGGCTCCGCTGGTGGGGGCTCTGGCGAGGGGGGGTCCGCCGATGGGGGTTCCGGCGAGGGGGACTCTGCTGAGGGGGACGGGGTCACGACCGTCTGGCAGGTGTACGGCGCCGGGAAGGACGGGCCCGTCGCCGTCATGCGCGTGCCCGGCCGCTGCACCGGCGGCGTCTGGCTCGACCGTACGGGGCGGCTGCTCGCCGTCGACCGTACGCTCGCCGGCCGCACCAAGGCCGTCGCCGTCGACCTGCGACTCGGCGAGGCCAGCCCGCTCCTCCAGATCACCGAGGACAGCGACGACCGGCTCGTCCTCGCGGAACCCGACAGCGGGCTGCTGCTCCTGCGCAGCGACGCCACCGGGGAGGCGCGGCTCGGCTGGGGCGTCCTCGGCAGCCGTCGGCCGGTACGTTTCCCCGACGCGCTCCAGGTGCCGGGCATCCTGCTCACGCCGGTCGCCGCGCAACCGGGGCAGATCCTGATGCCCGAGGCGGCGGTGGTCGCGCTCCGCGCGGAGGCGCCGGGCGGGGCGGAGTCACTGGCGCTGTGGCGGCCGGGTGAGCGGCGGCTGCACTGGCGGGCGTCCCCTCCGGGGTGGCTGGGGGCGACGGGGTACTGGGGGGCCGACGATTTGCTGCGGCTGCCGTGTTCGGTGCCGGAGTGGCCTTGCGGGGTGGCGCCGTACGAGGCGCCACGGGTGCGGCCTGCGGCCGGGGCTTCGGGGTCTCGGCGTGGGCGGGGTGCGGTGCCCGCCGCTCTGCCCGGGCCTGGTTCTTCCGCCGGCCTCGGCTCTTCCGGTGGCCTCGGTTCTTCCGCCGGCCTCGGCTCTTCCGGTGCGGCTCTGCCCGCGCCGACGCGGCTGCCCTGGCGGGTGCTGCCGCTTCAGCAGGCGCCGCTGGCTGCCGCCAAGGCGGGGTGACCCCCATGACCGTGACGTCGACCCCGCCAGTAGACTCACCCGAAGCCGCGCATCCGGGCACTCCGCGTGACCACCGCGGGGCGGCTTCGCCGCAGTCCGGGTCGAGTTTGTTCGCGCGCTTTCGGCGTAGGCCGGTTCGTTGTTCCACGGGGATTTCGGGGAGATTCAAGAAGATGACGTCCGACGCGCGTTCCTCTCACGACCACGGGGGGTCCGGGGACAGCTCGGGGCGCCACCGGGGGCCTGCTTCTTCCTCTGAGGAGGGGGAGGCTCAGCCTCAGGGGAAGCATCGGCGTCCTTCGGACGATTAGCGGGTTTTTCTTTCCCGCCCGCCCACCCCTGCGGGTGTTTTCTTCGTCTGCGGGTGCCGCTTGTGCCTGGTCGGTGCCGGTCCGGGGTACCTCCTCGAAATCCGTCTCACCTGGTCCTGGGGATTCGGTGCCGTTCCTGTTGACGTATTTCTGCGGGGGCACCCCGGCCCGTCCCCTTCCGGTACGTCGGCGTCCGCCTGTCCGGTGGGGGTTACCGGGAGGGGGGTGGGTGGGCTGGGGTACGGGGGCGGCCGACGGTCCGCTGCGGCGCCGGGGCGGGGGTGGGTGGGCTCCGGTACGGGGGCGTCTGGCGGTCCGCTGTGCTGCCGGGACGGGGGTGGGTGGGCTCCGGTACGTCGGCGGCCTGCTGTCCGGTGGGGGTGCCGGGAGGGGGTGGGCTCCGCTCCGCCTGTCCGCCGTCGGCCCGCCCGCGTAGGCGGGAGAGGGGCTCCGGTACGTCGGCGGTCGGCGGCCGGGGGTGGGGGGCCGCAGGCTTATGGGAGCCGTCCTCGATGCTCGGGGGCGGGGCCGACTCAGGCTTTGGCTTTGGCTTGGAGGCGGAGGCCGGTCAGGGTGAGGTCTAGGGCGGCGCGGAATTGGTCGATGTCGTCGTGGCCGTCGAATTCGTCGACGATTTCGTGGACGAAGGGGAAGTCGGCGGGGTCGAGTTCGCGCCAGGTCTTGGCGAAGCGGCCGAGGAATTCGTCGCGGTTGACGGCGCCGTTGAGGACTTCCGGCGGAGGTTCCTGGCCGAGGTCGACGGCGGAGCCGACGACGACGCCGACGATCGCGGAGACGGCGTGGAAGCGCTGCCGGGCCGTGAGGTCGAGGCGGAGGGTCTGTTCGCCGAGCTTCTCGTAGACGAGCAGGGAGTTGGCCTGCACGTCGGTGTTGCGCATGAAGTAGGCGCCAAGCCAGGGCCGGCGGACGATCGCGTCGAAGAGGCGCAGGGCCATGGCGCGAAGGTCGTCGATCGGGTCGTCGCTCCGCGGAAGGGCCTCGACGTCGGCGAGGATCGCGCCCATCGCGTGGTCGGTGGCGCGGTCGAGTAGTTCGTCCTTGCTCTCGACGTACCAGTAGATGCTGGCGACGCCGCCGCCGAGGCGCTGCGCGAGGGCGCGGAAGGTCAGGCCGGGCGCCCCGGCCTCGTCCAGGAGGGCCACGGCCTCCGTGAGGACGGACTCCATCGAGTGAGAAGCCCGTCGGCGTCCCTGGGTCGAGCGGTCTTGCAGGCGTGCCATGGCTCACATCCCCATCGCGATCTTGCGTCGTATCGAACGTTGTTCTATCGTAGCGGATCGTACGTTGTTCGATAACCGAATGACGTTCGATTGGAGGACTGCCATGACCACTCCCACGCTTGAGAAAACGTCACATACCTACCCGTCCCTGAGCGCGGCGTGGATTCCGCTGGCCGCCCTCTGCCTGGCCTTCTTCGTCGAGATGGTCGACAACACGCTGCTGTCGATCGCGCTGCCGACGATCGGCCGCGACCTCGGCAGCGGGACGACCGCGCTTCAGTGGGTCACCGGGGCGTACTCGTTGACCTTCGGCGGCCTGCTGCTCACGGCGGGGTCGATGGCCGACCGGCTCGGGCGCCGCCGGGTGCTGCTGGTCGGACTCGCCGTGTTCGGCTCGCTGAGCCTGTGCGTCGTCCTCGTCACCACGGCGGGCCAACTCATCGCCCTGCGGGCCGCGCTCGGCGTCGCCGCCGCGGCGATGGCGCCGATCACGAACTCACTGGTCTTCCGGCTGTTCGACGACAAGGCCCTGCGCATGCGCGCGATGACGGTGATGATCGTCGTCGGCATGTCCGGCTTCGTCCTCGGACCGCTGCTCGGCGGCACCGCGCTGGCGCATGTGCGCTGGGAATGGCTGCTGGTCGTCAACGCCCCCATCGCCGTCATCGCGTGCGTCGGCGTCCGGCTCGGCGTCCCGGCCGACCGGCCGGAGGACCTGACCCACGACAAGCTCGACCTGCCGGGCGCCGTCCTGAGCGTCGCCGCCATCGGGCTCGCCTGCTACTCCCTGACCAGCGGCGTCGAGCACGGCTGGCTCTCCGCGATCACCCTCGCGTCGATCGCGGGCGCCGTCGTGGCCGCGATCGCCTTCGTCCGCCACGAGCGCGGCACCCCGGCGCCCATGCTGGACCTCAGCCTCTTCTCCAACGGCACCGTCCGCGGCGCCGCCATCGCCCAGATCGGCACGTCCATCGCGATGGCCAGCGTGATGTTCGGGCTGATCCTCCACTTCCAGTACGCCTACGGCTGGAGCCCGGTACGCGCCGGACTCGCCAACCTGCCGATCATCGTGACCATGCTCGCCGCGACCCCCTTGTCCGAATGGCTCGCCCGCCGGTTCGGCCACCGCATCGCCTGCCTCGTCGGCGCTGCCTGCCTGGCCGGCGCCCTCGCCGGTCTCTCCTGGGGCGTCGACCACGGCTACGCCGCCATCGCCGTCTGCATGGTGATCATGACCATCGGATTGCGCACCGTCATGACGATCTGCGCCGTCGCCCTCGTCGACGCCATGCCCAGCAACCGCACCTCCATCGGCGCCGCCCTCAACGACACCGCCCAAGAAGTCGGCTCCAGCGTCGGCACCGCCATGGTCGGCACCCTCATCGCCGCCCTCGTCACCACCCAACTCCCGCCCGGCACCTGGAGCAGCGACCTCGTCGCCTCCTTCTTCCACGGCGAACGCGTCACCTACGCCCTCCTCTCCCTCCTCGTCGGCCTCATCGCCGCCGGCGGCGCCCTCACCCTCACCAACTCCCACACCCTCGAAGACCCCCCCACCGATTCGCCCGCCTGACCCCCCAGCCCCCTACCGACAGCGACCAGCAGCAACCAGCACCACAGCGGCCCGTCGAACGCCGACGCACCCGAGCCGACCCCCCACCCACCCCCGCCCCGGCACCGCAGCGGACCGACGGCCGCCCCCGCACCTCAGCCCACCCACCCCCCTCCCGGCACCCCCACCGGACAGGCGGACGCCGACGTACCGGAAGGGGACGGGCCGGGGTGCCCCCGCAGAAATACGTCAACAGGAACGGCACCGAATCCCCAGGACCAGGTGAGACGGATTTCGAGGAGGTACCCCGGACCGGCACCGACCAGGCACAAGCGGCACCCGCAGACGAAGAAAACACCCGCACGGGTGGGCGGGCGGGCAAAGAAAAACTACGAGCGACGCAGCCCCAACACCTCAACGGCAGCGAAAGAGCCCCGCTCACCCCCTTCGAAATACGGCGTCAACACCCCATCAAGCTCCCCATACGAAAACACCGACTTCGCCGTCTCGAACCGCGCCGCCACCACCGGCCGTTGCAGAACGGCCACCATCCCCCCGTGCACAACGAAAACCTGCCCGGACACCCCGGCGGCAGCGGGCCCGGCAAGGTACCCGACCAGCGGAGCGACATGCTCGGGGGCCAGCGGATCGAGCCCCCCGGGCTCGGCAGAGCCGAACACATCAAGAGTCATCCGCGTCCGCGCCCGCGGACAAATGGCGTTGGCGGTGACCCCGTACCGCCGAAGCGCCTCCGCCGTGGACGTCGTGAGCCCGACGATGCCCCCCTTGGCGGCGGCGTAATTCGGCTGTCCGGCCGACCCGGCGAGAAACGCCTCGGACGCGGTGTTGACGATGCGCCCGAAGACCGGAGCCCCGGAGGACTTGGCGCGCGAGCGCCAATGCGCGGCGGCGAACCGAATGGTGTTGAAGTGGCCTTTGAGGTGCACCCGGATGACGGAGTCCCACTCGTCCTCGGTCATGGAGAAGACCATGCGGTCGCGGAGAATCCCGGCGTTGTTGACGAGGATGTCGAGCTGCCCGTTGTGCTCGACGGCCAACTGGACGAGTTCCGACGCCTGTTCGTGGTCGGCGACATCGCCGTGGTGGGCGACGGCGCTGCCGCCGGCGGCGGCGATCTCGGCGACGACCTCCTGCGCCGGGGTGGCGGAGGAGGCGCCGGAGCCGTCACGGCCGGGCTGGCCGAAGTCGTTGACGACGACGTGCGCCCCGAGCCGGGCGAGTTCGAGCGCTTCGGCGCGCCCGAGTCCGCGCCCGGCCCCGGTGACGACGGCGGTCCGCCCGGCGAGCGGGAGTTCACCGTTCGGCATTGGCTGATCCCCCATCAGATCGTGATGCTCGTACGCAGCGCGACGCCCGTCCGCATCTGGTCGATCGCCTCGTTGATGTCCTCAAGTCGCACGCGGTGCGTGATCAGCCCTTCGAGGTCGATGCGCCCGGCGCGCCAGAGCCGGATGACGCGGTCGTAGGAGCGCAGGACGTCGCCGCCGCCGTAGAGGGACGGCAGGATGCGCTTCTCGTCGAAGAACAGCTCGAACATGTTGATCTGGAGGTTGTCGTCCATGGCGCCCGCGCCGACGATGCACAGGGTGCCGCCGCGCCGGGTGGCGTCGTACGCGGCGCGCGCCGTCGCGGACTTGCCGACCACCTCGAAGACGTAGTCGAAGCCCTCGCCCGCGGTGAGCCGGTTCTTGGCGTCGGCGAGGCCGTCGGGGTCGACGGACTCGGTGGCGCCGAAGCGGACGGCGGCCTCGCGGCGGGACTCGACCGGGTCGACGGCGACGATCTCGGCGGCGCCCGAGGCCCGCGCGCCCTGGATGACGCTGATCCCGACGCCGCCGCAACCGATCACGGCGACCGACGAACCCGCCTCCACCTGGGCGGTGTTGAGGGCGGCGCCGATACCGGTGGTGACCCCGCAGCCGATCAGCGCGGCGATCTCGTACGGCACGTCGTCGGGGATCGGCACCGCGCACCTGGCGTCGACCACGACCTCCTCGGCGAAGGTGCCGGTCCCGGCGAAACCGAAGACGTCGGGTGAAGCGGCGCCGGGGCGACGGTAGTTGGCGGTGCCCGCGTTGAGGAATCCGGCGATGCACAGCTCGGTCTGGCCGCGCTTGCAGGACGCGCACTCGCCGCACGCGGGCAGCCAGCAGACCAGGACGCGGTCGCCCGCCGTGACGGACGTGACGCCCTCGCCGACCTCGGCGACCTCGCCCGCGCCCTCGTGGCCCGGCACGAAGGGCGCGGGCTGCGGCAGGACGCCGCTCATCGCGGACAGGTCGGAGTGGCACAGTCCGGTGGCCTTGACGCGGATACGTACCTTGCCGGGCCCGAAGCCCGCGGTCTCGATGTCGTCGACGACTTCGAGCTTGTCCTGGCCGGTCTCCTGCTGGATGGCTGCGCGCACGGTACGGCTCCCCTCGGATGGTGCGAAGACGGTGGTCGCTACGGAGGCCCGGCCGACGACCGGGCCGAAAGCTGCTGAGCCGAGAGCCGCCGGGCGCGCGGCCCGGTGTGCCCCACGGGCTCAGGTGTGCTCGATGACGGTGTCCGCCAGGACCGGCGCCTCGTCCCGCTCCACGGCCGACACCGCGGCCACGATCCGGCCGGAACCCGCGCCGCCGCCGTCCCCGTCCGCCCACATCCGTACCCGCAGCGTCTCGCCGGGGTAGACGACGCCCGCGAAGCGCGTCGCGTACGAACGGATCCGGGCGACGTCGCCGCCGAGCAGCGTGTCGGTGACGGCCTTGAGCGTGGCGCCGTACGAGCACAGTCCGTGCAGGATCGGGCGGTCGAATCCGGCGGTGGCGGCGAATTCGGGGTCGGCGTGCAGCGGGTTCCAGTCGCCCGACAGCCGGTAGAGCAGCGCCTGGTCCTCGCGGACGGGTACGTCAACGGCCTTGTCGGGGGCGCGGGTTGGCGGTTCCGGGCGGCGGGAGGGACCGCGTTCGCCGCCGAAGCCGCCTTCGCCGCGGACGAAGATCTCGTTGTCGGAGGACCACAACGGGCCGTCGTCGTCGGCCACTTCGGAGCGCAGCACGATGACGGCGGCCTTGCCCTTGTCGTATACGGCGGCGACCGATCCGGTCCGTACGGCACGGCCGCTCACCGGCAACGGCCGGTGGAGTACGAGGCGTTGGCCGCCGTGCAGGACGGCGGCGAGGTCCACGTCGATGCCGGGGCCGATCGAGCCGTCCACCGAACCGGGCCCGCCGCCCGCGACGGTGGCGAAACTCGGCAGGACGTGCAGCCGGCTCTCCAGCGTGTAGCGCAGTTCGTCCGCGTCGGTGGCCGGGCGCCCGGCGCCGATCCCCAGGTGGTAGAGGAGAACGTCCTTGTGGTTCCAGGCGATTTCGGTGCGGCGCGGCTCGGCCGCGAGGGCCTTGGCGACGTCGATGGGCATGGTCCCTCCGGGGCACTTCCGGTGGCGGCTACTTCCGGTGACGGGTACTTCCGGTGACGGGTACTTCCGGGACGCTGGCTAGAACATGTTCTAGAGATGGCCCCTGTATAACGCAAAGCCCAGGAAGTGAGAAGAGCTGACACATCGTCAGCTAGAGGGATTCCCTGCCCTTCCCGCCCGCCGACGCGGCGGATTCCCGGCCGCCCCGCCCGCCGGGGCACCGCACCCGTGACATTTGTCCTGCCCCCCTGCGGACATTCCCCTCTGCCCGCCGCCCCTCCCCCCTCCGTAGCGTCGTGGCCATGGAGAAAACCCCGTCCACGCCCCGGCCCGACACCCCGCCCGACACCCCGCCCGACGGCTCGCCAAGCACCCCGTCCGACACCTCGCCCGCCGTTCGCTTCACCGCCGTCCACAAGAGCTTCGGACCGGTCAGGGCCGTGGCCGGGATCGACCTGGAGATCGCGCGCGGCGGCACGATGGCACTGCTCGGCCGTAACGGAGCCGGGAAGTCGACCACCATCAGCCTGCTGCTCGGCCTGGACCGGCCGGACACTGGCGAGGTGCGGCTGTTCGGCGGCCCGCCGCAGGAGGCGGTCAGGGCCGGGCGGGTCGGCGCGATGCTCCAGGACGGGCGGCCGATCCCGCGCGCCACCGTCAAGGAGCTGGTGACGTTCGTGGCGGCCACGTATCCGCGGCCGATGCCCGTCGCCGAGGCGCTGTCGCTGGCCGGGATCACGGAGCTGGCGGGCCGCCGCGTGGACAAGCTGTCCGGCGGCCAGACGCAACGGCTCCGCTTCGCTCTGGCCGTCGCGGGCAACCCCGAGCTGATCGTGCTGGACGAGCCGACGGCCGCCCTCGACGTGGAGGCGCGGCGGGTGTTCTGGCGGTCGATGCGCGGTTACGCGGCGCGCGGCAACACCGTGCTGTTCTCCACGCACTACCTGGAGGAGGCGGACGAGCACGCCGACCGCATCCTGGTGATCGACCAGGGCCGTACCGTCGCCGACGGCACCGGCGAGCAGATCAAACAGGCCGTCGGCGGCACGCTCGTCTCGTTCGACCTCGCCGGGTCCGGCTCCGCGGGCCTGCGCACGCTGCCCGGTGTGACCGCCGTCGAGATCCGCGGCGACCGGGCCCTGCTGCGTACCTCCGACTCCGACGCCACCGTCGTCGCCCTCGCGGCGAGCGACCGCGTCCGCCGTCTGGAGGTCGTCCCGGCCAGCCTGGAGGACGCCTTCCTGACCCTGACCGCACCTCACCCGGCGACCAGGACCCCGGCCGCCGAATCCCCGGCGCCGCGCTCCACCCCCGCCCACCCCCTCCAGAAGGAAGCCGTCCGATGACCGAGTACGTGAAGCTCGAAGTCCGGCGCGCCCTGCGCGACCCCGGCTTCATCGTCATGGGCTTCGCCATGCCCGTGCTGATGTACCTGCTCTTCACCAACCTCGGGGTCGGCGGCGACGGCCAGGACAAGATCGACTACGCGCGGTACTACATGGTCGGCATGGCGGCGTACGGCGCGCTCGGCGCGTCGATGGGCATCGGGACCGGCGTCGCCGAGGACAAGGGTCTGGGCTGGCTGCGGCAGCTCCGCGTCACGCCGCTCAGCCCGTTCCGTGTGGTGGTCGGCCGGGCGCTGACCGCCGGGGTGACCGTCCTGCCCGCGATCTGCGCCGTCCTGCTGGCCGGGGCGCTGGTGAACGGCGTGCACCTGGCCGCGTGGCAGTGGGTCGCCACCGCCCTGCTGCTGTGGGTGGGCACGATCCCCTTCACCCTGCTCGGCCTCGGCAACGGCTACGGGCTGACCGCGCAGACCACCGGCGTCACGAGCATGGCCTGCATGATGGGCCTGTCGATCGTCGGCGGCCTGTGGATTCCGGTCGACGCCTTCCCGCGCTGGCTCGCCCGGATCTCCCAGTGGACGCCCGCCCAGCGCTTCGGCCAGCTCGGCTGGAGCGTGCTTGACCGGCACGCGCCCGGCGCGGGTACGGTGGCCGTGCTCGGCGGATGGCTGGTCGTCTTCGCCGGTTACGCCGTCCTCTCCTACCGGCGGGGTGCGCGGACCGCATGACGACGACGCGGCAGGCGACCTCCCGCCGGGACACGTACAGCGCGTACCGAACGGGGACGGTGACCGCCATGACGGCGAACAGCGGCATGGCCGACGGCGTGACCGACCGCCCGGCAGGCGGGGCGGACCACCCGGCCGGCGGGGCGGACCACCCGGTCGAGAGCACGGACAAGCCGTGCGGCAGGGCCTGGTGGCGGCGCGGCACACCGCACGACTTCGCCCGCGAGATCGAGCACATCAAGTCTCCCGACGGCAACGCGCTTTACCCCTGGCTGCTGATGGTCATCGGCCCCGGCACCGACATCGCCCAGGGCCAGGTCCCCGCCCCCTGGCTCGCGGGCTGCGGCCTCGCGCTGTTCTGCCTCCTGTACGTGTTCACGGTCCGTTCGGCTTTCCACGAGCGGTGGCGCGGGGGGCCGGTCCCGTACCGTCTGCTGGGTGCGCTGGCCGTCTGTACGGTCACGCTGGCCATCGCCTACGGCGGGAATTTCCTGCTGCTGTACACGCTGGTCTCGCTGAGCGTCGGGGCCGTGGCCTCCACCCGCCGCGGCCTCGGCCTGATGCTGACGCCGCTGAGCGCGACCGCCGGAGTCACCGCGAGCACGCACGGCCAGGGCTTCTGGGGCACGGCGGGCCTGGCGTACGGCACCTTCCTGTCCGGCCTGGTCGTCTCGGTGATCATCACGCTCTCCTACGCCGTCGCCCAGCTCAGGGAGACCCGGCAGGAGCTGGCGCGCAGCGCGGTCGCCCAGGAGCGGATGCGGTTCTCGCGCGACCTGCACGACCTGCTCGGGCACACCCTGTCGGTGGTCGTGGTGAAGTCCGAGGCCGCGCGCCGGATCGCGCCGCGCGACATCGACGCGGCGCTCGCCCAGGTCGCCGACATCGAGGCGGTCGGCCGCCAGGCGCTCACCGAGATCCGCGAGGCCGTCACCGGCTACCGCGAGGGCAGCCTGTCCACCGAACTCGACCGGGCCCGGTCCGTCCTGACCGCCTCCGACATCGAGGTCGTCGTCCAGGAGTCGGGCCCGCCCCTGCCCCCGCAGACCGAGGCGCTGCTCGGCTGGGTCGTCCGCGAGGGCGTCACCAACGTCGTCCGGCACAGCGGCGCGACGCTGACCCGTATCGAACTCGCCACCGGGCGCGGCCGGGCCCATCTGACCATCAGCGACAACGGCCGCGGGTCCTGTCCGCCGCCGTCCGGTCAGGACGGCGACATCAGGACCCGCACCGGTACCGGCCTGCGTGGCCTGACCGAACGCCTCGCCGCCGCCGGCGGCTCCCTCACCTCGGGCCCGGCCGCCGACGGCGGCTTCCGCCTGACGGCCGCCCTCCCGGTGGAGGAGGACGCGGCCCCGGCCGGTCACGCCGTGTCGGCGCGCTGACCGGCCGGGGCCGCCGTCCGACCGGGGTCAGCCGTCGATGACCGACGTGATCTGGTCGGAGTCGGTCATCGCGCCCGACCAGACGCGGATGTCCTCGATCTGGCCCGCCAGGTAGTGCCCCCAGGTCGCGCCGACGTAGGCGCGGCCGCCGGTGAAGTCGCCCGCTCCCTGGACGGCGGTGAAGGGCTGGGTGTCCTGGAGGTTGTCGCCGAGGTAGAGGCTGACCGTGCCGGACTGGGCGTCGAGGACGCCGGTGACCTGGACGGTGCCGTCGGCGCTGCCGCCGCTGGGGTCGTCGTTGGGCGAGACGGCGCCGGTGAAGGTGCCGTCGGTGGCGACCCGGCCGAAGAGCCACTGGCCCTGGGGGACGGTGATGACGTTGCCGTCGTCGTCCAGTGTGGTGGTGGTGCCGGTGTACTTGAACCACACGCCCCACGAGGAGCCGTCGGCCGAGCGCTGCCCCGCGATCTGTTCGGTGTAGCCGACGGGGTGGGTGACCAGGGCCGCCGCGTCGAGCTGGGTGCGGGTGGTGACCGTGAAGGAGCCGGTGTCGTCCACGACGGAGCCGGGCGTGGAGACCGAACCGGTGGCGCCGTCGAGGGCGATGGTGTCGCCGTCGAGGGTGGCGCCGCCCGAGGTGGTCAGGGTGCGGCCGTAACCGGAGGCGGTGTCGGCGAGGGTGGTGCCGGAGGCGCCCGACGGGTCCCAGGCCGCGGTCAGTTCGACCTGGGCCTTGCCGTCGGTGCCGAGCAGCCGCGCCTCGTCGGAGGCTTCCTGCGAGGTCAGCGTCCGCTGCCAGACCTTCACCTCATCGATGCTGCCGGGGAAGTTGTACTGGTACGTCCCCCACTTGTACCGCCCGATCTGGAAGGCGCCGGTCGCCGACCACGAGCCGGTGGTGGTCGCGGTGCCCTGGAGCACGCCGTTCACGTACAGCGCGCTCTGCGAGGTCGCCGGGTCGTAGCTGCCCAGCAGGTGGGTCCACACCCCGGTCCTGGGCGGGGACTTGGCCGCCACTCCGTAGTACGCCGTGCCGGTGTTGGCGTCCTGCTGCTTGACCCCGAAGAACCAGGTGCCCAGGCCGTGGTCGTAGGCGAGGATGAACGGGCTGTACGTCACCCCGTCCTGGGAGAGCACGATGCCGTTGGGCGTGGTGGTGTCCAGCTTCACCCACGCCGAGACGGTGTACGCCGAGCGGGTCTCCAGTACGGGCCCCGCCGTCGAGGCGTACCCCGACGTCCCGTCCAGGTGCAGGCCCTTGTCCGGGGTGCTGCCGCCGTTGCCGTCCGGCAGGTCGCCGCGGCGGCCGTTGGCGTCGCGGACCGCGCCGGTGCCGGACAGCGTCGCGTTGTGCTGCTGCGCCGCCACGGTGGTCGAGGTGTCGACGGCCTGGCCGGCGCTCTCGTCGAAGCTCCACTGCCCGACCGGGCCCGCACCGGCCGCGACCAGGAAGTCCTTCACCGTCTCCGCGCCCCACCGCCCGACGACGTCCTTGGCGCGGACGTCCAGGTGGTACGTGCCGGAGGCGGGCGGGGTGATCGTCGCGCTGGTGACCCCGGCCGCGAGCGCGATCCACGCGTCGGACGAGGACAGCTTGTACTCGTAGGCGGTGTTGGTGTCACCGGACGCGGGCCCGAAGACGACCTTGCCCTCCACGCCGGGACCGCCCGCCGGAACACAGGTGTTGGGCAGGCACTCGCTGTAGGTCCGCGCGAAGGTGACCGTCGGCGCCTTGGGGGCGGTGGAGTCGACCTTGAAGTAACACCAGCCGGTGGTCGAGCCGTTGGACGGTCCCGCCAGATAGCTGCTCTGGTTGTCGTAGTACGAACGGGTCCATGTGCGGTACCGGTACAGCGTGCCGTCGGTCAGGGTCGGTGCGGTGGCGACGCCGGGTGAGACGTTGTCGCCGACGAATCCGGTCGCGGGCCGCACGATGTCGCTAAACGCGCTCGACCAGGTGGCGCTGGACGCCGTGTACTTGTCCATGCTGAAGACCGAACGCAGCCGCGCGCCCGACTCGCCGCCCGCCGCCGTCTGCGGCACCGACGACAGCGCGGGCGTCGGGTCGGAGATCACCGACGGGTCGGCGCTCTTGGTCGAGCACACCACGCCGCTGCCCGTGACCAGACCGATCTTCGTCGGGAGCGCGGGGTTGGCCACGTAGTTGACGGACAGCGCCGCGTTGTTCTTGAACCGCTTCCACGCGGAGGTGTCGGACTCGTCGTGCGCGCGCAGTTCGAGGGTGAGCTTGGCGAATTTGCCCGCGGCGAAGTCCGCGAC
Organism: Streptomyces sp. NPDC025721; assembly: GCF_055558595.1. NCBI lineage: Bacteria > Bacillati > Actinomycetota > Actinomycetes > Kitasatosporales > Streptomycetaceae > Streptomyces > Streptomyces sp. NPDC025721. Next base: position 319,957 of record NZ_JBVHMF010000002.1, on the reverse strand, counting down.
CGTGGGCGTCAGATTCTCATTCGTCTCGTCCGGGTTGTCGGCGAATTCGATCGGCGCGTCAGGGGAGTTGGGGTCGCAGGTCGAGCCGCGGCCGGCCGAGAAGGAGCGGTCGACCATCAGGTCGAGTTCCTTGGGGCGTGACGACCAGGTCGTGGACGACGAGAAGTTGTTCGTGCGCTCCAGGTCCGTCCAGCGCGCGTCGCACTGGAACGCCCAGGGCGAGGTGACGCGGAAGGTCGCCTTCAGGACCTTCTTGCCCTTGAGGGCGCCGGGGGTGAACTGGAAGTAGAGCCGCTGCGTGTAGCCGGGACCGCAGTAGTAGCCGTTCCAGGAGCCGCAGTGGCCGTCGCCCTCTCCGTTGGTGCCGTTGCCCCAGCCGTAGCTGCTGTAGCCGTCGCTGCGCAGGAGCGTGCGCTGCGGGGCGCCCGAGGCGAGCGACACGTCGGGGTCGATGTACAGCGGGTACGCGGCGGTGTCCTTGGCCGCGAGGAGGTGGGGGTCGGGGACGACGGCGACGGAGGTGCCGGTGACGTCCAGCGGGGTGGTGGCGGTGGTGGCGCCGGGGGCCGGGCCGTCTTCGGGGGCGAGGGCCTCGGCGCTGGGCGCCGTCTTCGCGGAGGGCGCGGCCTTTGTGGAGGGCGCCGTCTTCGCCGTGGGCGCCGCCGGGTTGTCGACCGGGTCGGACGCCGTACCGAGCGAGTCCCACATCTGGGCGGCCGAGGACGTGAACAGCTCCTGCCCGTCGGGGCCGACCGCGCTCAGGCCGCCGCTCGCGGTGTCGCTGACGTCCAGGCCGGAGGCGCGCATCCCGAACTCGATCCGCTTCAGCGCCGGATTGGCCGCCGCGGTCGGCGTCTTGACCACCAGCACCTCGCGGTAGCCCTGCGTGGTCGCCGTCATGCGCAGGTCCACACCCGGCAGCACGTCGGCGTACACGGCGCTCTCGCCGTCCAGCGTCGGGGCGGGCAGCGTGCCGGGCCAACTGAAGGCCAGCGTGCGGCCGTTGCGCCCGATCGTCACCAACGGGGCGGTGCCGCCGCCGGAGAAGGCCAGATCCACCACGGCCGCCTTCGGAGCCAGGCTCCCGTCGGCCTTCCTGGCCAGGGTCGCGTCCGGCTCGGCCCAGGAGCCGTCCGCCCGCGCGACCCGTACCGGGGCCGTGAACTGGTCGAGCCGCATGGTGATTCCGTCGGGATTCGCGTACGTCGTCGTGTTCTCCGTACGCGCCCCCACCACCTCCACCGGCTGCCCGGACGCCTGCGCCTGGTCCAGGTCCCGCTGTGCCTCGGTCTGCGGCACGGGCGCGGGGTCCGCCGTCGCGTCCAGGGGCGTCAGCCCCGCCCACGCCACCGTGGCCGCCGCCCCCACCGCGACCCCCCGCCACGCCAGCTTCCGCGCTCTGCGCCGCATACGAATATTCACAGTCCGCCCCCACCCCGTTCCACCCGAACTCCCCTATGAGCGAAGTGGATTCTGTGTCCATCTAACGAAGCGCGTCAATCCTTTCAGGAAAAAATTAAGTGGAATCCCGCCTTCTGCACCTGCCGCCACCTGCTCCGATACGTACCTCGGGGTTCACGAACCCCGAGGTACGTACAGCCTTTTCCCGCCACCCTTTGCGCCGACCGGATTCCGGGACGAATTCCCCCCGCAGCCCCTTTATCCGCTTTTCCTCCGGTCAGTCCGCCGCCACAACCCCCGCCCAATCCAGCCCACCCCGCGCCCCGACCCCGGACGCGTAGCCGCCGCCGGTGAAGAACGGGGTCGATCTCTAGGACCTGTCGTCGGGGGCGGGAGGGGGCGGAGGGGTGGAGGGGGTCGCCTCGGGTGTCGGGGTGGGGGGCTCGGAGGAGGCGGTGGGCTCCGAGGGGGTGGGGGGCTCGGAGGAGGCGGCGGGCTCCGCAGGGGTGGGGGGCTCGGAGGGGGTGGATGCGGGTGGGGTGGTTTCGGCGGGGGTGGCCTTGCGGAGACGGGAGCGGGTGGGGGCGGGGGCCGGGTCGTCGGAGAGTTCCTGGATGTCGTCCATGCCCTCGTCGTGGCCGGTGAGGGGGGCGGTGGGGCGGTCGGCGCCCACGCCCGGGGCGCCGGACGCCTGGCCCTCCGGCGGGAGGAGCCCGTAGTGGGCGTACAACTCCTGCTCCTGGTCGAGTCCGAGGTGCTGCTCGGCGTCCTCGCGCGGCGCGGCCTTGATCGTGTCGAGGTCGTACGCCACCCGCAGCACGCCGCCGCCCGTGTCGCGCCCGATCTCGTGCTCGGCGCCGGCCAAGGGGACGAACGTCTCCTCGAAGCCGTGCATCCCGGTCCTCACCGTCACCCACTGCGGCCGACGGTCCCAGTCGTCCACGTACACATGGCTGACCCGGCCGATGAATTGCCCGTGCCGGTCGTGGATCGTCAGTTCCCTCAATGCCTCGGAACTCCCGAAGACGTCATCCGTCATACGAATTCACTCCTCTACGACGTGCCTGCGGCCCAACCGGAAAAGGTGCGGCACCGTCCTCCCGCGAACCGCGTGCCCGACGAGGCCACCTTCTCCCATCCCGACCGCTACCCCGTGGCGGGACACCTAGGGCTTTTCTTTCAGATCATCGGATCTGCGCGCGAGGTCGTCCCGCTCGCCCGGGTGCGGCTGCCGCGCATCGGCTCGATCAGGCGGGAACGCCTCGCGTACCGGTTCCGGCCCGAGGTGCGGCTGCCGAACGTGTACATCCTGTGGCAAGCCCTCACCGAGCGCCCGGACCGCACGGACTCCGAGGGCGGTGTGGCCGGCTTCATCGCCGTGCACGAGCTCGCCGGAGTGTTCTCGGTGGACTCCCGGGAGCCGGTCCGCGCGTCCGAGGCGCGGTCGGGAGTACGGCTCTGGTCCGGGCGCCCCTCCAAGGCGGCTTCCGGCGAGGCGGCTTCTTCCGGCGAGACGGCCGATCCCGGTGCCCTCCCCTGGCACGACATCCTCGCCGAGGTCACGTCGTGGGGAACTCGGGGGCGGCGGGGGAATCGGCCTACTTGATCTCTCCGGCGAAGACGATGACCTGGTCGATGAGGCTCCTCCGCAGATGGACGACGTCGGTTCCCGTCAGGCGGGGGCCTCCGTCGGGAGTGGTGAAGACCCACTCGTACCGGGCCCACTCGTCGGGCATGTCCACCGCCGAGCAGCGCTCCATCGTGCCGGCCCCCGCCGGATGGCGCCGGATGTCCAGCACGAAGCGCTCGACCGCCTCGATCCCCTCGCTGCGTCCCAACGGCCCCCAGAAGAGGACATCCGAGGTCAGGGCCTGGGAGAGCAGCCCGGTCACATAGGTGTCGTCCGACGCGTTGAACGCGGAGATGAACGTGTCGATCGCGGACTGCGCGGTCTCTTCATGCATGTACCAGTAGTACCAGCCCACTCGCGGCAATAGTCGCCGTGCGAGCCATGTCCCGGACACGGCGGGCGGACCGCGCGGGCGGGGGCTGTCTAGGGTGGCGGCTGCCTAGGGCGAGGGCTGTCTAGGGTGGGGGGATGACCGACGGGGAGACAGGGCAGGGCGGGGAGCGGGGCGGCGAGCACGGCGATCGGCGGGACGGGGCGCTCACGCGGGTGCTGCTCGCGGAGGACCAGGGGATGATGCGGGGCGCGCTCGCGTTGTTGCTGAATCTGGAGGACGACCTGGAGGTCGTCGCGCAGGTGGCCGCCGGGGACCGGATCGTGGCGGAGGCGCTGGAGGCGCGGCCGGACATCGCGCTGCTGGACATCGAACTGCCGGGGCGCAGCGGGCTCGACGCGGCTGCGGAGCTGCGCGAGCGGCTGCCGTCGTGCCAGGTGCTCATCCTCACCACGTTCGGCCGGCCGGGGTATCTGCGGCGCGCCATGGAAGCGGGCGCGGCCGGATTCCTGGTCAAGGACGGGCCCGTCGAGGAACTGGCCCATGCCATCCGCCGTGTCCTGCGCGGCGAGCGCGTCATCGACCCGGCGCTGGCCGCGGCAGCGCTCAGCGCGGGGCCCAGCCCGCTCACCCCGCGTGAGCGCGACGTGCTCAACGCCGCCGCGGACGGCTCCACCGTCGCCGACATCGCGGCCCGCGTCTTCCTCTCCGAGTCCACCGTGCGCAATTACCTCTCCGCGGCCATCGGCAAGACCGGCACCCGTAACCGCATCGAAGCCGTACGCCACGCGCGCCAGAACGGCTGGCTCTGACCCCTCACGCCAGCGAGGCGAGGAACGCTTCGGCCGCGTCGTCGACGCGGGCGCGGTCGCCGGTGGCGAGGAGGTCGAGGAGCAGGCCGCGAACGGTGGCGATGACGAGGGTGGCCGTACGCACTGCCGACTCGGGTGATACGTCGGGCCCTTGGGCGGCGCACAGGGCGTTCATCCAGTCGGTGACGACGTGGTCGAGGAAGTCGGAGAACTGCTCGGGCGCCTGGAGCGCCCGCCCGTAGACGGCGAAGAAGAGCCGGAACTCGGCGCCTTGGCGCGGGTCCGAGGCGCGTCGCCAGACGGCGCGTACGGACGTCGCCAGATCTGGCTGGTGTCCGGCCGTCTCGTTGGTGGCCTGGAAGATGCGCTCGCGCAGGCGCCCGAGGACGGCCTGGAGCATCTGCTCCTTGGTGCCGAAGCGGTGGACGAGGGTCGTGGGCGACACCCCGAGGGCGGCGGCGACCGGCCGCCACGACACCTCGGAGAAGCCGTGCTCGACCGTGTAGTCGACCACCGCGTCGAGCAGTTCCGCGCGCCGCTGGTGGTCGACGGGGCGCCCCGCCATCGCTGCCTCCGGTTGATCGTCGCGGTCGTTCGTGATCGTCGCGGTCCGTCGCGACCGTCGCGGTCCGTCCTGTTCGTCGCGGTCCGCCGTCGTCCATCCTCCCTCGCGCACCGGCCGCCGTCACCGCTTGACTTTTCTTGCACGACCGTACAAAGAATAGAGGGTGACCGCAAGGCCGCCCGCTACGGATTCGCCGGACGGGCGCGCCCCTTTCTGGAGGTTCCCCATGCGCGTTTTCGTCACAGGAGCGTCGGGCTGGGTCGGCCGCGGGCTCGTACCCGAGCTGATCACCGCGGGTCACTCGGTCGTCGGGCTCGCCCGCTCCGATGCCGCCGCCCGGACCCTGCGGGCCGCGGGCGCCGAGGTCCTGCCGGGGTCGCTCGACGACCTCGGCACGCTGCGGGATGCCGCCGCGTCGTCCGACGGGGTCGTCCACCTGGCGTTCAAGCACGACATCGCCTTCGCGGGCGACTTCGCCGGTGCCACTGGCGCCGACCGCGCGGCGATCGAGACCTTCGGCGAGGCCCTGACCGGTACGGACAAGCCTTTCGTCATCGCCTCCGGCATCCTCGGCGTGCTCGGGCTGGCGCCCGGCGTCGTCGCCACCGAACGCGACGGTCTCGCGCGGGCTGCGAGCACGGAGGGCGACACCGATAGCACCGACGGCGGTGACGGCACCGGTGCCACTGACAGCACCGATGCCCCGATCAGCGGCTCCGGCGGCCGGATCGGCAACGCCCACTACGTGCAGGCCCTCGCCGGCCACGGCGTCCGTTCCAGCGTCGTACGCCTCCCGCCCGCCACGCACGGCACCGGCGACAACGGGTTCATGCCGGTCGCGATCGGCTTCGCGCGCGAGAAGGGCGCCGCGGCCTACGTCGGCGACGGCGCCAACCGCTGGCCGTCCGTCCACCGCGACGACGCCGCCCGGCTGTTCCGCCTCGCGCTCGAATCCGCGCCCGCCGGTTCCGTGCTGCACGCGGTCGCCGACGAGGGCGTACCGATCCGCGAGGTCGCCGAGATCTTCGCCGCGCATCTCGGCGTCCCCGCCGTCTCCGTCACGGCCGAGCAGGCCGGGGAGTACGTCGGCTGGCTCGGCCGCTTCTGGGCCGTCGACGGCCCCGCCTCCGCGCGGATCACGCGCGATCTGCTCGACTGGCGGCCGACCCGCCCCGGCCTGCTCGCGGACCTGAAGGACGGCCACTACTTCGGCTGAGCGCCGCGGGATTCCCGCGATGTCCGATTCGTTCAAGAAAACGGCGCCGGTCGGCCGTAGCGTCGCGGTCATGGACAACAGCAACGGCATGGACAGCACACGCATGGACAGCACAGGCAGGGACGGCGCAGGCAGGGACGGCTCAAGCAGGAAGGGCGCAGGCAGGCAATCCCGGCACCTCGGCATCCGTATCAACCGTCCCGTCAAGGACGTCTACGACTACGCCTCGAACCCGGCGAATCTGCCGGAGTGGGCGCACGGGCTGGGCGGCTCGATCGAGGAGATCGACGGTCAATGGGTCGCGCGATCCGCCCCCTTGGGGCGGGTGACCGTCGCCTTCTCGCCCGCCAACGAGTGGGGCGTGCTCGACCACGACGTCACGTTGCCCTCCGGGCGGACCGTCTCCAACCCGGTCCGGGTGATCGCGGACGGCCCGGCCAGCGAGGTCGTCTTCACGCTTCGGCGACAGCCGGAGACGAGCGACGACGAATTCCGGCGCGACGCCGCGTCCGTCACCGCCGACCTGGCCCGGCTCAAGAGCCTGCTCGAAGCGGCCGGACGGCCGTAAGGCGCCCCCGCGGGTGTCAGTGCCGTGCGATAGACAACTTCTCACAGACTCCGGCGGTAGCGGGAACGAGCGATGAGGGGGCCACCATGGCGGTCGAGGGCGCGGCGGCGGATACGGAGGCCGGGCTGGCCGGGCGTACCGAGGTGGTCGGCGGGATCGAATCGCTGGTCCTCGACGGCCGCCGCCTCTGGTTCGGCTTCGACTTCACCTCCGACCAGGTGCTCTCCCCGCTGATCGACGACGCGGGAGCCATGGCGCGGTTCGCCGCGCGGCACATGCGGCAGCGCACCGGCGCCCACGACGAGGCGTACTGGGCGGAGCTGGTCGCGTCCGCCGTCGACAGCTCGGACCTGGTGTGGCGCGACGAACAGCGCGCCTTCACCACGAGCGCGTTGGAGGCCGGGGACGCGGGCCCGGCGGCCGGACACCTGCTGTACCTGCTCGACGCGGCCACCGAATGGGACGGCCACGCCCCCGCGGACCTCCCAGCAGCCGGCCTCCCGGCCGATGTCCCCGCCGACCTCCCCGCCGACGCGGAAGAGGCCGAACAGACACTGCGCGCCCACCACGCCGTGGGCAACTGGTCCCTGCTCTTCGCCCCCTACATCCGCGGCCTCCCGCACACGACGTCCGCCCGCGGGCGGTAGCCAGGGCAGGCATCTCGCGTACACGAACGACGCCGTCGCCCGTTGCGTCAGGGCAGACAACGTCAGGGTCGAGTCCGTCGTGCCGAGCCGCCGCGGGGTGGTGTCTTTGGGCCGCGGTTCGGGTTCGGGACGTGACCGTGCCCACCGGAAAGGTGAATCCGGCGGGCACGGTGACGCATATGCAGGGGCGCAAGAAGATGCTCTCCGGTGCCTCCGAACTGTGACGATCGACGGAGGCCGGGCGGGGCGCGGGTCTAGCTCTGGTCGAGCTGAGCCGGATGCGGGTCCCACCCGGCGGAGTACGACCAGGCCAGGTCGGACATGGGTGACAGCGTGAACGTGATCTGTGCCTGCTTGCTGGTGGAGGCGAACCGTATTTCGTTCACGGTCGGCGTCACCTGCGTTGGGATGCAGCGCAGGGGGAAGCTGAGCCCGGAAGGTTCGATGGCGACGGTGAGTGTCCCGGTGCCTTTGCAGTTCACGGCGATGGCCAGGGTCTTGCTCGCCCGAATGCCGCCTATGAGGGGGAACTCGGTGTCCTTGCTCAGGGAGGCCGCCGACGCCAGGGTGGGGACGTTCACCTCGCTCAGGTTGGGGGCCTTGGCCACCGACGGTGCGTGTGGGTCGACAGCGACCGGCACGGTCGGGGAGCCCGTGCGCGTCGGTGTCGGGTCAGGGGCGGAGTGGCCGGTCGTGCACCCTGCGAGCACGGCGGCAAGGGCTGCGGCCAGTGCGGCGGCGCTGATCCGGTGCGCGGGCACTAGTTCTTCGATTCGGAGATGTACCAGCCCACATGGTGCGGGGTGTAGCTGGTGACGGTGACGTGAGCCGTGGTGGCGCAGTTGGTGTAGTAGTGGTAGCTCACGCCCTGGTTGCGCAGGCGGTAGACGCCGTACGTCGCGAAGGTGGTGTAGTGCGCCGGTGTGGTGATGGACGAGGAGTTGGAGAATCCCACCGACAGTGAACTGCTGAGCGACACGTCGTACTTCGTCTCGATCTTGGCGATCAGCACACTGACGCTGGTGCTCAGTGTCCCCGACAGGGACACTCCGACCGTACCGGTCGTCGACGAGCTGAACGTCGATGTCATCGACCTGCTGGTCGCGTTCGTGTTGGCCTGCGTGGGCCCGACGGCGCGCATGTGGTAGCCGCCCTTATACGTCGGGGTATACACCGAGACCGGGTCGCAGTACTGGCCGCCGGGGTGGTTGCCTCCCCCCGGAGGCGTGCTCGGGATGTCCGGCTCGGTGCCGAGCTGGCTTGCCGGAACGTCCACCGCGTCAGATTCGTCGACGTCGTCGACCGGCGTCTCGTGCACGGTCGACGAGTCGCCGACCGTGTCGCTGTCGTCAGCGAAGGCCGCCTGCATGCCGACCCCGCTAAACAGGACGAGCGCGGTTGACGTGCCCGCCACCGCTCTGACGCCACGACGGCGCAACGAGTGATCACGCATGACGATGTACCCCACCATTTCTGGCCCGAGCCAGATTTCTGCTGGTCAAAGGCTCCCTGTGGGAGAGCTGAGCAGACCTTGCGACATCCGCCACAAGATCGTCAAGGAACTCGGAGGCCACTTGAGCCTCCCCTGAGAAACACCAAAAGGGACATCCGGTCGGCCTGCGGCTCCCCCAACCACCCGCTCGCGCCCCGCAGTGGCCCACGCCCCGCGCGGTCGGACCGGAGAACGTCGCCGCCCACAAAGAGAATTGACGAACCGCCAGCCGGAGCGCCGCCATGGACGTCGGCGGCGGGTGGCAGTTCCGCCTCACTGGCGCCACCGCCGCGAGCATGCCAAACATTTGCCTCCCGCATATGCGAGGCATACCGACGTGCGACCGCGGCTCGGGCCCGGCCGGCCACCGGTTGACGGTCGGCCAGGGCGCGGCCGGTCAGGAAGATCCGTGTGCCGCAGTTGCCGCAGGCACCGCGCGGAGCCTCTCGGCCCGCCGTGCGTGGTCAACGACGATGCCCGGAAAGGCGGTTGCTGACCGGATCGTTCCGTTACGGGCAGGCACTCGGCGAGCAGGTCGATGACGTCCCGCCAGGCGCGCTGTGCGTGGTGTGGGTGGTGGCCGACCCCGGGGACCGTGGAAGTCGACGCGGCCACCGAGTGGGCCGGCCGGGTGCCCGCGGACCTCGGCGCAGTCGCCCGCGGGCGGTAGCCAGGGACAGGTTCTCCCTGGCTAAAAGGGCGGCGGGCTCGGAGGATGGAAGGGTGATCGACAGGACAGGGCTGGCCGACTTCCTCCGCCGGAGGCGGGAGGCGCTGCGGCCCGCGGACGTCGGCCTGGCCGAGGGGGTACGGCGGCGGACGCCGGGGCTGCGGCGCGAGGAGGTGGCGCAGCTGGCGGGGGTGTCGACGGATCACTACACGCGGCTGGAGCAGGCGCGCGGCTCGGCGCCGTCCGAGTCCGTCGTGGCGGCGCTCGCACGTGCGCTGCGCTGCGACCCGGACGAGCGGGACCACCTGCTCCACCTCGTCGGGCTGTCGGCGCCACCGCGCCTGGCCGGGAACCGGATCCGCCCGGGGCTGATCAGCCTCGCGAGCCGTCTGGTGGACGTGCCGGTGTGCATCTACACCGACCTCGGCGAGGTGGTGTGGACGAACGCGCTCCAGGACGCGCTCACCGGCCGCGACATCACGGGCCCCGGCCGCGAGAACAACATCTTCTGGCAGTGGTTCACCGATCCGGCCTGGCGCGCGCGGGTGCCGGAGGAGGACTGGCCGCGGATGTCGGCGGCGCACGTCGGCGACCTCCGCTCGACGTACTCCCGCCGCGCCGGGCACCGGGGCCTCGCCGACCTGGTGCGGGATCTGCTCGACAGCAGCGCCGAATTCCGCGCGCTGTGGGAGCGGCACGAGGTCGCGGTGCGCCGCGCGGACCGCAAGAACGTGCTGCACCCGCGGGTCGGGCTGGTCCGGCTGCGCTGCGAGGTGCTGCTCACACCCGAGGACGACGTACGGATGCTGGCGTCGTTCCCGGTCGAGGGCACCGACGCCGCGGAGAAGCTCGCGCTGCTCCGCGACGACGCGACGGCGGCCCCGACCGCGACCACAGGCCCGGCTACGGCACCGGCACCGGCACCGGCTACGGCCACAGGCCCGGCTACGGCACCTGCTACGACACCGGAACGATCTTCGGAGTCGGCTTCGGCAACAGCGCCGTGAGCGCGGTGCCCACGACCAGGAAGGCCGCGCTGATCAGGAAGGCCAGGGAGTAACCCGAGGTCAGCGCGCGGGCCGCCGACGCTCCCGCGTGACCGCGGGAGGAGATACGGCTGGCGGCGGCGGTCGCGAGGATCGTGAGCCCGAGTGCCCCGCCGAGCTGGCGGGAGGTGTTGAGGAGGCCGGAGACGAGCCCCTGTTCGCTCATGCCGACACCGGAGGTGGCCGCCGCCGCGATGGGGGTCATCATCAGGCCCGCGCCGAACATGGTGAGGACGCCGGGCCCGAGGATCGAGGTGAGGAAGGCCCCGTCCACGGTGAGCCGGCTCTGCCAGGCCAGACCCGCCGCCGAGATGAGCCCGCCCGCCGCGCCGACGATCCGGCTGTCCACGTAACTCATCAGCCGGGGCGCCAGCTTGGAGCCGACGATGATGCTGACGGTGTGCGGCAGGAAGGACAGACCGGCCCGCACCGGGCTGTAGTGCAGCACATTCTGCATGTACAGCGACAGGAAGTACCAGGTGGCGAAGGTCGCGGCCCCGGCCGCGAGCAGGACGGTGTTGGCCGCGGACACCGAACGGATACGGAACAGGCGCAGCGGCATCAGCGGCTGGGCGGTCCTGGCCTCGACGGCGACGAAGCCGCCGAGCAGGACGGCGCCCCCGACGATCGGCAGCAGCGCGGTGGCGGACGTCCAGCCGTGCGACTCGCTCTCGGCGATGCCGTACGCGAGGGCGGCGACACCGCCGGTGACCAGGACGGCGCCGGGTACGTCGAGACGGCGGCTCGTACCGCCGCGGCTCTCGGTGAGCCACAGCGCCGCGCCGACGATCACCAGCGCGCCGATCGGCACGTTGACCAGCAGCACCCAGCGCCACGACAGGTAGTCGGTCAGCAGGCCGCCGACCAGGCCGCCCGCCGCGCCGCCGCCCGCGCCGACCGCCGTCCAGGTGCCGATGGCCCTCGTCCGCTCGGGGCCCTCGGGGAAGGACGTGGTGAGGATGGCGAGCGTGGTGGGCGCCAGTACGGCGGCGCCGATGCCCTGGAGGGTGCGGGCGGCGATCAGCAGCCCCGAGGACTGCGCGAGGCCGCCCGCGAGGCTCGCGGCCGTGAACAGGCCGAGGCCGACGAGGAAGACGCGCTTGCGGCCGAAGAGGTCGGCGGCCCGGCCGCCGAGCATCAGCAGGCCGGCGAAGGTGATCGCGTACGCGTTCACCACCCACTGCTGACCGGCCTGGCTCAGCGCCAGGTCCGTACGCATCGACGGCAGCGCCACGTTCACGACGGACACGTCGAGCACCACGAGGAACTGGCCCGCGCACACCGCGACCAGCACCGCCCATGCGGGCGGCGCCGGGCGCCCGGTACGGCGGGGGGTTCGTTCGCGCTGTCCGAGGAGATCGCTCATGGGGACCATGCTGCCGTCCCGCCTGTCACGAAAGCATCGGGATTTTGGCCTACGTCCACCCCCGCCGGGGCCTAGGACATCTTCCGGGGGGTACGTGCTTCGGGACCGGTCCCGGGACAGGTGGGTTTGGCTGTACGCATGAACCATCAGCCTTCCGCGGGCCCGGCCCGTTTCCGTCCGCTCGTCCGTGCCGTGGTGTTCGCGGCCGTCGCCGCCGTCCTCGTATCGTGCGGCGACGGCGGCGCGGGCGGCTCCGGCCGCTCCGACGGTGCGGGCCGTGCCGTACCGGCGTCCCGCACACCGACGACCGCCACGACATCCCCGAGTCCCACGACCGCCAGCCCGTCGCCCGCCCCGACGCTGCCCGTGCCGTCGGACGGCACGGACACGGAGCTGTGCAGGGACGGGCGCTGCGAGGTCCGGGTGACCGAGGGCGACACGATTCCGGTGCCCGCGCGGTCCGGTGTCGGACGGCTCACGGTGACCTCGGTCGGGGGTCACACGGTCATGCTGACCGCGCCGCTGATCCAGTCGCAGTTCGACTCCGACGGCGGCTGCCAGATGAGCGTCACCGGCCCGTCGGAGGAGGACTCCGGCTCCACCGACCTGACCTGCGAGGCGGGCACCAAGGGGAGGGTGAACAAGCTGAGTCTCCAGCTGCTCGGCGTCGTGGGCAGGGCCGCCGTGCTGCGCATCGGCCTCGCGGCCTCGGGCACCGGCGCATAAGGCCCCGGCCCGGCCCCCATCCCCGCGCCCCGGCCCAGGTCCCGGCCCGCGTCCCGGCGGAAATAAGGTGAACCCCATGACGGATGTGGTGGCGGCGTTCGAGGCCGCGAAGGGGTTCATGCCACGGGACGAGGGCCTGGCCCTGTACGCGGCGGCGAAGGAGGCCGCGGCCGGACTCGGGCTGCCGCTGCTGGAGGTGGGCACGTACTGCGGGCGGTCGACGATCCTGCTGGCGGACGCGGCCAGGGGAGCGGGCACGGTGGCGGTGACCGTCGACCACCACCGGGGCAGCGAGGAGCAGCAGCGGGACTGGGGCAACGGCGAGTACCACGACCCGGAACTGGTGGTGGAGGAGGCGACGGGGCTGATGGACACGCTTCCGGCCTTCCGCAGGACGCTGTACGAGGCGGGCCTCGAGCAGCACGTGATCGCGGTGGTCGGGAGGTCACCGCAGGTCGCCAGAGTGTGGCGGCAGCCGCTCGGGCTGGTGTTCATCGACGGCGGGCACACCGACGAGCACGCGGGCGGCGACTACGCGGGGTGGGGGCCGCTGGTCGCCGAGGGCGGGCTGCTGGTGATCCACGACGTGTTCGCGGACCCGGCCGACGGCGGGCAGGCGCCGTACCGGGTGTACCGGCGCGCGCTGGACTCCGGCGCCTTCGCCGAGGTCTCGGCGACGGGGTCACTGCATGTGCTGCGCAGGCTGCCGGGCCCGTTCGAACCGTAGCCCGCGCGTCCTACGGCCGGGCAGCCGCACGAACCGCGGCCCGTTCACCACCGCGCCCCGCACGAACCGCGGCCCCTTCCCGCCGCGCCCCGCACAACCCGCGCGGCATACGGCCGAGCGGCCCACGCCACCCGTCGCCGTCACGACCACCTCGCCCTCCGTAGCTCCCCGGCCGCGCCGCGCGACCGCCCTTCAGGGATGTCCGCGAGGCCGATAGAGTCGCTGGCGTGTTCAGGAACGAGTCGTACGGGGGCGGCAAGCGCCGCTCTCTGATCATCGCTGTCGCCGTGGTCGTACCGGCGTGCCTGGCAGGCGGTCTGGTGTACCACGCGGTGGGCGATTCCGGGGGCTCGGAGCAGGACAGCGCGGTACGAGCCGCGCCGACGTCCTCGCCGTCGGCCTCACCGACCTCGGCGGGTACCGGCGACGACGGCCAGAAGGGCTCGGCGCCGCAGGCGGACCTGGCGGGCACGGCCCCGACCGCGCAGGCGACGGCTTCCCCCCGACCGCTCAACACCGCGGGCGCGATGAGGCCGTTGGCGGGAAAGGTCGTCGTCCTCGACCCCGGCCACAATCTCAACAACGCCAAGCACACGGCGGAGATCAACAAGCTGGTGAACATCGGCACCGCCCGCAAGGAGTGCGACACCACGGGGACGGAGACCAACTCCGGTTACGCGGAGGCGACGTACACCCTGGACGTCGCGCACCGGGTGCGGGCGATCCTGCTGGCGCGCGGCGCGCAGGTGAAGCTGACGTACGACGGCGACCGGGCGTTCGGCCCGTGCGTGGACGAGCGGGCCCGGATCGGGAACGCGGCGCACGCGGACGCGGCCCTGTCGATCCACGCGGACGGCGCGCCCGCGTCGGCGTCCGGCTTCCATGTGATCGCGCCCACGTCGGTGCACGTGGGCATCGCGGACACCCGTAAGATCGCGGCGCCCTCGTATCTGCTGGCCACGACGCTGCGTTCGCGTTTCGCCGCGGCGACCGGCGAGCACTTCGCCGACTACCTCGGCGGCGGTACGGGGATGACGGTCCGCGACGACCTCGGCGGGCTCAACCTGTCCACCGTTCCGAAGGTGTTCATCGAGTGCGGGAACATGCGCAACGCTCATGACGCCAAGTCGTTGACGGACTCCGCGTGGCGGCAGCACGCTGCCCAGGGGATCGCCGACGGCCTCACCGCCTTCCTCGAAGGGAAGAGGTGACAGGGCTGTAGCAGTCCGGTATGGATCGTGCACCAATGGTCATACCTGGCTGTCCGGACATGATCACACCCGTACGATGGGGCACCGCCCGATTGAGTACGGCCGAGTTAACCGAACTGACAAAGGACAGGACCTGACGTGAACATCCGCTCCCTGACCCGAGGAGACGGCGCGGTGATCGGAGCAGCGGTGCTGCTGCTGATCGCCTCGTTCCTGCCGTTCTTCAGCTTCAAGTCGCCGTTCAACGGCGCGGAAAGTTCGCGGAACCTGTGGCACTCGGACTACTTCCCGATCCTGCCTTCGGTGACGCTGGCCGCGCTGATCGCCGCCGCCGCGGTGGTGCTGGCGCGTACCGGTCCGCTCGTCGGGCGGCAGATCCTGGGGCTCTCCCTTGAGCAGTGGGCTGTCGCGATCTCGCTGTTCGTGGGCTGGACCGCCCTGTGGGCGACGCTGTTCGACAACCCGGACGGCGTCGACAAGGGCGCGGGCAACTGGCTGACGCTGCTGTTCGGCGTCGTCATCGCGGTGGCGGCCCCGCTGTCCAACCGTCTTCCCGCACTCAAGGCCCCGCTGCTCGGCGCTCCGCGGCCCGCGGCCCAGCCGTACGGTGTCGGCCCCGGCCAGCAGCCGTACGCGGCGGGTCCGCCGCAGGCCGGTTACGGATACCCGGGCGGCGCGCAGTCCGTCGAGACGCCGTACGGTCAGCCGCAGCAGGCCCAGCAGCCGTACGGTGCGCAGCAGTCGGCGCCGCAGCCGGCCGCCGCGCAGGGTCCGTCGTCGGACTTCACCGCTTTCTGGTTCGCGGTGCCGGTGCCGCGCCCGTTGTTCGCGGAGGACAACCCGGGTGCGCAGATCGCCGAACTGACGCCGGGTACCTGGTACTTGGCCGTGGACCAGCGCGGCCCCGCGCTGATCGCGCAGACCCAGGACGGGCGGCGCGGTGTGCTCCAGGACAGCAGCGGCATCCAGCGCGGCTGATCGTTTCTCCTTCCGGTACGCGACAGCGGCCGGTCCCGCTCCGGGCCTCCGGACGCCGGGACCGGCCGCTGTTCTTTTCCGCCCGCCCGCCTGCTCGCCCGTCACCCGGCCCCCAGCCGCCCGCTGCCTATGTACGGCCCCGCGCCCGGCCGCCGGTCTTCCGGCCCGCGGCGGGCGCGCGTACCCTCCCACTATTCCTGACGCTCCGTCAGATCATCTGCCCCCAGGAGGCGTTCATGCGGCTCGGACTCGCGCTCGGTTACTGGGGCCGCGGCCCGGACCCCGGCCATGTGGGGCTGGCGCAGGAGGCGGAACGGCTGGGCTACGACTCGGTGTGGACCGCGGAGGCGTGGGGCTCGGACGCCTTCACCCCGCTCACCTGGATCGCCGCGCACACCAGCCGGATCAGGCTGGGCACGGGTATCGCGCAGATGGCGGCCCGCTCCCCCGCCGCCACCGCGATGCAGGCGCTCACCCTCGACCACCTCTCCGGCGGGCGGATGATGCTCGGCCTCGGCCTGTCGGGACCGCAGGTGGTGGAGGGCTGGTACGGCCGCCCGTTCCCGAGCAGCCCGCTGACCGCGACCCGCGAGTACGTGGACGTGATCCGCCAGGTGCTGCGCCGCGAGGCGCCGGTACGGCTGGACGGCCGTTTCCACGCGCTGCCGTACGCCGGTCCCGACGGCACCGGGCTCGGCCGCCCGCTGAAGCCCATCACCCACCCGCTGCGCGCCGCCCTGCCGGTGCTGCTGGGCGCCGAGGGTCCCAGGAACATCGCCCAGACGGTACGGATCGCCGACGGCTGGCTGCCGCTGTACTGGTCGCCCTTCCGTACCGACGCCTACGACGCGCCGCTCGGCGAGGCGTCGAAGGACTTCATGGTCGCCCCGTTGGTCCGCGCGCAGGTCTGCGCGGACCCGGCCGACGGGCTGCTCCCGGTCAAGGCGATGCTCGGCTTCTACATCGGCGGCATGGGCGCGCGCGGCCGTAATTTCCACGCCGAGCTGATGGGCCGGATGGGGTACGAGGAGGAGGCCGGGCGGATTCAGCGGCTCTTCGCCGAGGGCCGCCGCGAGGAGGCGGTGCACGCCGTGCCGGACGCCTTCGCCGACGAGATCTCGCTGGTCGGGCCGCGTGAACGGATCGCCGACCGGCTCGCGGCCTGGCGGTCGGGCCCGGTCACCGACCTGTTGGTGACCGCGCCCGACCGGGAGACGCTGCGGGTGCTGGCGGAGCTGAACGCCTAGCGGGCGGCCCGGCGGTGGGCTCCGAGCGCGTCAGCCGACGATGCCCTCAGCCGACGATGCCCTGAGTCGCCGCTGCCCTCAGCCGACGATGTCCTGAACCGGCGCTGCCCTCAGCCGCCGATGTCCTTGAGCGACGGCACGTTGTCGGTGACGTCCGCCCCCGCGCTCTTGCCCGCTTCCTTGACCTTGTTGATCACGTCGTCGAAGCTGTTCGCCGCCTGGTCGGCGGAGTCGCCCTTGCGGAGCTTGGCCGGCAGGTCCTTGAGCGCGTCGATGCCCGCCGTCAGCGGTGCCACCGCCTTGCTCAGCGTGGGGTCGGCCTTGGCGTTCCCGGCCGCCGCCTTCAGCCTGTTGTAGGCGAAGGTGCCCGCGAGACCGGCCTTGACCAGCGCGAAGGTCCGGCCGCTCGCGCCCTTCTTGAACTTGCCCGCCTTGTACGGCTTCACGATCCACTGGTACGTGGCCCCGGCCGCGAGGCCCGCGTTGGCGACGAAGCGCGTCTTGGCCAGCTTCTGCTTCTCGACGGTGCTGGTCGGCGACGCGCTCGGGTCCGAACTGCCGGACGACATGGAGTCCGTGGACTTGCCGCAGGCGGTCGCCGTGAAGAAGGTGACGGCGAGCAGGAGCGCGACGATCGTCCGGCGCAACGGGATGCCTGTCGGCACGGGGACCTCCGGGGTGGCATACGGGCTACGGGTGCGGGGCGTGCGTGATCTTTGGCAGCATCACCCGGCCCCGGTCCGCCCGCCACTCGGGAGTTCTGGCCAGATCCTCACGCTTCGCGAGGGCGCGCCGTCACCGCGGAATCGAAAGGAGTTTCAATCGCCGGAGCCGGGCAATGCGGTTGTCATGGCCAGACGGTATGGCGGTAACCCCGCCGCGGCGATCATCCTCATCGTCGCAGACATCGCTGCACTGATCCTGATCCTGTGGATCTTCTTCTTCGTGTTCGACGCCAACCGGGCGAACGACCTGGTCAACTGGGTCCATCACTCGGCGAATTGGCTCGCGGGCTGGTCGAAGGACCTGTTCACGGTGGACAACGCCAAGTGGCGCACCGTGCTCAACTACGGTCTGCCCGCAGCCGTCTACCTACTGGTCGCGCACGCGGTGGCAGGCCGGGTCAACCGCGCCTGACGTACGGCACGCGTCTCAGCAGCAGCCCGTCCTGCCGGACGCCTCGGGTTCCAGCCCGACCGGCAGCCGTTCCCCGCTGAATACGGCGGTGGTCGCCTCGTCCCCCCCGAGCGCGGCCACCGCCAGCAGCACGGCGGCGGCGGTCCACGCGGTGCGCTCCACCGGCCAGACGGCGTCGTCGTCGTAGACGTACCCCGTCCAGTACAGGCCGTCGTCCGCGCGCAGGTGCCGCATGTCGGCCAGCAACTGTACGGCGCGGTCGGACTCGCCCACCGCCCAGAGCGCCAGGGCCAGTTCGGCGGTCTCGCCGCCGGTCACCCACGGGTTGGGCACCACGCAGCGGACGCCGAGGCCCGGCACCACGAAGCGGGACCAGCCCTCCTCGATCCGCTCCAGCGCGCGCGGCCCGCGCAGCGCGCCGGACAGCACCGGGTAGTACCAGTCCATGGAGTAGCGGCTCTTGTCCAGGAACCGCTCCGGGTGGCTGCGGATCGCGTGCCCCAGCGCGCCGGTCGCCAACTCCCAGTCCGGCTGCGGCTCTTCGCGGTGCTCGGCGATGGCCAGCGCGCAGCGCAGCGCCTGGTGGATCGACGAACTCCCGGTCAGCAGCGCGTCGGTGACGACTCCCCCGCCGTGCTCGGCCGCCTCCCGCTTCCAGCCGACCTGGCCGCCGGGCTGCTGGAGCCCCAGCACGAACTCCACCGCCGCGTAGACCGTCGGCCACAGCCGGTCCACGAACGCGTCGTCCCCGGTGGACAGATAGTGGTGCCACACGCCGACGGCGACGTACGCGCAGAAGTTGGACTCCTGGCCGCGGTCGGTCGGCCGCTGCGGGTCGCCGTCCTGGTAGGCGGCGTACCAGGACCCGTCCTCGTTCTGGTGCCTGGCCAGCCAGTCGTACGCGGCCCGCGCGCGCTCGTGCTCGCCCGCCGCGTCCAGCGCCATCGCCGCCTCGACGTGGTCCCAGGGGTCGAGGTGGTGGCCGCGGAACCAGGGGATCGCGCCGTCCTCGCGCTGGACCGCCGCGACGGCGTCCACCGTCTCCGCGGCCTGCTCGGCGGTGAGCACACCGGGCAGCGCCAGCCGCTCCGTGCGGTCCGGCCTCCGGCTGGGATACGTCACTTGGCGGCGCCCGGGGCGGCTGTGACGTCGGTGTCGTCCGCGGACGGCGAGACGGCGTCCACCGGCAGGTGCGGCTTGGTCGCGTAGGCCACGAAGCTCTTGCCGATCAGCGGGTTGAGCGCCTGTTCGGCGACCCTTGTGGCCAGCGGTTTCTTCATGATGTCCCAGACCAGCAGCTTGTGGTACAGCTTCACCGGCAGCGCCTTGTCGTTGTCCACGCCGACCGCGCACTTGATCCACCAGTACGGCGCGTGCAGCCCGTGCGCGTGGTGCGTGCCGTACGGGCGCAGGCCCGCCTCCCGCATCCTGCCGAGCAGTTCGTCGGCCTTGTAGATGCGGATGTGGCCGCCCTCGACCTCGTGGTAGGCGTCCGACAGCGCCCAGCAGACCTTCTCCGGGCCGTAGCGCGGCACCGTGACCGCGATCCGGCCGCCGGGGCGCAGCACCCGCACCATTTCGGCGAGGACGCCCTTGTCGTCGGGGATGTGCTCCATCACCTCGGAGATGATGACGACGTCGAAGCTCTCGTCGGGGAAGGGGAGTTGGAGGGCGTCGCCCTCCATCGCCACCGCCGACGCGCCCTCCGGCGCCTCGCCCTCCTCCTTCATCGCCGCGAACCAGCGGGCGACTTCGCGGATCTCCTCGCCGTTCCTGTCCAGCGCCACCACGTGCGCTCCGCGCCGGTAGCACTCGAAGGCGTGGCGCCCGGCCCCGCATCCGAGGTCCAGCACGCGATCGCCTGCGGCGAGCGGGAAACGGGTGAAGTCGACGGTCAGCATCAGCGGTTGCTCCCTACCGGGCCGGACTCGGTCTCGGGGGGCACGTCCCCCATACGTTCACCTTGCGCGAGGGGGCGCCCTTCAGGGGCGCGGGGCACCGCGCGCTCGGCCGATGCGGCGCCGCGGCTCACCGACCGCCCCAGCGGGGCGGACGCGGTCGGTTCCGCGACCACCGGCCCGGTGGCGGCTTGCTCGCGCCCACGCGGCGGCAGCCGCACATCGGACACAGGCCCGCGAGCCCGCGGGGCGGAGGCGATCGCTTCGCGGTACAGGGCCACCGTCGCCTCGGCGGCCCGCTCCCACGTGAAGTGGGCCAGGACGCGGGCGCGGCCGGCGGCGGCGAGCCGCTTGCGAAGGCCGGCGTCGTCGAGGACACGTTCAAGCCCAGCGGCAAGCGCACCGGCGTCGCCCGGGGGCACGGCGAGGCAGGTCTCGCCGTCGGGCCCGGCGACCTCGGGGATGGCGCCGCCGGTGGTGGCGACCAGCGCGGTGCCGGTGGCCATCGCCTCGGCGGCGGGCAGGGAGAAGCCCTCGTAGAGCGACGGCACGCAGGCGACCTCGGCGCCGCGCAGCAGGTCGACCAGCTCGGCGTCGCTGATGCCCTTGACGAATTCGACGGCGTCCGCGAGGCCGAAGTCGGCGATGGCCTCGGCCACGGGCCCCTTCTCCGGCCGTTTGCCGACGACGACGAGATGGGCGTACGGCCGCTGCGCCCGTACCTTGGCGAGCGCCTCGATCAGGAAGACCAGGCCCTTGAGAGGCACGTCGGCGCTCGATGTGGTGACGATCCGGCCGGGCACCTCGGCCACGGAGGGGTCGGGCGAGAAGAGCCGGGCGTCGGCGCCGATCGGGACGGCGCGGATGCGGTCCGGCCGTACGCCCAGGTCCTCGATGATCTCGTCGCGCGAGGAACCGGAGACGGTCACCACGGACGGCAGGCGGCGGGCCACCCGCTTCTGCATCTGCGTGAAGCCGTACCAGCGGCGTACCGACAGCCGTCGCTTCCAGCCCTGCGCGGCGGCCAGGTCCAGGCGGCGGTCCACGGTGATGGGGTGGTGGATCGTGGTGACCAGCGGCAGGCCGAGGCCGAGCAGCCCGTAGCCGAGCGTCTGATTGTCGTGGACGACGTCGAACTCGGCGCGGCGGGCGGCGAGATGGCGCCGGGCACGGAGGCTGAAAGTGAGCGGTTCAGGAAAGCCGCCGGTCCACATGGTGGCGACCTCGAGGGCGTCGACCCAGTCGCGGTACTCGCCGCGCTTGGGGGTGCGGAACGGGTCCGGCTGCCGGTACAGGTCGAGGCTGGGCAGCTCGGTGAGGGTGACGCCCTCGCCGACGGCGTCCAGCACGGGGTAGGGCTGCGCGCCGATCACCTCGACGCTGTGGCCGAGCGCGGCCAGCTCGCGGGACAGGTGCCGGACGTACACGCCCTGGCCGCCGCAGAAGGGATTTCCCTTGTAGCTGAGCAGGGCAATCCGCAGCGGCCTGGCCTGTGAGGTCACTCCGGCCCCCTTCTCGGTCGCGATTGAGCCGGAGCGTAACCGCTGTCGCGCTAATCTAGAACAAGTTTCAGACTTGATGGTACAGAAAGCCAGTCCACCGGCCGCCGGACGGTCGGATCACGCCGCCGGGGGCGGGGCCCGGTGCGGGCCGAGGGTGACTCGCACCACGTCACCCGCCCTGCCATCATGCACGCAGCGCGGGACACCGGCGGCACGGGCCGACCGGCCCGCGGACCGGCACGCAAACGGGTACGGGAACGGGAACGGCACGGGATGGGACACATGAGCACTGACTCCAAGCCGTCCAGCCCGCCGCTCCCGCGCGTACCGCCGCACTCCCCCGCGCCGCACTCGCCGCCGCTGACGGAGCGGCAGGAGGCCCGGCGCCGCCGCATCCTGCACACCAGCGCGCAGCTCGCCTGCCGGGGCGGTTTCGACGCCGTGCAGATGCGGGAGGTCGCCGAGACCTCGGGCGTCGCGCTCGGCACGCTCTACCGCTACTTCCCCTCCAAGATCCATCTGCTGGTCGCGACCATGCAGGACCAGCTAGGGCAGTTGCACGGGACGCTGCGCAAGCGGCCCCCGGTGGCGGCCGAGCCGGCCGACCGGGTCGCGGAGACCTTGATGCGGGCCTTCCGCGCGATGCAGCGCGAGCCGCATCTGGCCGACGCGATGGTGCGCGCCCTCACCTTCGCCGACCGTTCGGTCAGCGCCGAGGTCGACACCGTCTCGCGGCTGACCACGGCGATCATCCTGGACGCGATGGGCCTGGACGCGCCCCCCACGGCCGAGCAGCTCTCGGCCGTCCGGGTCATCGAGCACACCTGGCACTCCGCGCTGGTCACCTGGCTCT
This sequence comes from Streptomyces sp. NPDC025721, assembly GCF_055558595.1. Classification (NCBI taxonomy): domain Bacteria; kingdom Bacillati; phylum Actinomycetota; class Actinomycetes; order Kitasatosporales; family Streptomycetaceae; genus Streptomyces; species Streptomyces sp. NPDC025721. The sequence continues at coordinate 297,934 of NZ_JBVHMF010000002.1, read as the reverse complement.
CCGGCCGGGCCTCGATCGCCCAGGTGAAGATCGACATCCAGACGGTCTGCCGTCTGATCGACCTGACGTCCCCCGAGTAGCGCCCGCGCGGGCGCGGCCCGGCGCGCTCCCGGCCGAGGGTCACGGGCGAAGATCACGGATGAAGATCACGGGCGAAGATCACGACCGTGGCTGGCCGCCACCGCCCGGCGACCGGGGCCCCACGACCCCTTCACGGGAACTTCACCGGGCCCTCGCCGACCCGTCGCCCGTCGTACCGTCGGAGCGGGATCGCCGGTAACCGGATACCCGGTCAACACACTTACACCTCAAGGGAGTTGACTGTCCGCGTGCGCGTAAGCGCGCGCAGCATATGGGGCAATAATGCCCCACTGCAACCTTGTCTCCGAAATTTCCAGAAACGATCTGGACCCCGCGTGAGCGGAACGGCAGACTCGGAACCACCATTCAGAAGGGACACCATGCCGCTCAGAAGCACCGCAACCGCCCGCCAGGAGCGCCTCGGTGCGGAGCTACGGAAAATGCGGGAAGCCGCAGCGATCACCGCGCGGGACACCGCGCGGCTGCTCGGCACCGACCCGGCGAAGGTGAGCCACATCGAGGCCGGGCGGCTCGGCGTGAGCGAGGAGCGGTTACGCAGACTCGCGGCGTTCTACGAGTGCGGCGACACCGCGCTGATCGACGCGCTCGTGGTCATGGCCAACAGCCAGGGCCGCAAGGGCTGGTGGGAGACCTACCGCGGCGTCGTACCGGCCGGGCTGCTGGACATCGCCGAGCTCGAACACCACGCCACCCGGCTCCGTACCATCCAGATCACCCACATTCCGGGTGTGTTCCAGACCGAGGACTACACCCGCACGGTCTTCGGCTACGCCATCCCGCCGTTGCCGGACAACGAGCTGGAGGCGCGGGTGGCCCAGCGCATGGAGCGTTCGGGAGTGCTCTACCGGGAGACGGCGCCGCCGTACGAGGCGCTGATCCACGAGGCCGCGCTGCGTATGCGGTTCGGCGGCGGGAAGGTGGCGCGCGCCCAGCTCGAACACATCCAGGAGCTGAGCCATCTGCCGCACATCAGCGTGCGGGTGATCCCCTTCGCGGTGGACGGTCACATAGGTTCCGGCCACGCGATGCTCTACGCGAGCGGTCCGGTACGGCCGCTCGACACCGTTCAGATCGACTCCGCACACGGCATCAGCTTTCTGCACGCGGCACCGCATCTGTCCAATTACCGCGTGCTCTACAACACTCTCGCGGAGGTTGCGCTGGATCAGTCCCGGTCACGGGACTTCATCCGCGACATCTCCCAAGACCTCTGAAAGGCCCGCCGATGATCGCGCCCGCGCCGCTCGTTTGGCAGAAGTCCACGTACTCGCAGGAACAGGGCGAGTGCGTCGAGCTGGCCGAGGACGGCGGCGCGGTCCTGCTCCGCGAGAGCGACGACCCAGGGGTCGTGCTGTGTACGACGCCGACCGCGCTGGCCCGCTTTCTGCGGGCCATCAAGCGCGGCGGGTGAGGCGGGGACGGTTCCGGGCCGCCGCGCCCGGTCCGGGCCAGTCCGGCCCGGCCCGGCCCGGCCCGCAAGGGTGACGACGGGTAGCCCGGCCGGGTGATTCCGGCCGGGCGGGCTGTTCACACCGTCCGTCCGGTCACTCCTCCGGCGGGAAGACCGGCTCTCCCGACCCCTGCACGGTCAGGGTGATGGCCTCCACCGGGCAGCTCTCGGCCGCCGCGAGGAGGCCCTCCGAGGCGTCCGCCTCCGCCTCCACCGCGCGGGACTGGCGGGGCACGCCGCCCAGCACGAAGGCGCCGGGGGCGCCGATCGCGCACAGTCCCGAGCCGATGCAGACGGAGCGGTCCACGTCCACGTGCCAGCGGTCGCCCATCAGTCGGTGCCGCCCGCCGTGCCGCCCGCCGTGCCCGCTGCCCCGGCGGCCTCCCGCGCCGGGGCGGCCGGGTAGTCGGCCGGGAGGTGGATCATCTTGTGCTCCAGGTACTCGCTGAACCCCTCGGGCCCGAACTCCCGCCCGAGACCTGAGTCCTTGTAGCCGCCGAAGGGGCCGAGCATGTCAAGGCTGAAGGTGTTGACGGAGTACGTGCCGGTACGCACCTGGCGCGCGATGTCGATGCCGTGCTCGGTGTCGGAGGTCCACACGCTGCCGGACAGCCCGTAGTCGGAGTCGTTGGCGATGCGTACGGCGTCGGCCTCGTCGTCGTACGGCAGCAGGCAGATCACCGGGCCGAAGATCTCCTCGCGGGCGATCCGCATCCCCGGCGCGACGTCGCCGAACAGCGTCGGCTCGACGTACCAGCCGGTGTCCAGGCCGCTCGGCCGGCCGCCGCCGGTCAGCACCTTGGCGCCCTCGCGCTGGCCGATCGCGATGTAGTCCAGGGAGCGCTGCCGCTGGCGTTCCGCGACCAGCGGGCCGACCTCGGTGGCCGGGTCCAGCGGGTCGCCGACCACCAGCGCGGAGGCCGCCGCCGCCAGCCGCTCGGCGATCTCGTCGTAGTGGGTACGGGGGGCCAGGACGCGGGTCTGGGCCACGCACGCCTGGCCGTTGTTCATCCACGCGTTGGGCACGATCCCGGCGACGGCCGCCGTCAGGTCCGCGTCCGGCAGGATCACGGCCGCCGACTTGCCGCCCAACTCCAGTGTCACGCGCGTGAGATGGCGCGCGGCCACCTCCATCACCCGCTTGCCCGCCGCGACCGAGCCGGTGAACGACACCTTGTCCACGCCGGGGTGGCCGACCAGGTACTCGCTGACCTCGCGTCCGGCGGGCACGATGTTCAGCACCCCGTCAGGCAGCCCGGCCTCCCGCGCGATCTCCGCCAGCAGATACGCGTCGAGCGGCGACTCAGGCGACGGCTTGAGCACCGCCGTGCACCCGGCGAGCAGCGCGGGCCCGAGCTTCGCCGCCGCCGTGAACTGCGGTACGTTCCACGGCACCACGGCCGCGACGACGCCGACCGGCTCGCGCCGTACCAGGATCGGCCCGAGCGCTCCGGCCCGCCGCTCCTCGTAACGGAAGTCGCGCGCCACGGTGATCGCGGCGTCCCAGACCATCATCGCGCCGAGCGCCTGGGCCAGGACGCTCCAGGAGACCGGTGAGCCGTTCTCCCGGCTGATCAGCCGGGCTATCTCCTCGTGCCTGACCAGGACGGCGTCCTTGATCCGGCCGACGACCTCGATCCGTTCCGCCAACGTCGAGCGGGGCCAGGGCCCTTCGTCGAACGCGGTGCGGGCCGCCGCCACCGCCCGGTCCACATCCGCCCGCGACGCGTGCGGCACCCGTCCGAACACCCGCTCCGTGTGCGGCGACACGACCTCGATCGTCCCCCCGTCCCCCGCCGGATCGACGAACGCCCCTCCGATGAACAGCTTTCCGTGCTCGATGAAGTCGGAACCAGGACCGGGATCGTTCATCGCTGTCGCCTCCGCCGCTCTCGCTGTCTCCGCTCGAACCATTTCTGACGCTCAGTCAGAACTGATACCAGTTCTCGTTATAGTGGGCAATGGACGCGGCACGCCCGGCGGCGGCCGGAGAGGAGCCATCCCATGGCGGACCACGGCACGGCCGGCCGGCGGCAGGAGCGGGGGCGGGTGGTCGACCACGGCGGCGGGGTGTGGAGCGTGCCGGTGCCGATTCCCGACAACCCGCTCGGGTACACGCTGGTGCACCTGCTCGACACCGACGACGGGCCGGTGCTGGTGGACAGCGGGTGGGACCATCCGGACTCGTTCGCGGCGCTGGAGCGCGGGCTGCGGGAAGCGGGCACGTCGGTGGGTGACGTCCTGGGAGTGCTGGTGACGCACCACCATCCCGACCACCACGGGCTGAGCGCGCGGGTGCGGGAGGCGTCGGGGGCGTGGATCGCGATGCACGCGGCCGACATCGACGTGGTGCGGCGCACGCGGGAGGCCGAGCCGGGTGTGTGGGTGGAGTACCTGCTGGCGCGGCTGGCGGCGGCGGGCGCGCCCGAGGAGCACCTGGCGCCGCTGCGCGAGTACGGCGGGCAGGCGCTGCCGGGACGGCCGCCCGCGCTGCCGGACCGCGAGATCGTCCCCGGCGAGCGGCTGCCGCTGGCGGGCCGCCGGCTGCGCGCGGTGTGGACGCCAGGACACACGCCGGGGCACGTCTGCCTGTATCTGGAGGAGAGCCGCCGGCTGTTCTCCGGTGACCACCTCCTGCCGGAGATCTCGCCGCACATCGGCCTGTACGAGGACCCGGACGCCGTCGTCGAGACCGACCCGCTCGGCGACTACCTCGACTCGCTCGAACGCATCGCCCGCCTGGCCCCCGCCCAGGTGCTCCCGGCGCACCAGTACGCCTTCGCGGGCGCCGCCGGCCGGGTCGGCGAGCTCCTGGAGCACCACGCCGCGCGCCTGGCCGAGCTCCTCGCCCTCATCACCCCCGGCCCCCGCACCCCCTGGCAGCTCGCCGAGGCGCTGCCCTGGAACCGTCCCTGGTCGCGCATCCCCGCGTCCTCGCGGACCATCGCCGTCTCCGAGACCGAGGCGCATCTGCGGCGGCTGACCAAGGCGGGGCGCGCCGAGCCCGTGCCGGGGTCCGACCCGGTGACGTACCGGGCCGTATAGCGCGGCACCGGGACGTTAGGGTGTTCCTCATGCTCCTGCGCCGCCGCGCCACCACCGTGGCCACCGTCGCCGTCCTGGCACTGGCCGCCCTGACGGCGGCGCCGTCCGCCGTCGCCGCGTCGCCCGACACGCGGTCGCGCGTGACGGCGGCGAGCGCGACGGCCTCGCCCAGCCCGACCGGCGACACGAAGAAGGACGGCGGATCGGCGGGCACCAGTACGTGGCTGATCGTCAGCATCTTCTTCGTCGCGAGCGTCGGCGTGGGCTTCCTGCTCAGCGGCCGCAAGGGCCGCAGGCAGCGCTGACCCCCGCGCGGGGCTCGTCCGGGCGGTGCTTCACAGCCGCTGGATGATCGTGCCCGTGGCGAGCGCGCCGCCCGCGCACATCGTGATCAGGGCGAACTCCTTGTCGGCGCGCTCCAGTTCGTGCAGCGCGGTGGTGATCAGCCGGGCGCCGGTGGCGCCGACGGGGTGGCCGAGCGCGATGGCGCCGCCGTTGACGTTGACCTTTTCGAGGTCCTGGTCGAAGACCTGGGCCCAGGACAGGACGACGGAGGCGAAGGCTTCGTTGATCTCGACGACGTCGATGTCCCGCAGCGTCATCCCGGCCTTGCCGAGGACGGCGCGAGTGGCGTCGACGGGTCCGTCGAGGTGGAAGTGCGGGTCGGAGCCGACCAGGGCCTGGGCGACGATCCGGGCGCGGGGGCGCAGGTGCAGGGCGCGGGCCATCTTCTTGGAGGCCCACATCACGGCGGAGGCGCCGTCGGAGATCTGCGAGGAGTTCCCCGCGGTGTGGACGGCGGTGGGCATGACGGGCTTGAGCCCGGCGAGCCCGTCCATGGTGGTGTCCCGCGGGCCCTGGTCGCGGTCGACCAGCCGCCACATGCCGAGCCCGGCGTGCTGCTCGACCTCGGTGGTGGGCACCTGGACGGCGAAGGTCTCGCGCTTGAAGCGCTCCTCGGCCCAGGCGCGGGCGGCGCGTTCCTGCGAGATGAGGCCGAGCCGGTCGACGTGCTCGCGGGTGAGTCCGCGGCGGCGGGCGATCCGTTCGGCGGCCTCGAACTGGTTGGGCAGGTCGACGTTCCACTCGTCGGGGAACGGCTTGCCGGGCCCGTGCTTGGAGCCGCTGCCCAGCGGCACCCGCGACATGGCCTCGACTCCGCAGCCGATGCCGATGTCGATGACGCCCGCGGCGACCATGTTGGCCACCATGTGGTTGGCCTGCTGCGAGGACCCGCACTGACAGTCGACGGTGGTCGCGGCGGTCTCGTAGGGCAGGCCGACGGCGAGCCAGGCGTTGCGCGCGGGGTTCATGGACTGTTCCCCGGCGTGGGTGACGGTGCCGCCGACGATCTGCTCGACGGCGTCGGCCTGGATGCCGGTGCGGCCGAGCAGTTCGCGGTAGGTCTCGCCGAGCAGATAGGCGGGGTGGAGGTTGGCGAGCGCGCCGCCGCGCTTGCCGATCGGGGTGCGTACGGCTTCGACGATGACGGGTTCAGCGGCCATGAAGCTCGTCCTCTTCTCAACTAAACTAGTACGCGTTCTAGTTCTTCCCGCAGTCTTATTACCCGCGGTACGGCGCGCGCAAGAGTCGCGCACGGCCCACGTCGTTCCCGTACGTGATCCACACGCCCGCGGCCCTTGCGACTTGTGGAACTCGTTACTACCTTCGGTCGTATATCTGATGGACCGTCAGACAACTTATGACACGTCAGACCTGGAGTGCCGATGCCCTGTCCCGCGCTTCCCGAAGGCTTCGACTTCACCGATCCGGACGTCTACCAGGACCGCGTCCCCCTCCCGGAACTGGCCGAACTCCGGCGGACTGCCCCGGTGTGGTGGAACGCCCAGCCGCACAACACCGCGGGTTTCGGAGACGACGGCTACTGGGTGGTGACCCGGCACGCGGACGTCAAGGCGGTGTCGACCAACCCGGAGGTCTTCTCCTCGTACACCAACACCGCGATCATCCGCTTCAACGACCGGATCAGCCGCGACCAGATCGACGTGCAGCGCTTCATCATGCTCAACATGGACCCGCCCGAGCACACCCGGCTGCGGCAGATCGTCCAGCGCGGCTTCACCCCGCGGGCGATACGGGCCCTGGAGGACGCGCTGCGGGCCCGCGCCCAGCGGATCGTGACCGGCGCGGCGGAGGCGGGCCGGGGGAACTTCGTCACCGACGTCGCGTGCGAACTCCCGCTCCAGGCCATCGCCGAACTCATCGGCGTGCCGCAGGACGACCGGCTCAAGCTCTTCGACTGGTCGAACAAGATGGCCGCGTACGACGACCCGGAACTCGCCATCACCGAGGAGATCGGCGCCGAGTCGGCGATGGAGCTGATCTCCTACGCGATGAACATGGCCGCCGCCCGCAAGCAGTGCCCGGCCGCCGACATCGTCAGCAAACTCGTCGCCGCGTCCGACGAAGGCAGCCTGACCTCCGACGAGTTCGGCTTCTTCGTGCTCGTGCTGACCGTCGCGGGCAACGAGACGACGCGCAACGCCATCACCCACGGCATGCACGCGTTCCTGACCCACCCCGAGCAGTGGGAGCTGTTCAAGGAGCGGCGCCCGGACACGACATCGGACGAGATCGTCCGCTGGGCGACCCCGATCGTGTCCTTCCAGCGCACCGCCACCCGGGACACCGAACTCGGCGGCGCGAAGATCAAGGCGGGCGACCGGGTGGGGATGTTCTACTCCTCCGCCAACAACGACCCCGAAGTCTTCGACGACCCGGGCACGTTCGACATCCTGCGCGATCCCAACCCGCACCTCGGGTACGGCGGCGGGGGCCCGCACTACTGCCTCGGCGCGAATCTCGCCAAGCTGGAGATCAACCTGATGTTCAACGCCATCGCCGACAATCTGCCGGACATCCGGCTGCTCGGCGACCCGCGGCGGCTGCGCTCGGCGTGGATCAACGGGGTCAAGGAACTGCGAGTCGACTACGGGGGCCCTCACCGTAGGTGAGAGCCCCCGTCCGTCCGCTGTCGTCAGCCGTCGGCCGCGCGCCTGCGCCCGCGCGCGGTCCGGTCCGGCTCCGGCTCCGGCTCCGGCTCCGGCTCCGGCGTCAGATGCCGGTCGTCAGCAACTGCCGTGTCATGTCGCGGTACTTGGTGAGCGCGATCCGCAACTCCTCGGTCCCGGTGCCGTCGCTTCCGTCGTCACCGTGCCACGACCCGCGCAGCGCGGTGCGCCGCTCCTCCAGCAACCGGGTCAGCCGCGCCGCGGCCTCGTCCAGTACGGCGTCCGCCTCGCGCACGGCGCGCTTCGGGTCGTCCACGAAGCCGCCGACCGCGCGGTCCATCCGCCGGCTCAGCCGGTCCACTTCCTCGGCCCCGCCGTCGGCCGCACCGGACGTGCCGTCCGTCGCGGTCGTGGACGTGTCCGTGTGCGCGGACGTGTCCGTACGTGCGGACTCAGACGTGGAGGTGTCCGTACGTATGGACGCGGGCGTGGACGTGTCCGTACGCGTGGCCGTGGTCTCCGTCTCGGAGGCGGTGCCGGGCTTGGTGGCGAACGCCGAGGTCCCGGTGCCGGGACCGGACGTGCGCTCGGCCTCCGGCTCGGTCGCGGTGGTCCCGGTCGTCGACTCGGCGGGCGTACGCGGCGCCGGTACGGACGTGCTCGCGCTGGTACCCGTACCCGTGCCGGTCGTCGCCCGCCCGGTGTCGGAGCCGGAGGTCCCGGCAGCCTCAGCGGTTTCGGCGGCCTCAGCGGTCTCGGAGGACTTGGAGGCCCCCGAGGTCCAACGGGCCGATGTGCCCGAGCCGGTGGAGGAAGCCGCTTCGGGCTCCTTCTCCCGCTGTTCGGAGAACTCGGACCTGTCCAGTCTGCCGGGCCTGTCGGTCCCGGACGACGCCTTGGAGGCGGCCCGGCTCCCGGTGCCGGTCTCGGCCTTGTCGGCCTCGGACTCGGACTCGGACCCGGTCCCAGTGCCGGTCCCGGTCCCGGTCCCGTACGTGGTCGTCCGGGTCTTGCCGGACCCGATCCTGTCCGTGCCGTTGCGCTCCGTGCCGGTCCGGTCCGCGCTGCTGCGGTCCGTGCCGGTCCTGTCGGTGCCGGTCGCGGCCTTCTCCGCCTCGGTCTTCTCGGCCTCGGCCCGGTCGGTACCGGTCTTCTCGGTGTCGCGGTCACTCATCGCTTCATCTCCCTGTCCGTGGTCCTGCTGAGCCGACTCGTCCGGCCGGCGCAGGGTGGTGCACCCCGCTTGGGGGGTCGAGCGGCGCCCAGCCGAACGTCACAGACGTTCGTCCGCGTCGTCGTGCTCCCGCCGCCCGCCGCTAAGGGCCGCGAACCGGCCGCCGAGCGCACCGCGCCGACCGCCCGCCTTCGCGTCCTCGTCGGCCGCGGCGTCGTGCTCCACGACGGGCTCGTCGGCCTCGTCAGCCCGCTCCGTGGTGTTCTTCGTTCCGCGCGCGCTCTCGGTCATCAGCTCGTCGAAGAGCCCTCGCGCGCCCAGCAGCGCCTTGCGCAGGTCTTCCGTGGACTGCCGCTTCTGCGGCGCCGCGGAACCGGGGGCCCCTACGGAGTCGACCAGCGTGTGGGCCTGGCGGTAACCGTGCACCGCGTGCGGGTGGTGGACGGACAGCGCGTCGAAGTGCTCCGGCTCCCGCGCGGCCGGGAAGCCCCGGTCGGCGGCGATCTCGCCGATCAGCGCGTCGGCCTGGCCGACCGCCGCGACGGGCTCGTCCACGAACCGCGCCTGGAGCGCGGTCCAAGCGGCGGTGTACCGCTCCCGCTCCTGCTCGGAGACGGGTCGCAGTTCGAGGTCGCCGTGGCGCTTGACCCGCTCGGCGAGTTCCGCCCGGGTGGCCTTCACATCGCCGTCGTGCCGTTCGAGCACGCGGTCGTACTCGGGTCCGAAGCGATGCTTCAGCCGCGCTCCCGAACCCACACCTCCCGTACCGTCGCCCCTCATCACCAGGGTCGCGATCAGCGCCAGGACAATCAGCGCCACTACGACGATGGCTACAGTCGCTCCGGTGGACATGGCGTGCCTCCCGTTCCTACGGGTCGTCAGACAGTGACGTTCTCTCCCTGCTCGGCTTGCCACTGCCAGGCACCGCAAACGGACGGCTTCAGGACGACGGGCTCGAACCCTCAGGCCGGAGGCGTACCGCCGGCCGCCGGCTGGTGCCGCGTACGGCCCTCGGGGCGGTCCCCGTCGCCGCCGCACAGTTCGCCGCTCAGCTTCGTGACCAGGGCGGCCAGGTCGGCGTGGGCGGCCGGGTCCCAGTCGCCGAGCAGATCGGCGAGGACCGTGCGCCGCGCCTCGGTCAGGCGTCCGGCCAGCGCGTGTCCGGACGCGGTGAGGACCAGCGGACCGCCGTCGCGTACGGCGAAGCCGCGGGACAGCGACTCGTCGGCCGCCGCCTCGATGACCTCGGCGGGCACGGTGGTACGGGCGGCCAGCTCGACCGGGTCGCCCTCGCCGTCGTGGGCCAGCCGCAACAGCAGCCAGCTCGTGGCGGGGTGGATGTCGAGCCCGGCCAGACCGGTGATCCGGGTGTAGAGGTCGCGGCGGGCTTCCCGGCTGCCGAGCAGCGAAAGGCAGCGGGCGATCTCGTCGAGCGAGGACCGCTCTACCGGGTTGGTGCCGAGCGTCTCGCTGGCGTCCGGCACGGTCACCGTGCCCCGCAGCGGCTGCTCCTTGAGCAGCCACGCCAGCAGGAAGCCGACCAGCACGATCGGCACCGCCCACAGGAAGACGGTGGTGATCGAGTTCGAATACGCGTGCAGCACGGGCCCCTTCACGGCCGCGGGCAGCTTGCCGACCGCCGTCGGGTCGGCCTGGAACTGCGCCGGATTGACCCCGGCGGGCAGCGACTTGCCCGCGAAGGCCGATGTCAGCTCGTCGGAAAGGCGGTTGGCGAAGATCGTGCCGAACAGCGAGACGCCGAAGGACGCGCCGATGGAGCGGAAGAAGGTGGCGCCCGAGGTGGCCGAGCCCAGGTCCTCGTACCCGACGGCGTTCTGCACGGCCAGCACCAGCACCTGCATCACCAGGCCGAGACCGAGGCCGAAGACCAGGAAGTACAGGCTCATCACCCAGGTGCTGGTCGTCTCGTCCAGGGTGTGCAGCAGGACGAGTCCGACGGCGATGACGCCGGTGCCCGCGATCGGGAAGACCTTGTAGTGGCCGGTGCGGCTGACGATCTGCCCCGACACCGTGGACGACAGCAGCATGCCGATCACCATCGGGATCATGTGCACGCCGGACAGCGTGGGCGAGAAGCCGTGCACGACCTGGAGGAAGGTCGGCAGGAACGTCATCGCGCCGAACATCGCGAAGCCGATGATGAAGGAGATCACCGAGCAGAGCAGGAACGTACGGTTGCGGAACAGCTTCGGCGGCAGCACCGGCTCCTGCGCGCGGCGCTCGATCGCCACGAACAGCGCGATGAGGACGACTCCGGCGACCGCGAGGCCGATGATCCCGGCCGAACTCCACGCCCATGTGGTGCCGCCGAGCGAGGTCATCAGCACCAGGCAGGTCGCCGCTGCGGCGATCACCGCCATGCCGAGGTAGTCGATCCGGTGGGCCGTACGGCGGACCGGGATGTGCAGCACCGCGGCGATCACGGCGAGCGCGATGATCCCGATGGGGAGGTTGATGTAGAACACCCAGCGCCAGGAGAGCTGCTCGGTGAACACCCCGCCCAGCAGCGGCCCGAGGACGCTCGCCGCGCCGAACACCCCGCCGAACACGCCCTGGTAGCGACCGCGGTCGCGCGGCGGCACGATGTCGCCGACGATGGCCATCGACAGCACGATCAACCCGCCGCCGCCCAGGCCCTGGAGGGCCCGGAAGGCGATCAACTCGCCCATGTTCTGGGCGATTCCGCAGAGCACGGAGCCGATCAGGAAGATCACGATGACGGTCTGGAAGAGCCGCTTCCTGCCGTACATGTCGCCGAGCTTGCCCCACAGCGGGGTGGCCGCGGTCGACGCCAGCAGATAGGCCGTCACCACCCACGACAAGTGGTCGATGCCGCCCAGTTCGCTGACGATCGTGGGCAGCGCGGTGGACACGATGGTCTGGTCGAGGGCGGCCAGCAGCATGCCGAGCGCCAGGGCGCTGATCGCGATCCGCACCGCTCGCTTGTCCTGGTGCTGCCCCGGCTCTGCCGCCGCCGGGCCCGCGGCGGTCGTGGTGTCCTGGGCCATGGAACGGCTCCTCGCGTCATCCCCCGACGGTCGGAACCTTATATTCCCACCATTTGTACGACTTTGGCCTCCGATACTCGCCCACTTGTGCGGTCAGCGGGCTGCGCTCGCCGCCGGAGGTCGGCATAATCGGCACGTCTTTGCGAATATGCGAAATGCGAACGACGGCCGGGAGGGGAACCAGTGGCGCCGCAGCCGGACGCTGCCCGCGAGGTGGACGCCGAGGCGTCCTCGGCGGGGATACCGGTCGTGCCCGGGGTGCCGCACGCTTCGCCCGAGGTGACCGCCCCGCGGCCGCCGACGCCGCCGCCGAGCGAGCTGGTGCCGCCGGGGGCCCTGGTCACCTGGGACGACTCGGCCGAGCCGGGCCCGCCCGGCCTCCCCGGCGAGCAGGACGAGGGCGGGGAGACGCGGGCGGCGGAGCGTTCCGCCGCGCGGGCCGCCGCGCTCGCCGCCACCGAGGGCTTCCACCCGCTGCGGATGCGCCCCTACGTCGCCGAGCCGGACGGCGAGGCGGGCGAGACGACCGTACGGCCGCTGCTGGCGCCCGGCGACGGCGGTCCCGAGACCGCCGATGTCGGGCTGTTCGCCGCGCTGTACTCCGGCGTGGAGTACGCGCCGCGGGGGGACGCCGAGGCCGGGACCCCGGCCGCGTTCGCCGGGGCGGCGGCCGGGACGGGGCTGTACCAGGACCGGGGCAGGTACCGGCGCCGCAGACGGGGTCTGGTGGTGGCCGCGGCCGCGGTCGCCGCCTCCGCGCTGGCCGCGGGCGCCGTCGCCGTCACCGGACAGGTCATGGGCGACGAGCCGCGCACCGACCGGGCGCTGCCGCCGGACCGGACGTCCTCGATGCCGGACGTCGAGCTGCCGACGGAGTCCACCGCCGTCGTGGGCACCGTGGCCGTCGGCGCCCCGCGCCACACGCCCGCGCCGACCACGACCTCCGCCGCGCCGGTGGTGCCCGAGACCGCCACGGCGCCGCCGTCCCCTTCTACGACGGCTCCCGCCGCCACCGGCTCCACGCCGTCGGCCCCCGCCGCGCCCGCCACGACCGGCTCCACGCCGTCCGCGCCCACCGCACCGGCCGACCCGGCCCCCACCACGCCCCCCGTCACCCCGACCTCCCCCGCCTCCAAGATCCTCCAGCTCGGCGACACCGGCGCCGCCGTCTCCGATCTCCAGCAGCGGCTCCGCGACGTGTGGGTCTACCACGGCCACGTCAACGGCTCCTACGACCAAGGGGTTCGCGAGGCCGTCGCCATGTTCCAGATCTGGTACGGCGTCCGCGGCGACCCCATCGGCGTCTACGGCCCCCAAACCCGCACCACCCTCGAACACCAAACCAGCTAGCGCCGCTTTCCGAAGGTCGGGCGCCCCCTCAAGACCCCGGGCTCCGCCCCGACGCTCCCGCACGACACCACCCGCCCCAGCGTGTGCGCCGCGCTGGCGCAGGGCCTGCTTTTCAGGGGCGCGGGACTGTGTTTAATCTGCGGCTGCCGCCGCGTGGGCGCGCTCAGCCGAAGCGCTCCCGCACCTCACCACCCGCCCCAGCGGGGCAATCCGGTTGTCCCCGGACCACCGGCCGGTGGTGGGTTACCCGCGCCGTTCCCCGCGCCCCTGACGGGGCGCACCGCCTTTCGGCCGGACGGCGAGCCGATCTTTAAAGGGGCGCGGGGAACTGCGCGACAAGCCACGACGCTCCCGCACGTCACCACCCGCCCCAGCGGGGCAATCCGGTAGTCCCCGGACCACCGGCCGGTGAGGGCTGGCCGCGCCGTTCCCCGCGCCCCTGACGGGGCACACCCACTTCCGCCCAGGCGGCGAGCCGATCTTTAAAGGGGCGCGGGGAACTGCGCCACCAGCCACGACGCCCCCGCACGTCACCACCCGCCCCAGCGGGGCAGACCGGCTGTCCCCGGACCACCGGCCGGTGGGGGCTGGCCGGGCGGGCGAGGGCGGCGCCCCGCCGGGGGGTGGAGGTTCTAGGGTCGAGGGATGGTCACGCAGGCGTTCGGGGTCGCGGAGTTCCAGCTGGTGCTGCTGCGAAGAATGGCGGACCACCAACCGGAATTGGTGGACGAGGCGCTCCGGTCGCTGGGAGCGACACACGCCCAGGCGCGCGAGGCGCACAAGAAGTGGCAGGCGAGAGCCCACTCGCGCACATTCCCGACCGGTGAGCGGAGGTACAGGACGGCGCTGGGCCCTCCGGAGGCGGAGGAGGAGCGGCGGATCGGCGACCTGACGTGCCGGGCCCTGCGCTGGCCGACGCCCCTGTGGCCGGACCTGAGATTCGAGGTGCTGTGCGCACCGGGCGGCGGCTCGGCGGTGTGGAACGAGTGGCTGGTACGGGCCCCGGAAGCGCCCGCGCCAAGGCTGCGGGAGGTAGCCGACCTGACGCCGTGGTCGTGCACGGTGGACGACGCGGCCAGGGCCTTCCCGCCTGCGGAACCGCTGCCGCCGGACGCGCCGAGCCGTACCCGCGTGGCGCTGACACCGCCCGGCGGCGGCGCGAGGGTGGTCGCGCACTTCACATGGGGCCTGTTGCAGTACGTGGACCAGGGGGACTGGCGCTGAGCGCCCCACTTTTGTACCGTGAGGGAACAAAGTGGTTCCGCCCGCTTCCCTGACCGGCGGGCGGAACCACGTTGCCGTTGATCACCGATGTGCCGAGGAGCCCCAGAACATGCCCGTCCACTCCGCGAAAGCCCTGCTGCTGGACATGGACGGAACGCTGGTGAATTCGGACGCCGTCGTGGAGCGCTGCTGGCGCGCCTGGGCCGGCCGCCACGGCCTGGACGCCGACGCGGTGCTGAAGGTCGTGCACGGCCGCCAGGGCCACGCGACGATGGCCGTCCTGCTCCCCGACCGCCCGATGGCAGAGAACTACGCGGAGAACGCGCTGATGCTCGCCGAGGAGACCGCCGACACCGACGGTGTCGTGCAGGTGCCCGGTGCCACCGCCTTCCTGGCCTCGCTCGACGGCCGCCCGCACGCGTTGGTGACCTCGGCGAGCGAGGAACTGGCCACGACCAGGATGGCCGCCGCGGGCCTGCCGCTGCCGCCCGTCATGGTGACCGCGGAGCGGGTGAGCGCGAGCAAGCCGGACCCCGAGGGCTTTCTGAAGGGCGCGGCGGAGCTGGGCTTCGCGCCCGAGGACTGCGTGGTGTTCGAGGACGCCGAGGTCGGCATCGCGGCGGCGCGGGCCGCCGGAATGCGCGTGATCGGCGTCGGCCCGCGCGCCGCGGTCCACGCGCCCACCGCGCACGTCGACTCACTGGAGCGGGTGCGGGTCGAGGCCGTCGCGGACGGCGGCCTCCGTATCGTCGTCGACTGAGACGTACGGACGCGACATACGGACAAGACGCACAGCCGAGACGCACGCACGCGACGCACGCACGAGCCGTAGGGCCGTACGGGGCCGCGTGAAAACGAACGGGCCGGACCCTCGTCAGGGTCCGGCCCGCCGTGCCGTACGGCCCCGCGGAACGTCAGCCCGCGGCGGCCTCGTACAGGCTGAATCCGGCGAGCACCACCATCACAGCTGCCGCGATCTTCGTGATCAGCGCCAGCGGCACCCGCTTCATGAGCAGCCGCCCGCCGAAGATGCCCAGGGCCGCGACCGCCCACAGGCCGAGGACGGCGCCGATGCCGACCGAGACCGGGTCGTCGTAGCGGGCGGCGAGATTGGCGGTCATGATCTGCGTGAGGTCACCGAATTCGGCGACCAGGATGAGCATGAAGCCGGTGCCCGAGACCTTCCAGAAGCTCTGGTTGGCGGGCTCGCGCACCTCCTCCTCGTCGTCGCCCTTGGAGAAGAGCAGCATGGCCGCGCCGCCGAGGAAGAGCAGTCCGACCACGCCCTGGACCCAGCGGTGCGGCAGCAGGGTGAGCAGGCTGCCCGCGGCGATGGCGAGGGCGACGTGGACGACGAAGGCGGCGGCGACGCCCACGAAGACATACGAGGCGCGGTAGCGGGTGCCGAGCATGAGCCCGGCGAGCGCGGTCTTGTCGGGGAGTTCGGCAAGGAAGATCACGCCGAAGACGACGGCGATGACGGTCAGGCTGAGCACGGGGTCTGGTCCTCAATCGGTCGGGCGCCGCACCGAGAGATCCAGGGGAACGTCAAGCCGTATCTGAGATCACTTCGGCACGGCAGCGTCGGAACACTGCGGCCGAAGGTCTCGCTGGCGGGCTGTACGCGCATCGCGCGGCACATCCGCCTCCGGGCGCCGGCTCAGAACAGCGAACTGCGGCTGAACTGAGCAGTATGTCGACGGTCCGGCGAAGAGCTACTCCCCTTCTGCTCCGACGAGTCTACGCGACGCCCGAACGGGGTACCGCACCGCGAGGTCGCGGGGCCCGGTCCCCCGGTCCGAAGGCCCGGTCACAGGGCCGGAACGCGGGTGATGCGGCCCCGCGCGACCAATTCGAGGACGACGGAGACCGCGACCGCCTGGACGGCCATCAGCGCGATGAGGACGAAGAACTGCACGGCCCCGGCCGACACGGGGCTCGCGCCGCCCAGCAGCATGCCCACGAAGGCGCCGGGCAGGGTCACCAGGCCCACCGTCCTGGTCTGGTCGAGGCCGGGGACCAGCGCCCCGGAGGCGGCCGGTCTGGCGATCTCCAGGCGCGCGTCGCGGTCGGAGAAGCCCAGCGCCATCGCGGCCTCCACCTCGCCCGCGCGCAGCTTCAGCTCCTCCAGGGCGCGCCGCCCGCCGAGCACGGTGGCGGTGAGCGCGCCGCCGATGAGGATTCCGGCCACGGGGATGAGCGCGATCCCGTCGATCGGCACCAGGCCGGTCAGCACGAGCACGACGACCACCGGCAGCGCACCCGCCGCGACGGGCACCGCGGCCCACCACCAGGTGCGGTTGCGGGTGATCCGGCGCCCCGCGGTCCGCGACGCGACCGCGAACATCAGCGCCACGAAGCCCAGCAGCGCCGCCTGGTGCTTGACGACCCAGCCGATGAGGGCGGCGACCACCGCGAGCTGTACGGCCGCCCTGAGGCCCGCCAGGGCGATGCCGCGCGCGTAGTTGTCGTGCTCGTCGGCGAGTCTGGCGTACGCGGCGACCCCGGCGGCCGCCACGAGCAGCGCGGCGAGAACGAAGCCGAGGGTCTTGTCGACCGGCAGCAGGGAGGAATTCGAGGCCAGCGACGTGGACAGCGTCTCGTGGGTGGACACTGGAGGAGCGGGTGCGGAAGCCACAGCGTCACTGTAGGCGGGCGCCCGCCCGGCGCCCCCGCCGATTCCCGCGCGGATCGTACGGATTTCCGATCAGTTCTCTGATCAGCGATGAACGGTCCCGGCGGAAAGTATTCTCGTAGTGATGTCTACTACGTCACGTGCCCTCGCCGGTTCCGGCGGTGCCCCTTGGCGTACGCTGTACGGCTGACGGTGGATGAAGATCTTCGACCACCGGACAGCACCCCTTCAGGACCCGGTTCGACGAGGCGGAACGCCGACGGAGAGCCGGACAGCACGGCAAGTACGAGGTGCCCGGCATCAGACGGGCGCTCCACGGGTACGAATTCGGCCAAGGACGAGGAGGCGCGGTGCTGCAAGGCCTGGGCTCCCTTTTCGACTGGCCCTGGATCTACGTGCTCGTGGCGAGTTCCGTGATCCTCGACGTCTTCGTGCCGGTGCTGCCGAGCGGTGTGCTGGTGATCAGTGCCGCCACCGCCGGGACCGCCAGCTCACGCGACGACATGCTCGACGTCTTCGCGCTGCTGGTGTGCGCCGCCGTCGCGTCCTGCCTCGGCGACCTGCTGGCGTACCGGCTGGCCTTCCGCGGCGGGGAGTGGTTCGACCGTAGAGTGGCGTCCTCGCGGCGCCTGGCGGGCGCGCACGAACGGCTCGGACAGGTACTGCACCAGGGCGGCGGCGCCCTGGTGATCCTCGCCCGCTTCGCACCGGCCGGCCGCAGTGTGGTCAGCCTGGGCGCGGGCGCCGCCCGCCGCAGCCCGCGCGAGTTCCTGCCCTGGTCGGCGCTGGCCGGGGTCGCCTGGGCGACGTACAGCGTCGGACTCGGCTGGATCGGCGGCAAGTGGCTGGGCGCGAGCTGGCTCGGCACCCTGATGTCGTTCGTCGCGCTGCTGGGCGCCGGCGCCTTCGCCGCGTACGTCTTCCGCCGGGAGCGCCGCAGCGCGCTGGCCGCGGCGCTGGCCGCCGTGCCGCTCACCATCCCGCCGCAGGTGACGCCCCCGGACCGCGGCTCGGTCGTCGAGGCGCTGTAGCCGCCGCGGCCTCCGCGAGCGGTGGTTCCTGACCGCCGCGTGGCCGCCGCCTCACCTCGGGTGCGGTCCCGCACCCGGTCAGCGGCGACGACGCCGTCTGCTGGGGACCGCCCAGCCCGACCCGACGCCCGCCAGGTGCAGTGCGACGAAGACCAGTCCCGCGAGCAGCAGACTGATCGGCGTGAAGCCCGCGTCCGTGCTCGTGCTCGTGGCGTTGATGATGTACGCGATGGCGAAGATGACTGCCCCGATTGCGGCGAACATCCCGGACCTCCTGTAAGCCGGCCCTCGGGGCCGGCGGTGCTCGTGCGGTGCGGCGGCGCCAGGTGGCGTCCCCACCCACCGGTTGCCCCCGAACTCCCCCCTGACGCACACGGGTTCGAGCGCGCGCGGGGTCGCGCGCCCCGTGCGCCCCACCAAAAGCCGCGATCCGGATTTTCGGAAAGTATTCTCACTCGTTTCGGCAATAGGCAGCACTCTGCGTCACGGAAAGAATGAGGCCGTATCACCCGCTTACGGGAAGGACAGCACATGTCGGTTGATGCGGGCCAGGACACCGCACTCGGCAATCCGCACGACGACCAGGCGCGTACGAGTCTGGACACGTCGGCCGCCAGGAATCTGGCGACGACCACCAAGTCCGCCCCGCAGATGCAGGGCATTTCCTCCCGGTGGCTGCTGCGCGTACTGCCCTGGGTGCAGGTCAACGCGGGCACGTACCGGGTGAACCGCCGGCTGAGCTACTCGGTCGGCGACGGGCGCGTGACCTTCGTGAAGACGGGGTCCGAGGTCCGGGTGATCCCGCAGGAGCTGGGCGAGCTGGCCGCGCTGCGCTCGTTCAACGACGTCGGCGCGCTGACCGCGCTGGCGGACCGTTTCGTCCAGCGTGAATTCGCGCCGGGCGAGGTCATCGCCGAAGCCGGGACGCCCGCGGACACCGTCTATCTGCTGGCGCACGGCAAGGTCGAGAAGCTCGGCGAGGGATCGTACGGCGAGCCGACCCGGCTCGGAGTCCTCGCCGACGGCGACCACTTCGGCGACCAGGCGCTGCTCGGCGCCGACGGCGAGTGGGAGTACACGGCCCGCGCGGCCACCGTCACCACGGTGCTGGCCCTGCCCCGGCAGGAGCTCGAACCGCTGCTCGGACAGTCCGAGGCGCTGCGCACGCACCTGGAGGCGCACCGCGCGATCCCGCGGCAGCGGGTCAACAAGCGCGGTGAGGCCGCGATCGAGCTGGCGTCGGGCCACAAGGGCGAGGAAGCGCTGCCCGGCACCTACGTCGACTACGAGGTCAAGCCGCGCGAGTACGAGCTGAGCGTCGCCCAGACCGTGCTGCGCGTCCACAGCCGTGTCGCGGACCTCTACAACGAGCCGATGAACCAGACCGAGCAGCAACTCAAGCTCACCGTCGAGGCGTTGCGCGAGCGCCAGGAACACGAGCTGATCAACAACCCCGAGTTCGGGCTGCTGCACAACGCGGACTACGACCAGCGCATCCAGCCGCACGCGGGCCCGCCGCTCCCCGACGACCTCGACGAGCTGCTCAGCAGGCGCCGCGGCACCAAGTTCTTCCTCGCCCACCCGCGGGCCATCGCCGCCTTCGGCCGCGAGTGCACCAGGGCGGGCCTCTACCCCGACCCGGTGGAGGTGCACGGCCACACCGTTCCCGGCTGGCGCGGTGTGCCCATCCTGAGCTGCAACAAGATCCCGGTCAGCACCGCTCGTACCAGCGCGATCATCGCGGTCCGCAGCGGCGAGGACAACCAGGGCGTCATCGGTCTCAACCAGACCGGGCTGCCCGACGAGTACGAGCCGGGGCTCAACGTCCGTTTCATGGGTATCGACGACAAGGCGATCATCAGCTACCTCGTCAGCACGTACTTCTCCGCGGCCGTCCTGGTGCCCGACGCGCTCGGCATCCTGGAGAACGTGAACGTGTCCAACTGGCGCTGACCGCACGGCAGTTCTCCTGAAAACGGCTCCCCTGCCCGGCCTGGCAGGGGAGCCGCTTCGTTGTGTCCGCCGGTCGCGTTCCCAGCCGCGTCCGCCGTGCGCGTTCCCGGCCGTGTCCGCCGGGGCGCGCGCCCTGGTCAGCGGCGCAGTACGAGGTCCCGGAAGACGTCGGCGGAGACGGCGAGTCCGCCGCCGAAGGGATCGTCGAGGTCCCAGATCAGGAACAGCAGGAAGGCGATGAGCGCGCTGAACAGACCGGCGAGCAGCAACTCCTTCGGTGAGCGCCGGATCTGGAGGGTGAAGATCAGTCCGACCGTCACCAGCGCGCCGGTGATCAGGCCGAACCACACCATCCCCGGCATCGTCGCGCCCACGCTCTGGCTGCGCGACGTGCGGGCCTCGTCGACGGCGGCGACCTCGTCGACCAGCGGCTGGTACGCCTGGGCGCCGAGGTCGGACGTGGGCGCGTACTGCGAGACGTCCTTGCGGAGCGTGTCGAGCAACGCGTTGCCCCGCGGCTCCAGTTCGCCGTGGTTCTTCATGTACGGCCACTCCTTGTCGGCCACGAACGCCGCGTAGGCGTTCACGTCCGCGCGGATCCGGTCGCGTACGTCAACGGGATACACCTGCGCCCGCGCGCTCACCTCGTGCAACGCCTGTGCCTCGGCGAGGACTTCGGCCTGTGCCCCGCTCCTCCCCTCCCAGACACCGGCGATGGCCAGACCGAGCACGATCGCGTAGACCACGCCGATCATCATGACCATGTACTCGATGACGTCGGGTGTCTCCGACGGATCGTCGTCCTCGTGGACCTTGCGCGTACGCAGGACGACCACGCCGAGGACCACAGCGCAGACCGCGGCCATCGCGATCACCAGCGCCAACCACTGCGACATGCGGAAATCCCCCTTGTTTCACGTTCAGTTGTTCCTGCTGCGACCGGAGTTGGAGCCGGAGGAGCCGGGCCGCAGGACGGCGACGGCCAGCACGGCGGGCACGGTGGTGAGCATCATCGTGATCATCAGCGACCGGCGGTGCTCCTTCGGCGCCGCGACCGGCGCCGGCGCCTTCTCCGGCCAGTGCACCGCCACCGGGGCGGCGGGCGGCGCGGGTTGGGACCGCGGCACCGGCGCGGGAGCCGGTACGGGTGCGGCGGTGGGTACGGGCTGCGGTACGGGTGCGGGCGCCGGGGGCTTCGGCGCGGGTCTGGGACGTGGCGTCACCGCCGCTTTCTGACTCGGCGTGGGAGTCGGGGTCGGAGTGGGTGTCGGCGTGGGCGTGGGGGTCGGAGTGGGGGTCGGGGTCGGTGTGGGCGTAGGAGTCGGGGTGGGGGTGGGAGTCGGCGTGGGGGTGGGAGTCGGCGTGGGGGTCGGTGTCGGGGTCGGGCACGGCTTCGGATGGTGGTGGTGGCGGTGGCAGAGCCACGTCCAGGGCCACTGGTCCGGCCAGTACCCGCACCAGGGCACATACGGGTCGGGGTGGTGGTAACCGGGCCCGTGATGATCGGGCCGGTGCCGTCCGGGGTCGTGGTGCCCAGGGTCGTGGTGCCCGGGATCAGGGTGATCCGGGTCAGCGTGGTCCGGGCCGTGATGACCGGGGTCGTGCCATACGGGCTCGTGGTGCGTCGGCTGGTGCCGTACGGGCTCGTGGCGGTCGGGCACACGGCTGGGCGCGGGCGAGGTCGTCGGCGCGGCCGTGGGCTCGGGGTCGGTCCTGTGGGTGGGAACAGACGTGGGCGCGGCCGTACGCGTCGGTTCGGGCGCGGGCGCGGGTGTGGTCGTGGGAGCGGGATTGGGTGTGGGTGCCCGGGTGGGCGGGGACGTGGGACCGGGATCGGGCCGGGAGGGCCGCGTCCGTGTCGGTGCGGGTGTGGGTGTCGACGTCCGGGTCGGTTCCGGACCGGGCGACGCGCGGTGCGACGGCGCGGGCGACGCGGCCTCGGACGGTACGGGCGACGCGTGGTGCGACGGGTGACGGGACGGCTCGGCGGGGCATGACTCCGCTCTGCCGTGGCCCGCTCCCGCCGGGCACCGCGCGCGCGGCTCGGCCGAGGCCACCGCGCCGAGTCCCCACGATCCTGCCGCCATCGTCACGACAAGCAGCGCCGTCCAACCGCGGACGCGCCTCCCCCTAGAAGTGGTCACCCTTCATGGTCAGCATGCGCGCGGCACGTGCCGACGCTTCCCGCGACCGTTCCCCCAAAGGAGTAACGAAGGCGTCAAACCCTCGATTTTCCGCGCGAATCAGCGCCGCCCGCACCGGCCGCCGCGCGGGCGTGACGGGCCCGACTCGCAGCGGTTGAGGACCAGTTGGGCGCGGTCGCGGGTGCCGGTCCCCCGCGCGGCGGGGCGCGTCAGGCGGGGTCGTGCGGTGCGGCGGCCCCGTCCGTACACGCGTCCGCGCGGGGGGTCAGCGGGAGGTCGGCCGCGACCCGGAATCCGCCTCCGGCGAGGGGGCCCGCCGTCAGGGTGCCGCCGACGCTGCGGACGCGTTCGCGCATGCCGATCAGACCGAAGCCGGGGCCGAGGTCGGGCCCGTGGGCGGGGCCGTGGGCGGGGCCGTGGGCCGGGCTGTCGTGAGGGCTGTCCTGAGGGCTGTCCTGAGGGCTGTCGTGGCGGCCGAGGTGGAGGTTGAGTCCGGAGCCGGGCCGGGGCCCCGTGCCGACGGCCGCCCCGCCGTCGTCGGTGATCTCGACCAGCAGCGAGCCGGGGCCGACGCGCACGGTCACCTCGGCCCGCGCCCCGGCCCCCGCGTGCCGGGTGGTGTTCGTCAGGGCCTCCTGCACGATGCGGTACGCGGCGGCCTCGACGGCGGGCGGGATGTGCGGGTCCGCGCCGCCGGAGGAAGCACCTCGCGCCGTAAGCACGTGGAGCCGGGCCCCGGCCGGGCGGGCGAGGTCCGACAGCGCGGCCAGACCGGGCAACGGCCCCTCGTCGGCGGCCCGTTCGCCGTACCGCAGCACCTCCAGCGTGGTGCGCACCTCGACGCGGGCCGCGCGGCAGGTGTCCGCGATGCCGTCCAGCGCCTTGGACACCGCCGCCCGGTCGAACTCCTCGGGCGCCACCGTCATCACGTGCGCGGCCACCGCCGTCTGCACGCCGATCAGCGTGATGCTGTGCGCGAGCAGGTCGTGCAGGTCACGGGCGATCCGCAGCCGTTCCTCCGCCACCCGCCGGGCCGCCACCTCCTCCCGCGTCCGTTCGGCGCGCTCGGCCCGCTGCGTGGTCGCGGCCACCAACTGGCGGTGCACGCGCACGGTCGCGCCCGCCACCAGCACCGCCGCGATCCAGCCCGAGGTCCGCAGCGTGTCCACCGCTCCCCCGGCGTCCGAGACCCAGTCCGCCGCCACCGTGCCGCCGACGACCACCGTCCCGATGGCCGCCGCCCGCCACACCGGGCTCGTGGCCGCCGCCGTGAACAGCAGCGTCATCGAGCCCAGCACCGGCGCCGCGTGCGGATACCCGAGCGCGTGGTACGGCCCAAGGAACGCGACCGTCACCACCAGCGCGGCCGTCGTGTGCGTCCGCCGCCACAGCAGCGGGATCTGGCAGCAGACCAGCAGCGCCCAGCCCAGCGCGTCGGGACGCGTCCCCGGCGTCAGCAGGGCCAGCGGCACCGACAGCGCCGCCAGCCCCGCCGCGAGCGCCGCGTCCTGGCGCGTCACGCGGCGCCCTCGCGGGCTCACCCCCGTTCGCCCGGCGCCGGGCGGCTCAGGGCGCCGGGCCACCAGACCCGGCGGCGCAGCAGCAGCGCGGCCGAGGTCACCAGGAAGGTGCGGACGAGGAAGGTGTCGAGCAGGACGCCGACGGCGATGACGAAGCCGAGTTCCGCGAGCTGGACGAGAGGCATGTTCATCAGGACGGAGAAGGTCGCGGCCAGGACGACACCGGCCGAGGTGATGACGCCGCCGGTGGAGTGGAGCGCGCCGAGGGTGGCCTCGCGGGGGCCTGCGCCGTTGAGCGCCTCTTCGCGCATGCGGTGCATGAGGAAGATGCCGTAGTCGACGCCGAGGGCGACGAGGAAGACGAAGGAGAGCAGCGCGAGTCCTGGATCGGTGCCGTGGAAGCCGAGGACCGGGCCGAAGACGAGGCCGCCGATGCCCAGGGCGGCGCCCCAGACGGCGACGACCGCGACGACGAGCAGCAGCGGCGCGACGAGGGACCGCAGCAGGAGGACGAGGATGAGCAGGACGGCGGCGAGGGTGATCGGGATGACGATGCCGCGGTCGCGCTGGTTGGTGTGCTGGAGGTCGAGCTGCTGGGCGCTGGGGCCGCCGACGTAGGAGCCGGGGAGTCCGGTGCGCAGGGCCTTGATGGTGGCGGTCTCGGCCGCGGTCTGCGGCGGGCCCGCGGTGGTGACGAAGAATTCGCTCCAGCCGTCGGCGGTGCGCCCGGCGCGCACGTCGGTGACGCCTCGGGTGGAGCGGGCGGCGGCCCGCGCGGCCTCGGCGCGGTCGGCGGGCGCGATGACGGCGACGGGACGGCTGCCCTGGTCGGGGTAGGCCGCGCCGAGCATCCGCATGGCGGTGATCGCGTCGGGCTCGCTGCTGAACATGTCCTGCTGCTTGACGCTGCCGGGCAGGTTGAGCACGCCGACGGCGAGGGCGCCGAGCAGCAGCACACCGCCGACGAGCACCGCGACCGGCCTGCGGCCGACGCCGTCGCCGATCGCGACGAAGGCGCCGCGCCGCTGCTTCGGCTCGCTGCCGTGGGCGGGGATCAGCGGCCAGAACACGCGGCGGCCGAGGACGACGAGGACGGCGGGCAGCAGCGTCACCATGGCGAGCAGCGCGCAGACGACGCCGACAGCGGCCGTCGGGCCCATGCCCCGGCTGCTGTTGAGGTCCGCGGCCAGCAGGCAGAGCATGCCCGCGGCGACGGTGCCCGCGGAGGCCAGGACCGCGGGCGCGGCTTTGCGCAGGGCGGTGCGCATGGCGTCGTACGGGCGCTCGGTGCGGCGCAGTTCCTCGCGGTAGCGGGCCACGAGCAGCAGCGCGTAGTCCGTGCCGACGCCGAAGACGAGGATGGTCATCACACCGGAGCTCTGGCCGCTGACGGTCACGCCGAACGCCTGGTTGAGGCCGTAGGTGACCGCCATCGACAGCACGTCGGCGGCGCCCGCGCAGATCAGCGGGATCAGCCACAGCACGGGGCTGCGGTAGATGAGGATCAGCAGGACGGCGACGACGAGGACCGTGGTGTAGAGCAGCGGGCCGCCGAGCGCGCTGTAGACCTCGGCGCTGTCGGTGTCCAGGGCGCCCTGTCCGCCGACCTTCACCGTCAGCCCCGAGCCGCCCTTGGCGACGGCCCTGACCCCGTCCACGAAGTCGGTTCTGGCCTGGGAGTCCTGGCCCGGCGCCGTGGTCGACATCGGGTACATCAGCGTGGTGCCGTCCTTGGACGGCACGGCCCGCGGGGTGTCCCCGGTGAGCCGGTTCGTACGGGCGATCTCGGCGGTCTGCCGCGCGGCGGTGGCCCGGTCGGCCGCGGTGAGGCCGCCGTCGCGGTGGTAGACCACGACGATGTCGGTCGTCTCGCCGCCGGGCAGCGACGCCTGGATCTTGGCCGCCCGCGTGGAGTCCGCGCTGTTCGGCAGGTAGTCCACGACGCTGTCGCGCTGGACGTCACCGAGCCTGGCGGACAGCGGTATCGCGACCGCCAGCACCCCGACCCACAGCGCGAGCATCAGCCACGGCAGCTTCCGCGCCCGGCCCCCGCCCGCCCCTGCGCCCGGCGGCGCGGCGCCCCCGTCACGTACCCCGCTGACCTGCTCCGCGGTCCTCATCCCGGCCTCCCCTTGCGACGAACGACTGATCGCCTCCATCGTCAAGGCGTGACAGCCACGGAACGTCGCGCCAGCGGCGGACATCGCCGTACCCCCGCGGGCGGTACAGGCCGCGCCGTTACATCCACGGGAGTACGGACGCGGCCCGGTCGGCCGGTGTCCCCGGCCCGGTGTCAGCGCAGGTGATCGGGGAGTGCCGCCTTCGCCGCCTCGAACAGCAGCGGCCAGGGGAAGTCGTCCGGGGCGTCCTGGCCTGGCGGGTGGGGGACGAAGCCGCCCTCGCCGTAGAGGACCCTCACCCCGGCCACGCGCAGTTCGTCGACCGACCGGTCGAAGGCAGGGTGCCGGGCGGTGGCGGTGTTCACGCACGGCATCGTCACCAGGGGGATGCTCTTGCCGATGGCCTCGGCCGCGACGCCGACGACGAAGTGGTCGGTGATCCCGAGCGCCCACTGGTTGATCGTGTTGAAGGTGGCCGGCGCGACGGCGATCACGTCCGCGGGCGGCCAGACGTCCGGCTCACCGGGCTTCTTGTACGTGCTGCGCACCGGGTGACCGGTCAGCTTCGTCAGCTTCTTCGTCTGGGTGAAGAGCCAGTCGGCGGCGGCGGGCGTCAGACCGAGGCAGACGTCCCACCCGGCTCGTTGCGCGCCCTCGACGACCGAGGCGATATCCAGTACCGGGGGTGCGGCGGAGCCGAACAGATAGAGCACGGGGCGCGTCATGACCCCACCCAACCCCGACCGTGACGGGCCACGCAACCGCCCCCGGCCGCCGCGCACGGGCCGGGGGCGGCACACGGAGCGGGACAGGGAAGAGGCCCCTGTCCAAGGACGCTGGACAGGGGCCCGGGGGCTTCCGAGGGTGGGCGTGGACGGTTTCGAACCGCCGACATCCGCCTTGTAAGGGCGGCGCTCTACCACTGAGCTACACGCCCTCGGTGAGTTCGACGTCACAGGTTACCCTGCCCTGGGGCGTGATCAGCAACCACGGGGCCGTGGGGACCGGGCGGTGTGTTCGGGGCGGCCTGGTGGGAGGATGGGTCCGACGGTGGTCGGCGGCGATCTGCGGGGAGAGAGTGTCACGGTGACGACGGCACGTTCGTGGTGGCGACGCGGCGACAATCACCGTGCGGAGGCGCAGGCGGCGAAGGACGCCGCGTCACAGGCGTTCTACGAGCTGGACACGGCGCAGCGCGATCTGGAGATCTCGATAGAGACGATCTCGGCGGTGGACGACTCCCCCGAGGCGCGCCGGGCGCTGGCCGGATTCCGGTCGCTGGGCGAGCGCATCGACCAGGTGAGCGCGGCCTACATCAACACCGTGGACGCGCACGACATCGACCGGGACGAGCTGGACGCGGGCACGGCGGCGCGGGCGCGCACCGAGCTGACGAAGGCCAAGGACGAGCTGGACAGGGCCAAGACCGAGCTGGAGCGTTTCTCCGCGGGTCTCGCGCCGCTGCTCGGCAAGGCGGAGACGCAACTCGCCCGGCTGGCGCCCGCCGTGGAGCGGGCCAAGCAGTCGCTGCTGGCGGCGACGAACGCGCTGGACGGGGTCCGCGCGGTCGGGCTGAAGGCGGACGACCTCGCGGCCCGGCTGGCCGCGCTGGCACCCGAGCTGACCAGGCTGAACGAGGGCGCGAGCAAGCACGGCGTGCAGGAGACCGTCCAGCGGGCCGACGATGTGCGCCGCAAGGCGGACGCGGTGCGGACCGAGGCGGAGCGGCTGCCCGAGCAGGCCAGGGAGATGGACAAACGGCTGGTGTCGCTGCGTACGCGGGTGCAGGCGCTGGCGACGCGGGCCGAGGGCGTGGACCCGGTGCTCAGCGAATTGCGGCGGCGGTTCTCGCTGGCGTGCTGGCAGGACCTCCAGCAGGTGCCCGAGCGGGCCGCGCAGGCGGTACGGCAGGCGGAGACGGCGCTGGCCGAGGCGCGCAAGGCGCGGGACGAGCAGCGCTGGCCGGACGCCACGTCACGGCTGGCGACGGTCAGGGCGCTGATGGACGACGTGGAGGGCGCGGTGTCCGCGGCCGGTGACCGGCTGCGGCAGCTCAACGAGGTGAGCAAGGACCCGAAGGGCGAGGTCGAGAAGACCCGCTTCGCGATCCGGGACGCGCAGCGGCTGGCCATGCAGGGGCGTTCGACGCCGGAGCCGCGGCACGCCCGCCCGCTGGACGACGCGGTGGCGCGCCTCGACCGCGCGGTGGCCGCGCTGGAGGGCAGGCACCCGGACTACTGGGCGTTCCTCACCGAGACCGCAGCGGTGCGCGAGACCGCGAACCGCGTGGTGGCCAACATCCGTGAGGACCGCGCGGCCGGGCGCTGAGCACCCCTGGCCGGTCTCCTGCTCCGGCGACCGGCGGTACGGCCGGACCGGCGTTGTACGGCCGGACCAGCGTTCATACGGCCGGACCGGCATACGTACGATCCGACCGCCGCCCGTACCGGCCCCCGTCCCGTCCGTTCAGCTACAGCAGCCGCCACCGCAGCATCCGCCGCCGCCGTTGCCGCTCGCCGGGGCGGGACCGGCCGACGACGAGGACGAGGACGACGAGGAGCCGACCGCGACCGTCGAGAGCAGCTTCACGGTGTCGTCGTGACCCTTGGGGCAGACGGTCGGGGCGTCCGACTGGGACATCGGGCGGCGCAGCTCGAAGGTGGAGCCACAGGTCTTGCAGCGGTACTCGTAGCGAGGCATGGGCCCAGGGTAGCGGGGACGCGGCCCGCGGAGGGCGTTCATCCACAGGTCGCCCGGCGTCGCCGGGGTCCGGGAACGATGTGCCGGACTTCGCGCACTGCCGCCCGCTGCCGCAAGCCCCGCGCCGCCGGCCCGTGACCCGGGGTGACCCGCGCGGAGCGCCGGATTCCGGACCCCGGCCTATCCTGGAGGAGCAGCGGCCTCGATTCCCCTTCAGCGAAGGAGGCCGGTCATATGCGACTCGACGATCATCTGCCCGTGGACCACAAGCTGAGCCAGATGTACCGCTTCGGCGCCGGTCTGATGGGCCTGATCCTGGTCGTCTTCGGGATCCTCGGACTCCTCAACGGCGTGTCGTTCCTGTCCAAGGCGGGCGACCGGATCGCCGGGCTGAACTCCAACGGCGCGCTCAGCACGATCTCCATCGTCATCGGCGTGCTGCTCTTCGCCGGGATGGTGAAGGGCGGCAACTTCGCCTCGACCCTCAACATCGTCGTCGGCGTCGCCTTCCTGCTCAGCGGGTTCGTCAATCTCGCCCTGCTGGACACCGGCAGCAACCTTCTGGCGTTCAAGATGTCGAACGTGCTGTTCAGCTTCGCGGTCGGCGTGATGCTGATGTTCTTCGGCATGTACGGGCGGGTGACCGGCGGGCTGCCGCACGACAACCCGTACTGGCGCAAGCGCCACCCCCAGCAGGCAGCCCGCGAGGAGGAGGCCCGGGCGGCGGTGACCACCCGGCGGCCGCCTCCCCGCGGACTGCCGCAGCACTGACCCCGTGACGGTCCTGCCGGAGTGACTACTTCTTACGGGCCAGGGTCAGGCCGTCCGCGACGGTGAGCAGGACGTCGTCCACCCGGTCGTCCGCGCGTACGTGGTCGTTGAACGCGCGGATGGCCGCGGCGCCGCCGGTCGCGTCCTCGTCCACGACCTCGCCGTGGAAGAGCGTGTTGTCGACGACGAGCAGGCCGCCGGGGTTCATGCGCGGCACCAGCTCCTCCCAGTAGTCGGTGTAGGACCCCTTGTCGGCGTCCAGGAACACCAGGTCGATCCACTGGCCGCCGGGCAGCGCCTTGAGCGTGTCGATGGCCGGGGCGATCCGCAGGTCGACGCGGTCGGCGACGCCCGCCTTGGCCCAGGCGTCCTGGCCGACGGCGGTCCACTCCTCGGAGACGTCGCAGGCGATGAGCCTGCCGTCGGCGGGCAGGGCCTGGGCCATCGACAGGGTCGAGAAGCCGGTGAAGGTGCCGACCTCCACGATCTGCTTGGCGCCGGTCAGGCGGACGAGGAAGGCCAGCAGCGGGCCCTGCTCCTCAGCGGTCTGGAGCCCGGCCACATCGGCGAGGCGGGCGTGCGTGGTCTCGACCAGTTCCCGCTGGACGGCGTCCAGCGGCGGGTTGTGCGCGAGGACGTATCCGTAGAGCTCGGGTGTGAGCTGCGGGTTCTTCGTTTCGGACAAGGGTCTTCTCCCTGGTGCGGCGCTCAGGGCCCGTCCGGGCCCTAGGGTGACGGAATGCTCGTGGATGACGCG
Organism: Streptomyces sp. NPDC025721; assembly: GCF_055558595.1. Lineage (NCBI taxonomy): Bacteria > Bacillati > Actinomycetota > Actinomycetes > Kitasatosporales > Streptomycetaceae > Streptomyces > Streptomyces sp. NPDC025721. The sequence goes on along the minus strand of NZ_JBVHMF010000002.1, from coordinate 267,957 downwards.
GTCGCCTTGGTCCCCAGCATTCCAGGCCGGAGGGCTCTGCTGGGGCTGGCGGGCGCCCCGGCCGCCGGGAAGTCGACTCTGGCGCGGCGGCTGGTGTCCGGGGTGAACGACCGGGTGGGCGCGGGGACGGCCGCGTATGTGCCGATGGACGGGTTCCATCTGTCCAACGCGCAGTTGGACCGGCTGGGGCTGCGGGACCGCAAGGGCGCGCCCGAGACGTTCGACGTGGACGGCTACGTCCACCTGCTGCGGCGGCTGCGCGGTGACCGTCAACACCCGGTCTACGCGCCCGACTTCGACCGGCGCCTGGACGAGCCGGTGGCCGCCGGGCTGGTCGTCGCGCCCGGTGTCCGGCTCGTCGTCACCGAGGGCAATTACCTCGCCGACGACGGTGCCGGGTGGGAGCAGGTCCGTGACCTGCTGGACGAGCTCTGGTACGTCGACGCGCCGCGTCAGGTGCGTGAGCGGCGGCTGCTGCGACGGCACGTGCGCGGGGGGCGCAGCGAGCTGGAGGCCCGGGCCTTTATCGCTGCGAGCGAGCGGCCCAACGCGCGACGCGTAGAGCGCTCCCGCGCCTATTGCACCCGGGTGGTGGCCCCGGGGCACTGACCCCGGGCCCCGAGGCGGTTCCTCTCCGCCGGGGCGCCGGCCACGCGCTTTTTTTGGGGGCGCGGGGAACTGCGCGGCCCGCCCCCACCGGGCTGTCAGCCCGAGAACAGACAGCGTCTGCCCCGCTGGGGCCGGTTTTCAAGGCGCGCCACCGTCGGTGGCTGGTCGCGCAGTTCCCCGCGCCCCTAAAAAAACAAGGCCCTGCGCGACGGCAGCGCACCAGCCCCGGACCCCTAAAAACAAGGCCCTGGGGCAGGCTGGCCCTGCGTGGGGGCGGCGTTAGAGGGCGTTGCGCATCCGCAGGATGATCTCTTCGCCGGCGGCGACGCCGACCGTGGGGAGGCCGGTGACGTGGGGGGCGGTCCAGCCGGAGTCGGCCAGCTCGCCGTGGCCGGGGCGCCAGCCCTCATCGGCGGCGAGGAGCAGATCGGCGTCGAGGAGGGAGTCGCCGGCGGCGAGGACGCGGTCGGCGCCGGTGCGGCGGACGACCTCGGCGAGGGCGGCGGACTTGCTGAGCGGCAGCGGCACGGCGTAGATCTTGCGGCCCTGGAGGGAAACGGTCCAGCCGCGGGGTTCGGCCCAGGCGGCGAGTTCCTTGACCCAGCCGGCGGGGAGGCGTTCGCGGTCGACCACGAGGTAGGCGAAGAGGTCTTCCGCGATGCGCTCCTTGCGCAGCCACGCGGGGTCGGCGGTGGCGGCGAGGTGGGCGCGTACCTCGTCCAGCGGCGCGGAGCCGTCGGCGAGACGGCGGCGGATCTCGGCGTTCCAGTCATGGTCGGTGCGGCCGTCGACCAGGAGGTGGCCGCCGTTGGCGCAGATGGCGTACCGCGGCTGGGGTCCCGGCAGGCTGATCCGGCGGTACTGCTTGCGGGTGCGGGTGGTGGAGGGCACGAACTGCCCGGCCTCCGCTGCGAGTCGCACCAGCAGCGCGGCGGCGGTCTCGGTCATGTAGGACAGCGGCTTGGCCTCGTGCACCTCGACGCAGAGCAGGCGCGGCGCGTGCTCGTCGGCCATGGTGAGGGCGAGCGCCGCCGTGGAGTAGATCAGGGTGCGGTCGAGGTCGCTGGCGACCAGCGTGCGGTTCTGACGGGTACTCACTTCGCGTCCACCGCCTTGCCGTCGGTCCCGGTGGCCCCTCGGGTGTAGCGGGGGTGGATGAGACCCACGCAGGAGTACGGCAGCCCGTCCACCTCCTCGACCGGTACGCCGCGCTGTGCGGCCAGCAGGCGGACGTGGTCGAGGTCGGCGCCGACGCCGCGCTGGGCGAGGATCTTCCAGGGCACCCGGCGCAGCAGCACGCGGGTGGTCTCGCCGACGCCGGGCTTGACGAGGTTCACGTCGCCGATGCCGTACTCCTCGCTGATCCGCTCGACCGCGGCCCAGCCCGCCCAGGTGGGTGAACGGTCGGCGGAGCGCAGCGACTTGACGTCCTCGGCGACGGCGTCGCCGACCCGGTCGAAGGCGGCGGTGACGGTGTCGAGGAAGAGCCCTGAGACGTCGGCGCCCGCCAGCTCGCGGTAGAACTTCGCGCCGTGGTAGTCGTCGGGCCCGGTCAGGTCGGCGCGCAGCACGGTGCGCGAAATGAGGCCGGAGACCGTGGAGTTGAGGCACGCGGAGGGGATCAGGAAGTCGTCGCGGGTGCCGTAGGTGGACACGCAGCCGCCGGGGTCGGCGAGCACCGCGATGTCCGGGTCGAAGACGCCTTCGCCGTCGAAGTCCTTGACGGCTTCGGCCAGTTCGCGGGTGATGGCGCCCTTGCCCGTCCAGCCGTCGACGAACACGGCGTTCGCCGCGTCGTGGTGGGCGGCCAGCCAGCTCAGCGCGTTGCGGTCGATGCCCCGGCCGCGGACGATGGAGACGGCGTAGTGCGGCAGGTCCAGGCCGTGCGCGTGCCGGGCCCAGCGGCGCATCAGCACGCCGACCGGGGTGCCCGCGCGGGCCAGCGAGACCAGGACGGCGTCCGGGCCGCGCTCGGCGAGCACGAGTTCGGTGACGGCGCCGACCGCGCGCGCGATGCGTTCGGCGGAGCCGTCGAGGGCGGCCTTGAACAGGTCCTGGTACGCGGCGCTCGGCTGGTACTCGACGGGCAGCGACTCGGCATAATGCGCGCCGCCGCTCTGGATGGCCTCCTCGCGCTCCTCGGTCGGCGCTTCCAGCTCGACCTCCGACAGGTCCTTGAGCAGCCAGCCGACCTCGTCCGCCGCGTACGACGAGAAGGCGGGGCCGCGCAGGGGCTCGGGCAGCGGTCGGGCGGTGGCGCTCACAGGGGCGGGGCTCATCGGTGCGGCGTGTCCGTTCGGTCGGGGACGGGACTCGGTTCCGGCGGTGAGCCGGGACCGCAACCGGGCGTGCAGCCGGGGCCGCGGCCGGTAGGTGGGGACGACGGCGACCAGTACGCGGTCGGTGTGCGCGGCGAGCTGGGCGATCAGGCCGCCGGGCCCGTACAGCTCGGGGGTCTCGCCCGCGGAGTCGATGACGCAGACGACCGCGTCGAAGCCCGCGCCCGCCACGTTGTACGCGTACCGGTCGCCGGGGCCGTCGCTGGGCTCGTCGTGGGCGGGGAACACGATCCGGCTGCGGATGGCGTAGCCGGGGTCGTCGACGGCCAGCACCGGCGAGCGGGTGGTGGTGGAGTAGCGCACGTCGAGAGCGCCGCCAGGGGCCGCCCGCGAGCCCCCAAGGCCCGCGTCCGCTGCGGCGGTGTGCCGCCCCAGGCCCTCAAGGCCCCCGTCCGCTGCGGCGGTGTGCCGTCGCAGCGCCTCCGCCAGCCGCAGCGGGGCGTACATCAGCTCCTCGTTGCCGAGGACGAGGACGCGGCGGGCGCCGGGCGGAAGCGCGGCGGCCAGCCGCTGTCCCATCGCGGGCAGCGCGGCCTCCAGGGCGGCGCGGTGCTCGGGCAGGAAGCCGTGCCTGCCGCCGTCCGGCACCCCGGCCGGCCAGTCCAGCTCGACGTGCGTGAGGTCGTAGTAGTCGGCGGGCGCGGGCGGCGGCGTCTCGTGGGCGGCCACCAGGGCCTGGCCGCGCTCCAGCACGCCCTCGGGGAGCGTGACGGCCCCCGCGACCAGGGCGACGACGTCCACGCGGGCGCCGAGTTCCGCCGCGAAGTCCTCCAGCCGCGCCTGGTCGGCGGCGGACCGCATGTCGGTGAGGGCGACCACCACATACCGCTCGCGCGGGTGGCGTCCGTGCAGGTCACGGATGGTGTTGAGGATGGTCTGGCCGGTGGAGAACTCGTCGTCGACGAGGACCAGCGGGCCGCTGCCCGCCAGCAGCGCCGGGTCCTCGGGGAGCAGCAGGTGCCCGGTGGCGTGGCTGTGCTCCTCCTGGAAGCCGCCGCCCGCCGCGACGCCCGCGACCTCGCGCCGGGTGGAGTGCAGGTACGGCACACCGCCGACGCCGTCGGCGACGCAGTGGCCGAGCCCCGTCGCGGTCTCGGCGTAGCCGAGGACCACGGCGTCGGCGACCGCGTCCGGGCCGAGCAGGTCGCGGACCCGCTCGCCGAGCGCGTACGCGGAGCCGTAGACCGCGCGCGGGTCCTGCGGGACGTGCTTGCCGAGGATGTTGGAGACCAGCAGGTGGGCGCGCTTGGGGTTGCGGCGCAGCGCGAGGCCGAGCACTCCGTGCAGGCCCTCGCCCACCAGGCCGATGCCCAGCCGGTCCGCGACCCACTGGCCCGGCCAGGGCGTGTGCGTTGCCATGCGGTGCTTCTCTTCCGTTCGGTGCGAGCGCGGCGCGGGGGCCGTGCTCAGGGCTGGGCGCGGCGCCTGGCCGTGCTCAGGACTGCGCTGGAGGCTGTTCCGGGACCGCGCTCAGGACTGCGGCAGGCTCGCCGCGAGCAGTTCCACGAAGCCGATGTCCTCCTGGGCGACGCCGAAAACCTCGGCGCGGCGCATGGTGCGCTCCGCCCAGGCGCGGTGCGGCTTCACCTCGTTCATCTTGTTGGTGTACGCGGACCGCATGACGCCGCCGCCGGAGCGGTCCTCGTCGAGTATGTCGGCCGCGTCGCAGAACTCCTCGTGCGTGACGACGCTCAGCGCGTGCACGACGGGCACGTGGGTGGGGTGGATGCAGGTCTTGCCCTGGAGGCCGTTGGCGCGGTCCAGCTCGATCTCGCGGAGCAGTCCGTCCATGTCGCGCTCGATGAGGGTGTCGCGCAGGTCCTCGGCCTCGGGGGTGAAGGGGCTGCGGCGCAGTTGCGGCTTGAACATCCGCTCGTGGTGCCTGAAGTACTCCCAGACCGGTCCCGTCACGGTGAAGCCGCTGCCGTCGGCGCGGCCGAGGACGTTGACCACGTCGGCGATCACCGAGGCGACGATCTGCACGTCGTAGGCGGTCATCGCGGGGGCGCGGCGCAGGCCGTAGGAGGAGCAGAAGTCGGTGACGCCCAGGCGCAGGGCGAGCACCCGCTCGCGGTATTTGTCGACCGTCCTGGATATCCCGTAGAGCGTCTCGACCCGGCTCTCCAGGTGCAGGAGCTGCGGGGACTCCAGTACGGGCATGGCGAAAAGGCGCCGCCCGCTGGCGGCCTCCGCGTGCGCCATGGCCTCCAGGAAGGGGACGCCGGTCTCCTCGGTGAACTTGGGCAGCACGAATCCGGACAGCAGTTCCACGGTGCCGCCGAGCCGTGTCACCAGGTCGGTGATCTGCGCGGGCGTGCGGACCCGGATGAACAGCAGCGGAAGCGCCGCCTCCGGCCGGGTCGCGAGATCGGCGAACTGCCGGACGAGATTGGCCTCACCTGCGACGACGTCGCGGTCGTCGATGGAGTCCTCCAGGCACAGGACCATCGACACCACACCCCGGGCGGCCTGCTTCACCACGTCGTCCGCGAGCTGCGGGCGGGTGGCGGGGCTGTAGAGGGTGGCGCCGAGGGCGACCGCGAGCATGCGTGCGGGCGAGTCGGCAGTGAACTCCTGCGGCTCGCGGTGAAACAGTTCGCTCCTGGCTTCAGGAGCGAGGTGCCCGAAGTGTCGCATACGCCCCATTTCGAGGTAGTGAGCCCGATGATATCTGGCCGATTATCGTACGTGCGAGCATGGGGTAGAGGTTCCCTCCACACGTGAAAAACAGGTAACCGCGGCGGGTCCACCGCGTGACCGTCCCGCCCGGCGTTGTGGCGCACGCCACGGGGAGGGCAGGATGACCGGTATGACGCACGTGATGGTGAAGGGCTCGAACACCCCACTGGACGCCCCCGGAATCCGGGCGGTACTGCGCTGGACCCCGGCGTCCGGTTCCCCCGATGTTGACGCCTCCGTGCTGCTGCTCGGTTCCAACGGCAAGGTCCGTTCCGACGCCGACTTCGTCTTCTACAACGAACCGCGCCACCCCTCGGGGCTCGCCCGTCACCTGCCCAAGAAACGCGTCTCCGGCAGCCTGACCGACACCGTCGAGGTCGACCTGGCCGCCCTCGGCTCCGACGTGGACCGCGTCGTGATCGTCGCCTCCTGCGACGGCGGCCCCTTCGCGCAGGTCCAGGACCTGTGCGTGCTCCTCTACGACACCACGGGGCCGCAGCACGCGCCCGTCATCACCTTCGAGGTGCGCCCCGACACCGGCTACGAGACCGCCCTGAACTGCGGCGAGATCTACCGCAAGGACGGCGGCTGGAAATTCCGCGCCCTGGGCCAGGGGTACGACACCGGTCTGGTCGGCGTGGCCACCGAATTCGGCATCGCGGTGGACGACGTCGAGGGCGGCGACTCCGACCGTACCGCCGTACCGGCCACGACCGCGCCGCCCACCGTCTCCCCGGCGGCGCCGCCCACGGCCGGGCCGGTGTCCCAGCAGACCGCGCCGTACGCCCAGGAGCCGGAGCCCGCGCCCACCAGTGCGTACGGATACCCGCTCCAGGCTCCCTCGCCCGGCCACGTGCCCGCACAGCCCGCCTACGGCTACCCGCAGCCCGTGGCGGCCACCACGGCCCCCGCGGTCCACCAGCAGCCGCAGCAGGGCTACCCGGCGTACGGCTACCCGCAGCCGGTGGCCGCCACTGCCGCCGCCAACGACGGCGGCTTCCAACTGCCGCCGCAGGGACCCCAGTTCCAGTCGGGCAGCTGACCCGCGCGGACAGCCCGCCGGACGCGGTCAGACCTTGGACTTGTAGCCGCGGCCCCACTGGAGGCCCCAGCCGTAGAGCCGGTCGATCTCGGCCTGGAAGCCGTAGACGTACCTGACCTCGCGGCGCACCACCAGCTCGCCCTTGCGGTTCTCGATCAGCACGACGGCGCACGAACGGGCCTGCGGCTCCCGCTCGTTGAGCGGGATCTCGATGCGCGGGCCCGAGGTCGGGAAGATCTCGACCTTCGCGTGCGTGCGGTCGAAGGCGGGCGTGCCGTCGTAGATGTAGACGAAGACCAGCAGCCGCCGGAATTCGTCCCGCTTGTCGAAGTTGATGTACAGCGTCTCGCCCGAGGTGCCGCCGAACCGGTCGTCGCCGCTCATCTGGATGTACGGCGGCGCGTCCAGGTCGCCCAGCAGATTGCCGAGCGGCTGGACAACTCCCTTGCTGCCGTCGGCCAGTTCGTACATGCAGGCCAGGTCGAGGTCGACATTGACCATGGCGGGTCCGGCCGCCTGCACCACGCGCGGTTTGAAGACGTCGAGCTGGCGGCGGAAGAACCCGCCGTTGGAGGTGGCCCAGCCACCGGTGTCGGATGTCCGCATCGACCACGAGAGGTTGACCCGGAGGTTGCCGACGGCCGCTCCCTGCTTGGACAGCGACACCATCGGGTGCCGCTTGGTGAGTTCCACGGTGTGCGCGTTCGCGACGTCGAACTGCTGCCCGCCGCTCGGCCGCAGAAAACTCCACCAGGCCATCTGCCCTCGCCCTCCCCTGACATGAGGCTGCCCCCGCCGGACGGCGGGGGCAGCGCTGGCGCGACCGGGGTCAGACCCCGCTCGCGACTTCCGCCTTGTCGTCGTCCTTGTCACCGTCCGGTTGCCCGGAGTCTTCCCCGAGTCGGCGGTTGCGTACCACCGAGGACCAGTACGAAGCGGCGATCAGCACCACGCCGACCAGACCGGTGATGACCTCGCTGACGTCGTACTTGATCGTGACGAGCAGGATGACGGCCAGCGCGCCGATCGCGTAGTGCGCGCCGTGCTCCAGGTAGACGTAGTCGTCCAGGGTGCCCTTGCGGACCAGGAAGACGGTCAGCGACCTGATGTACATCGCGCCGATGCCGAGACCCAGCGCGATCTCGAAGATGTCGTTGCTGACCGCGAAGGCGCCGACGACACCGTCGAAGGAGAAGGACGCGTCGATGACTTCGAGGTAGAGGAACATGAAGAACGCGGCCTTGCCCGCCAGGCCCACGACCTGTCCGGTGCTGACGCCGTTGCCGCTCTTCGCCGCGACGGGCTCCGCTCCGCCCGCTTCCGCGCCGTCCTCGTCGTCCGCGCCGTCCTCGTCGTCGTCCTCCAGCCGCTCCTCGAAGAAGCTGGAGACACCGCCGACGATGAGATACGTGAGCAGGCCGCCGACGCCCGCCAGCAGCACCGTCTCACCCTTGTCGATGGTGCCGTGACCGCCGTGCAGCGGGACGCCGGTGGCGACGGTGGTGGCGGCGACGAGCAGCGCGACCAGCGCGACCACGACGGAGAGCATGTCCAGCTTGCCGACCTTGGCCAGCGGCTTCTCCAGCCAGCCCAGCCAGGTGATCTCCCGCTCCTCGAAGATGAAGTCGAGGAAGATCATCAGCAGGAACATGCCACCGAAGGCGGCGATCGCCGGGTGCGCGCCGGTGACCAGCGCCTCGTAGCGGTCGTGGTCGTTGATCGCGACCCTGACCGCTTCCCACGGACTGAGCTTGGCCGTGATGGCGACGATGATGATCGGGAAGACGAGCCTCATGCCGAAGACGGCGATCAGCACGCCGATGGTGAGGAACATCTTCTGCCAGAAGGCATTCATCTTGCGGAGGATGCCCGCGTTGATCACCGCGTTGTCGAACGAGAGTGAGATCTCGAGGACCGACAGGATCGCGACAATGGCCAGGCCCTTCCAGCCCCAGAGGACGCCGGCCAGGGCGAGGCCGGCGGCAGTGATGCCGAACGACCAGCCGAATGTTCTGAGGAGCACGAGCTACCTACCTATTTCCCTGATGATCACGAGGACCCCCGCGAGGTACGCGGCTTTACGAAACGTTGACCCCGAAGTCTAGGGCGATGCCGCGCAGTCCGGAGGCGTACCCCTGACCTACCGCACGGAACTTCCACTCGCCGCTGTAGCGGTAGAGCTCGCCGAAGATCATCGCGGTCTCGGTCGAGGCGTCCTCGGTCAGGTCGTAACGGGCCAGTTCGGCGCCGTCCGCCTGGTTGAGCACCCGGATGTACGCGTTGCTGACCTGGCCGAAGGTCTGGGAACGGGCGTCGGCGTCGTAGATCGAGACCGGGAAGACGATCTTGTCGACGCGCTCGGGGACGAGGCTCAGGTCCACCAGGATCGTCTCGTCGTCACCGCCGGTGCCGCCGACCAGTTCGTCGCCGGTGTGCTCGACGGAACCCTCCGGGCTCTTGAGATTGTTGTAGAAGACGAAGAACTCGTCTCCCAGGACCCGGCCGTTGCCGCAGAGCAGCGCGCTGGCGTCCAGGTCGAAGTCGGCTCCGGTGGTCGAGCGGGAACTCCAGCCGAGACCGATCTGCACCTTGGTGAGATTCGGCGCGGCCTTGGAGAGGGAGACATTGCCTCCCTTGGCGAGCGTGACGCCCATCGTGTTTCGTTCCTCCCCGTCGCAGGGTGTGCTGGGTGGGTCCTGGGTGCTGGGTGGGCCCTGGGTCCTGGGTCCGCCAGGGACGGGCGGCGCCCGGTGGCCGGGCGCCGCACCGCGATCAGACGTTGACGCCGAAGTCCTGGGCGATGCCGCGCAGTCCCGAGGCGTAGCCCTGGCCGATGGCGCGGAACTTCCACTCCGCGCCGTGCCGGTACAGCTCGCCGAAGACCATGGCGGTCTCGGTCGAGGCGTCCTCGGTCAGGTCGTAGCGGGCCAGCTCGCGCTGGTCCGCCGCGTTGAGCACCCGGATGTAGGCGTTGCGCACCTGGCCGAAGCTCTGCTGGCGGCTCTCGGCCTCGTAGATGGAGACGGGGAAGACGATCTTCGCGACATCGGCCGGGACACCGGCCAGATTCACGTTGATGACCTCGTCGTCGCCCTCGCCCTCACCGGTGAGGTTGTCACCGGTGTGCACCACGGAGCCGTCGGGGCTGGTGAGGTTGTTGAAGAAGACGAAGTGCGCGTCGGAGAGCACCTTGCCCTGGTCGCTGGTGAGCAGCGCGCTCGCGTCGAGGTCGAAGTCGTTGCCGGTGGTGGTGCGGGCGTCCCAGCCCAGACCGACGACGACGGCCGTGAGATTCGGCGCCTCCTTGGTCAGCGAGACGTTGCCACCCTTGCTGAGGCTGACTCCCACGAGTCCTCCCAAATCGGTTCGTGCGTGCTGTGTGCGTGGCGTACGCGTGCACAGATCCTGCGCTGGTGCCGGATCAACGTGCCGAGCTTAGTGACGGGTTCCCGAGGTCTACAGCGATTCGAGCGCCTTTGCGTAGTCGTGAAGATCGCGGGCGTCCGGCAGCCCGTTGACGACGGTCCAGCGCACGGTGCCCTCCTTGTCGATGACGAAGGTGCCGCGCAGGGCGCAGCCCTTGTCCTCGGCGAAGACGCCGTAGGCGCGGGAGACCGCGCCGTGCGGCCAGAAGTCGGACAGCAGCGGGTAGTCCAGGCCCTCCTGGTCGGCGAAGACCCTCAGCGAGTGCATCGAGTCGCAGGAGACGGCGAGCAGTTGCACGTCCGCGTTCTGGAACGCGGGCAGCTCGTCGCGCAGCGCGCACAGCTCGCCGGTGCACACGCCGGTGAAGGCGAAGGGGTAGAAGAGCAGCACGACGTTCTTCCGGCCGCGGAAGTCGGCCAGGCGCACGGTACGGCCGTGCTGGTCGGGCAGGGCGAAGTCGGGTGCCGGGGCGCCGACCGCGGGGATCTGGTGGGCTGCGCTGATCTCGCTCATCGCGCGGGCGTCCCTTCTCGGGGAGGCGCGGGACCCGGCGCGGCCGTCGCGACCGCCGCAGGGCCGCGACACAGGGTGGGCCAAGCGCGGGGGGGGGGGGGTCCCCCCCAGGGGGGGGGGGAGCGAGGGGGCGAGGGGGGGGGGGGGGGGGAGGGGGGGGGGGGGGAAGCCCCGTGCGGGGGCTCCGTTCTCGGAAA